>NZ_QKSO01000007.1:0-179677 GCF_003234215.1 Curtobacterium sp. MCSS17_006 | reverse complement strand
GGTCGGGCCGCCAGGGCTGCCCGCGGCCCCCGCGGGGCGGGCCTGGGGTGCCGGGTCCGCCAGAGTGTCGGCTCGTCGCACCGTCGCGCGGAAGCCGGCCGGGTCGACGGTCGAGGCACGGAGGGCCGCACGGACGAAGGTGCGGACGACCGCCCGCTGGTCGGTGTCGAGCGTCGCGATGAGGCCGTCGGGGTCGTCGACCACCGGCGCCTGGCCGCCGTCGACCCGGATGGCGTGCTCGAACCAGGTGCGATCGGCGTCGGCGACCATGGACGCCCGGATGCCGTCGGCGATCGCGCGGGCACGGGCACGGTCGGCGTCGGTGATGACGTCGCGTGTGCGGAGCTCGGCGAAGAACGGGGCGACGTCGCGGGACAGGATCGTCGAGCGGTCCTGCTGCACGCTCGCCGCGATGCCGTCCCGCTCGGCGCGTGCGACGGAGTACGACCCGGCACGGATCTGCACCCGTTCGGCGAGCCCCGCGAAGGTCCAGGCGAACACCGCGGACGCGGCGGTCAGCACCAGCGTCGGTGCCGCGGCCAGGAACGCCGCGACGGCGACCGGCACCTCGTGCGGGAACTCCGCGGCGCCCGCGCCCCAGGTAACGGCGTTCACCGCGGCCAGCACGAACCCGCCGATCGTCAGGTCGGTCCACGGGCGGTACGGCGCGACCATGACGATGCCGGTCGCGGTGATCAGGGACATGAAGTCGTTCAGGGCACTGCGGTCCGGCCCCCACTGCGCCGCGACGCTCGTGACCGACGCCAAGCCGAGCAACCCGACGTGCGCGACGAACGCCGACCGTGGGAACGGCGCACGGAACGGGCTCGAGGCAGCGAGCACCACCACCGCCGAGGCCGCGACGAGCAGCACGGTGAGGGCGCTGAGCGTGGGGCTGCCCACGACGTCGCGGTCGAAGATCGACACGAGCAGGGCCCAGACGACGCTGCCGGCCCCGAGCACGACGGCCAGGGGTCGCGACCCCATCGCGCCGAGCGGGTCGTACTGCTGCGCGGTGCGACGGGGCCCCGGACCGGACCCGAGCCGCTGCCGGATCGCGTTCATCGCTCGGTCCCCCGGCCGTCGCTGACCGCCGGCACGGTGACCGCGCCGGTGACGGGTCCGTACGGCACGGTCATCATCACGCTCGTGCCGGAACCGGGCGACGACCAGATCTGGACGTCACCGCCGACCCGGCCGATCCGCTCTCGCACCGAACCGCGGAGGCCCATCCGGTCGGCTCCGGTGGCGTCCTCGTCGAACCCACGACCGTCGTCGACGACCATGACGGTGCAGGACGCGCTGTCGTCGAACACGCTGACCTCTGCGGCGTCGGTCCCCGCGTGCTTCCGCACGTTGGCCAGGCACTGGCCGACGGCCCGGACGACCGCCGACAGCGCACGCTGGTCCAGGCGCTCGAGCGCGGAGGTGTCACCCGAGACGGTCACGTCGAGTCCGAGCGTCCGGTGCTCGTCTACCATGGTGCCGAACGCCTCGGCCGCGGCCCCGGGACGCGGGCGGGCGGCCGGCGCGAGCCACCCCTTGCCGGTGAGCACCGCGACGTCGGCGTCGACCGTCTCGGCGAGGTGCGGGTCCATCGGGCCGTCCGGCGCGAGGGCGATCGCGCCGAGGTGGTTGAGCACGGTGTCGTGCAGGATCGCGGACGCCTCGGCCTCGACCCCGGCGCGGTAGGCGGACACGTGTTCTTCGCGCGCCGAGCGCAGGAGCTCGGGCTGCACCCGTTCGCTCCGCCCCGTGCTGCGGGTCGTGAAGAGCACGAGCGCGACCACGAAGCCCAGCGTGACCCAGGCGAGGATGAGCGGACGGGGCGACTGGTCGGCCTGCACGATGGCGATCCACGTGGCGAGTCGTCCGGTCAGGAAGCCGACGAAGGACCACAGCACGACGCGGCTCGGCACGGCGCCGGCTCCCCCGACCAGGATGAGCGGGATCACGACGAGGGACATCAGGTACGAGGTCACCCACCCGGTCGGGACCTGCTGCTGGACCCCGACGGCGAACCACCAGGCGCAGACACCGCCGACCGCCAGGAACGCGATCGCCGAGACCCGGGAGCCGAACTGCACGTGCACGCCGATCATGGCGAGCATCGGGACGACCGCCAGCGCGGTGCCGACGACCTGCACCCCGGGCTCGGACAGCCCGTAGAGCACGAGGGTGATGGCCGCGGCCAACAGGGACCCGATGGCACCGGCGTGGAAGGCGCGCACGGTCGACCACGCGTTCACTCGCGGTGCGAGGTGCGTGGGTATGCCGAGCACGAGGTGGATCCTTCCGGGTGGCGAGGGCGCCGTCCACGATCCAACCACCGGAGCAGCGGCCGTGTACCCCGAATCCGGGGCCGTGCGGCGACCCGCACGATGATAGCGGCCCGGACCGGGGTCTTGCTGTCCCCCGAACGTGGACCGGACACGACCCGGACGGACGCCCCTCAGAACAGCGTCTGCGCCGCCGTCGGCCGGAGCAGCCGCTGGTCGAACCCGGGGTCCGCGCGCTTCAGCGGTGACACCGTCGGCACCGACTGCTCCTGCGGCAGCGCCTGTGGCCCGCCCGGGCCCAGCCCCTGCGGCACGCCCGGCCGCAGCGTCCGCGGTTCGGAGAAGCCCATCGACCCCGTCGCCGGGTCCACGCGCCCCAGTCCGACCCCGTGCGCCGCCAGGATCGGGCGGATGCGTTCCGACAGCCACCGTCGGTAGTCCTTCGGCGCGTAGGTGTTGTCGAGGTACATCGCGCGGTACCGCTGCACCAGGTCGGGTCGCTCGCGGCCGAGCCACTCGAACCACCACGGCTTGACGCCCGGCCGCAGGTGCAGCGCCGAGTACATGATGCTCGTCGCGCCGGCCGCGGTCGCCCGACCGATGGCGTCGTCGAGGTGCGCCCGGGTGTCGGTGATGTACGGCAGCACCGGCATCAGGAACACGGCGCAGTCGAGCCCCGCGTCGCGGATGGCCCGCACGGTCGCCAGCCGGGCCGACGTCGTCGGGGTGCCGGACTCGACCGACTGCTGCAGCGAGTCGTCGTACACGGCGATCGACATCGCGAGGTCGACCGGCACCACCTTCGCCGCCTCGGCCAGCAGCGGCAGGTCGCGGCGCAGCAGCGTGCCCTTCGTCAGGATGCTGAAGGGGGTGCGCGACTCCGCCAGCGCCTCGATCACCCCGGGCATCAACCGGTAGCGCCCCTCGGCCCGCTGGTACGGGTCGGTGTTCGTGCCGAGCGCCACCGGGTGGCGGTCCCACGAGGGCTTGCCGAGCTCACGACGCAGCACGTCGGCGACGTTCGTCTTCACCACGATCTGCTGGTCGAAGTCGGCGCCGCCGTCGAACTCCAGGTACGTGTGGGTCGGGCGGGCGAAGCAGTACACGCAGGCGTGGCTGCACCCGCGGTACGGGTTGATCGTCCAGCCGTACGTGCCCGACCCGTCCGCGCTCGGCACCCGGTTCAGGGCGCTCTTCGCGAGGACCTCGTGGAAGGTCACCCCGGCGAACTCGGGCGTCGTCACGCTCCGGACGAACCCGCTGTTCGATTCCATCCCGGGCAGCGCGTCGCTCTGCTCGGCGTCGATCGCCTGTCCACTCCACCGCATGCCGTCATTCGAACACACGTTCGAACAGACCGCAAACCGGCGCGGACCACGACAGGCCTCAGTGGTGCAGGCCGAGCACCTTCGCGGTGCGCTCGAGCGTGGCGCCGGCCAGAGCCGGGTCGTCCCCGAGGTCCTGCCCGTAGGTCGGCACCATCGCGCGGACGTCGTCCTGCCAGCCGTCCCACCGGTCCGGGAAGCAGCGGCGCAGCATCGTGAGCATGATCGGCACGGCGGTCGAGGCACCCGGCGACGCCCCGAGCAGGCCGGCAATCGAGCCGTCGGCAGCGGTGATGACCTCGGTGCCGAACTGCAGCACACCGCCCTTGTCCTTGTCGGGCTTGATCACCTGGACGCGCTGCCCCGCGGTGATGCGGTGCCAGTTCTCGGGCTCGGCGCTCGGCATGAAGTCGCGGAGCGCCTCGAACTTGGTGTGCTTCGAGGCCAGGAGCTGGCCGACCAGGTAGCGGACCAGGTCGAAGTTCGAGAACGCGACGCTCAGCATGGGGCGGAGGTTGTGCGGGCGGATCGAGCGGAACAGGTCGAGGACCGAGCCCTGCTTCAGGAACTTCGGGCTGAACCCCGCGTACGGCCCGAACATCAGCGACGACCCACCGTCGACGATGCGGGTGTCGAGGTGCGGCACCGACATCGGCGGGGCACCGACGCTGGCCTTGCCGTAGACCTTGGCGGAGTGCTTCTGCACCACCTCGGGGTCGTCGGTGCGCAGGAACTCACCCGACACCGGGAAGCCGCCGTAGCCCCGGATCTCCGGGATGCCGGACTTCTGCAGCAGGTGCAGGGCTCCGCCACCGGCGCCGACGAAGACGAACTTCGCCGCGATGCGCTGCGTCGACCGGCCGATCTCGTTGCGCACGTTGAGCACCCAGCCCTCGGACACCTTCGAGCGGGTCAGGTTGGTGACCTGGTGCGAGGGTTCGAACTCGACACCGTCGATCTCGAGCTGGTCGAAGAGCTGGCGGGTGAGCGACCCGAAGTCGACGTCCGAGCCGGCTGCCGAGTACGTCGCCGCGATCGGCTGGTCCTTCTTGCGGCCGGGGATGAGCGCCGGCGCCCACTTCCGGATCTGCGCCGGGTCGTCCGAGAACTCGATGCCCGCGAAGAGCGGGTGGTCCCGCATGGCCTCGTACCGGGCGCGCATGTAGGCGACGTTGGCCTCG
The DNA here is from genome assembly GCF_003234215.1 of Curtobacterium sp. MCSS17_006. Classification (NCBI taxonomy): domain Bacteria; kingdom Bacillati; phylum Actinomycetota; class Actinomycetes; order Micrococcales; family Microbacteriaceae; genus Curtobacterium; species Curtobacterium sp. MCSS17_006. Next base: position 174,892 of record NZ_QKSO01000007.1, on the reverse strand, counting down.
CCCCAGACGAATGAGATGTGCGGCGTGGGGTTGATGAAGTTCGTGGGTTCGGGCAGCACGCCGGTCTCGACCAGGTGCGCCCAGAACTGGCGCGAGACCTGGAACTGCTCGTTGACCGTGACGGCCTTCGCGATGTCGACGCGGCCGTCCGGCAGTTCCGGCGTGTAGTTCAGCTCGCACAGTGCCGAGTGCCCGGTGCCCGCGTTGTTCCAGGGGTTCGAGGACTCCTGCGCCACCGTGCCGAGCCGCTCGTACACGCGGATCTTCCAGCTCGGCTCGAGCTTGTGGATGATGGCCCCGAGCGTGGCACTCATGATGCCTCCGCCGATCAGGACGACGTCGATGGGGTCCACCTGCTGCTCTGCCACCCGTCGATCCTACCGGCGGCACCCGACAGACGGACAGGAGGCCCGTGGCGGTGTCGCCACGGGCCTCCTGTCCGTCTGCTGGTCGCGCCCGGGGCGCGCTACGCGTCGACGGAGCGGCGCGCGACGATCGTCTCGGCGATCTGCACCGCGTTGAGCGCGGCGCCCTTCCGCAGGTTGTCGTTGCTGACGAACAGCACGAGGCCGCGGCCCTCGGGCGCGGACTGGTCCGCGCGGATGCGGCCGACGAACGCCGGGTCCTGGCCGGCGGCCTGCAGCGGGGTCGGGACGTCGGAGAGCTCGACTCCGGGTGCGCTCGACAGGATCTCGGTCGCGCGTTCGGGCGTCAGCGGACGCTCGAACTCGGCGTGCACCGAGATGGAGTGCCCGGTGAACACGGGGACGCGCACGCAGGTGCCGGCGACGAGCAGGTCGGGCAGCTCGAGGATCTTCCGGCTCTCGTTGCGGAGCTTCTTCTCCTCGTCGGTCTCACCCAGACCATCCTCGACGATGCTGCCGGCGAGCGGCACGACGTCGAAGGCGATCGGACGGACGTACTTGACGGGCTCGGGGAACGTCACGGCGGATCCGTCGTGCGTCAGCGCAGCGGTGTCCTGCTCGAGCGCGGCCTTCGCCTGACCCAGGAGTTCCTCGACCCCGGCGAGCCCGGAACCCGAGACCGCCTGGTAGGTCGTCGCGACGAGTCGGCGGAGCCCGGACTCGGTGTCGAGCACCTTGAGCACCGGCATGATCGCCATGGTCGTGCAGTTCGGGTTCGCGATGATCCCCTTCGGCGCCTGGTCGATGGCGTGCGGGTTCACCTCGCTCACCACGAGCGGGACGTCGGGGTCCATGCGCCAGGCGCTCGAGTTGTCGACGACGAGTGCCCCGGCGGCGGCGAACTTCGGCGCGAGGGCCCGCGAGGCGGTGGCCCCGGCGGAGAACAGCGCGATGTCGATGCCGGACGGGTCGGCGAGCTCGGAGTCCTCGACCACGATCTGCTCGCCGCGGAACGGCAGCGTCGTGCCGGCGGAACGGGCGCTCGCGAAGAAGCGGACCCGGTCGGCCGGGAACGCGCGCTCTTCGAGCAGGCGACGCATCACGGCGCCGACCTGGCCGGTGGCGCCGACGACGGCGACGGTGAGGGTGCTCATGCGGTGCTCCTGGTGGTTCAGCGGATCGACGGGTCGGCGGGCGTCAGCGGCCGGTGCCGGCGTAGACGACGGCCTCGGCGTCGGCGTCGAGGCCGAACGCGCTGTGCACGACGCGCATCGCCTCGTTCAGGGTGTCGGCACGGGTCACGACCGAGATGCGGATCTCGGAGGTGGAGATCATCTCGATGTTGATCGACGCGTCGTGCAAGGCGCGGAACAGCTGCGCCGAGACGCCGGCGTTCGTGCGCATGCCGGCGCCGACCAGGGCGAGCTTGCCGATCTGGTCGTCGTACTGGATGCTCTCGTAGCCGATGTCGACCTTCGCGACCTCGAGCGCCGTCAGGACGGTCTGGCCCTGGTCCTTCGGCAGGGTGAACGAGATGTCCGTCCGCCCGGTCGACGCTGCCGACACGTTCTGGACGATCATGTCGATGTTCGCCCCGGCGCGTGCCACGTTGGTGAAGATCTCGGCGGCCTTGCCCGGCTGGTCCGGGACCCCCACGACGGTGATCTTGCCCTCGGAGAGGTCTCCGGCGATCCCGGTGATGATCGGTTCTTCCACGGTTTCCCCCTCGGCAGGGTTGTAGACGATGGTGCCCTCGTTGTTGTTGAACGAGGACCGGACGTGCAGGGTGACGCCGTGCCGCCGGGCGTACTCGACGGCGCGGATGTACAGGACCTTGGCACCCGAGGCTGCGAGCTCGAGCATCTCCTCGCTGGTGACGCGGTCGACCTTGCGGGCCTTCGGCACGACGCGGGGGTCGGCGGTGAAGATGCCGTCGACGTCGGTGTAGATCTCGCAGACGTCGGCGTCGAGTGCTGCGGCGAGGGCGACGGCCGTGGTGTCCGAGCCGCCTCGGCCGAGCGTGGTGATCTCGCCCGTGGTGCGGTTGAAGCCCTGGAACCCGGCGACGATCGCGACGTGGCCGGAGTCGAGCGCCTCGCGCACGCGCTTCGGGGTGACGTCGACGATGCGGGCCTTGCCGTGCTGGGCGTCGGTGAGCATGCCGGCCTGGCTGCCGGTGTAGGAGGACGCTTCGACCCCGAGGCTCTTGATCGCCATCGCGAGCAGCGCCATCGAGATGCGCTCCCCCGCGGTCAGGAGCATGTCGAGCTCACGGCCGGCCGGGATCGGCGTGACGGAGTGCGCCAGGTCGACGAGTTCGTCGGTGGTGTCGCCCATCGCCGACACCGCCACGACCACGTCGTTGCCGGCCTTCTTCGTCTCGACGATCCGCTTCGCCACGCGCTTGATGCTCTCGGCGTCCGCGACGGATGAACCACCGAACTTCTGCACGATCAAGGCCACTGGCTGGTACTCCCGGAGACGGCGACACCGCGAGGTCACGCGGTCTCACAATGGTAGTCGGTGTTTCGGGGATGTTGCGTGCGAGTGGGCCCCGACGCAAGGATCCTGCGTGGCGGTCAGCCGCCGACGACGCGGCGCCCTTCGAAGGCACGACCGAGCGTGACCTCGTCGGCGTACTCCAGGTCGCCGCCGACCGGCAGCCCCGACGCGAGCCGCGTGGTGCGGATGCCCATCGGGACGAGCAGCCGACTGAGGTACGTCGCCGTCGCCTCTCCCTCGAGGTTGGGGTCGGTCGCGATGATCACCTCGGCCACGGTGCCGTCGGCCAGGCGCGTCATGAGCTGCTGGATGCGGAGGTCGTCCGGTCCGATGCCGTCGATCGGGCTGATCGCCCCACCGAGCACGTGGTACAGCCCGCGGAACTCTCGTGTGCGCTCGATCGCCGCGACGTCCTTCGCCTCTTCCACCACGCAGATCGTCGCCGGTGAGCGGCGCGGGTCGCGGCAGATGCTGCACTGGACGTTCTCGGTGACGTTGCCGCAGATCTCGCAGAAGCGGACCCGCTCCTTGACGTCGGCGAGCAGCTCGGACAGTCGGCTCGGGTCGAACGACTCGGTCTGCAGGATGTGGAAGGCGATGCGCTGCGCCGACTTCGGGCCGATGCCGGGCAGGCGACCGAACTCGTCGATGAGGTCCTGGACGATCCCGTCGTACATCAGGCACCGTCCTGGTGGAGAGCGGTCTCCTCGATGAACTGGGCGTTGAGGATCTCACGCACGACGGCCTCGCCGTACCGGCCGGCGACCGGGGCCCGGCGTGCGGGCGGTGCGGTGCGCGCGGGTGCGGCGGCCGGCTGGGCCGCGCGCTGCGGTGCGGGCTGCTGCACCGGGGCTGCCGTCGCAGCGGCTGCCGGGGCTGCGGCGGCGGGCGCTGCACCGCGTCCGATCCCCGGGTCGGGGAACGGGGCGCCGTCGTCGTACGGTTCGTCGTCGAGTGGGTAGTCGTCGACCGGGACGCCCGGCACGACCGGACCGCCGGGAGGCACGGCTCCCGCTCCGGACGCCGCCTGCGGACCCGGGGCGGTCGGCTGGTCGGGCTGCCCGGCCGTGGCAGCGCCCGGTCGCGCGGGTGCGGCCGACGGTGCCGACTCGGCCGGCTGGGGCGTGCTCGTCTCGGCGGGGGCGACCGGCGCGGACGCCGGCACGGTGCCGAAGGGTGCTGCCCAGCTGGGCTCGACGGACTCCGGGACGGCGTCGGCGGTGGGGTCGCTGGCGGGGATCGTCGCGACCGCCCAGTCCGTCACCGGCGCACCGGATGGAGCGGGGGCCGGTTCGGCCGGTGCCTGGTCGCGCTGCGGGGCGGACGCAGTCGGCGCTGCCTTCGGCGCCGGCGCGGACTTCGGCGCGGGAGCTGCCGTCGGCGCAGGAGGTGCCGTCGACTCGGGTGCTGCCGACGCGGCCTTCGGCTCGGCGGCAGGGGTAGCCGTCGGCGTGGGCGCACCAGCGGACGCCGGTGCCGGGGACTCCGGTGCTGCGGGCTCGGGCGCCGGAGTCGCGGCGGCGGCGGGCGCCGGACGCTGGGCCGGTGCGGCCTGCTGTGCCGGAGCCGACTGCTGCTGCTGCTGCTGCTGCTGCTGGGGACGCTGCTGCTGTCCGGGCCCGCGGGCGACGAACTTCACCCGGAGCCCGAGGACGTCCACGATGGCGGCGCGGAGCAGTTCGCTGACGCTCGCCGAGGGGTCGGACATCTCCTTGAACGAGGCGACGTCCTGCTGGCTCGGGAACGTCAGCGTCAGCACGTCGTCGCGGAGTGCCGTGACCTGCGCCGTGACGACCACCGACCACGCCGAACGCTTGGCGTGCTGCACGTGCTCGACGATCTGCGGCCAGGAGTCACGCATCTGCTGGAAGCCGACGGCACCGACGGTCCGGACGGCGGGCTCGTCACCGATCGTCGTGCCCTGACCGGTGGACGACGGGCTGACCGGCTCGGCCGCGGGCTTCGAGGGCTCCGGCTTCGAGGGATCCGGCTTCGAGGGCTCGGGCTTCGCGGGCTCGGTCGAGGTCTGGACGGGCGCTCCAGGAGTGCTCGGAGCGACCGCTGCCCACGACGCTGCGGCGTCACGAGCCACGGCTCCGGAGTCGGCCTGCGGCGCGGCGGGCTGCTCGACGGGACGCTCGGGCGTCGCACGAGCCGCTGCCGGAGCGGGCGTCGGGGCGAGGGAGGGAGCGGGCGCTGCGGGAGCCGCGGCTGCCGGCTGCTCACGACGCGGTGCAGCGGCGACGGCGGGAGCGGACTGCTCGCCGGTGCCGGCGTCGTGTCCACCGACGTCGCCGACACCGACGCGACGTTCCAGTCGCTCCACCCGGGCGAGGGCTCCGCGCTGGGTGTCGTCGGCCTCGGGCACGAGCATCCGGGCCGTCATGAGTTCGAGGTGCAACCGGGGCGAGGTCGCGCCGGTCATCTCGGTGAGGGCCCGGTTCGCGATGTCGGCCGAGCGGGAGAGCCCCGTCGCACCGAAGACCCCGGCCTGGCGGCTCATGGTGTCGAGCTCTTCCGGTGAGACCCCACGCAGGACGGCGGCGGCGCTCTCGTTCGTCGCCGCGACGACGATCAGGTCACGCAGGCGCTCGAGCAGGTCCTCGACGAAGCGCCGGGGGTCCTGTCCGGTCTGCACGACCCGGTCGATCGCGGCGAACGCGGACGCCGGGTCGGCGACGGCCAGGGCGTCGACGACGTCGTCGAGCAGGGCGGCGTCGGTGTAGCCGAGCAGGGCCACGGCACGCTCGTAGGCGATCGCACCGTCTTCGCTGCCGGCCATCAGCTGGTCGAGCAGCGACAGGGTGTCACGGACGGATCCACCGCCGGCACGCACCACCAGCGGCAGGACGCCGGGGGCCACCGACACGGACTCCTGCGTGCAGAGCTGCTCGATGTACTCGAGCATCACCGCGGGCGGGACGAGCCGGAACGGGTAGTGGTGGGTGCGCGACCGGATGGTGCCGATGACCTTCTCGGGCTCGGTCGTCGCGAAGATGAACTTGACGTGCTCCGGCGGTTCCTCGACCAGCTTGAGCAGCGCGTTGAAGCCCTGCGGCGTCACCATGTGCGCTTCGTCGAGGATGAAGATCTTGTAGCGGTCGCGAGCCGGCGCGAACACGGCACGGTCGCGCAGGTCACGCGCGTCGTCGACACCGTTGTGGCTCGCGGCGTCGATCTCGATGACGTCGAGCGAACCGCTGCCGTCGCGGGCGAGTTCCACGCAGCTCGGGCAGACGCCGCACGGGGTGTCGGTCGGGCCCTCGGCGCAGTTCAGGCAGCGCGCCAGGATGCGGGCCGACGTCGTCTTGCCGCAGCCACGGGGCCCGCTGAACAGGTAGGCGTGGTTGACGCGGTTCGTGCGGAGCGCCGTGCGGAGCGGGTCGGTGACCTGCGACTGCCCGATCAGCTCGGCGAAGTTCTCGGGCCGGTAACGGCGATACAGGGCGGTGACCACGCGACAAGGGTAGCCGTCACGACCGACAACCCGCGTGCCCGTCCACAGGTCGTCCTGCCGGGCCGGACCACCCGTCGGCGGTGGGCCGAGCGCCCGGACGGCACCGCGCCTCCCGTCCGTCTGGTCGACGGGCGGGAGGCGCGGTGTGTGACGCTGGTGCGGACTCAGCCGCGGGTGCGGCGACGGAGCTTGCCGGCGAGGCGGGAGAGCCCCAGCAGCAGGAACCCGAGGGCCACCAGGCCCGCCGCGGTGCCGGCGATCGGGACGACGTCCGCGCCGGTCCAGGCGAGGGCACCGGTGCCGTTGCCGGAGCCACCGATCCCGGTGCCAGAGCCGTTCCCGGAGCCACCGCCGGTGCCGGTGCCGGTCCCGGTGCCGGAGCCGCCGCCGGTCCCCGGCGTCCCGGGCAGACCGGGTGCACCCGGCGTTCCGGGGGTCCCGGGCGTTCCGGGGGCCCCGGGCGTCCCCGGCGTGCCGGGCGTGCCCGGCTCCTCCGGGTCGACGGCATCGTCCATGACCATGACGCGGAGCATCTGCGCCTGCGAGGTGAACCCGCCGACCGACTGGGTGACGCGCAGCATGTGGCCGCCGACCGGCAGCCCGACCATGACCCACCACGTGCCGTCCTCGTCGGCCGTCGTGGCGACCGCGTCGCGGCCCATCGGCTGCACGGTGACGGTCGCGCCGGGCTCGGCGGTGCCCGTGACCATCAGGTCGTGGTCACCGTCCTCGTCGGCCATGTACTGCGAACCCGGTGTCGGCGAGGTGACCGCGAGCGGCTCCAGGGTGTCGACCACGATCGGCACCTGCGGCGCCGCGGAGGTCGTGCCGTTCACCGACTGCGTGGCGCTGATCGTCCACTCCCCCTCGGGGACGCGCTCGAACGCGACGCTCCACGCCCCCTCGTCGTCGGCGGTGGTGGTGCGGACCTGCCCGGTGGACAGGGTCACCGTCACCGCGGCGCCGGGGGTGGCCTGACCGGTCACCGTGAACGAGCCGGTGTCACCGAACCCGTCCGCCGTGATCAGCTGCCCGGGGTCGGGGCTCGTGATGACGATGCCCGTCTCCTGCGCGGCCACGACCGTGACGTCGGCGGTCACCGGGTCGGAGGTCCGACCGCCGACCGTCTGCGTCACCGACACCGTGTGCTCCCCGACGGGGACGCCACCGATCGTGACCGTCCACGAGCCGTCGTCGCCGGCGGTCGTCGTGGCGGTCCGGCCGTCGACGTCGACCGTGACGGTCGCACCCGGCTCGGCGGTGCCGCTCACCGGGACCGACCTCGTCGACCCCGTGGTCGGGAACGCCTGGCCGTCGGTCGGGCTCGAGATGACGACCGGCGTCGCGGCCGTCACGGTGAAGCCGACCTGCGGGGCGTCGGTGCTTGCTCCGTCGACCGTCTGGCTGGCGGCGATCGTGTGGGACCCCTCAGCGACGTCCCGCACCGTCACGGACCACGCACCGTCGTCGTCCGCGGTCGTGGTGACCGCGGTGCCGTCGTCGATGCGGACCGAGACCGTGGCGTTCGGTGCCGAGGTACCCGTCACGCGGACGTCGGTCGAACCGCCGAGCACCCGGTAGTCGGTGCCGTCGGCCGGGCTGGTCACGACGATCGCGTCCGCGGCGGCGACCGCGACGGTCACGTCGCGTTCGATCGGGTCGGACGTCGTGTCGTTCTCGACCTGGGTGACGACGAGCGTGTGCTCGCCCGCCGGGACATCGACCAGCGCGGTCTCCCACCGTCCGTCGGTGCCGACACGGACCACGACCGGGTCGGCGTCGTCGAGGACGACGCGGACCGTCGCGCCGGGCTGGCCCTCGCCGCCGACCGGGACGGTCGCGGTGGGGTCGGTGCTCGGCACGGTGAACGTGGTGTCGTCCGCCGGGGCGGTGACCGTCAGCGCGGCACCGGGTGCCACGGTGAAGGTGCTGCGCACCGCCGCGGACGTCGAGCCGTCGACCGTCTGGGTCGCACGGATCGTGTGCTCGCCGACGGCGGTGTCCGGCAGTTCGACGCTCCAGGTGCCGGCGTCGGTCGCCGTCACGGTCCGGGCGTCGCCGCCGTCGATCGTGACACGGACCTCGGCACCGGGCTCGGCGGCCCCCGCGGCGGTGAGGGTCACGACCGAGTCGCGCTGGGCGACCCGGATCGTGGTCCCGTCCGCCGGGGTGGCGATCGTGATCGGGTCGGCGACGAGGACGCGGACGTCCACCGTCACCGGCGCGGACTCGGTGCCGTCGATGCGCTGCGTGACGCTGACCGTCGTGGTGCCGGCCGGCACACCGGGGACCGAGACGCTCCACGCGCCGTCGTCGTCCGCGGTGGTCGACTCGGTGCGACCGTCGCCCAGGTCGACCACGACGGTCGCGCCCGGCTCGGCGGTGCCGGCGACGTCGACCGTCGTCGTGCCGTCCCCGTCGGCGACCGTGTACTCCTGGTCGGCCGTCGGCTCGGTGATGACGACGGGCGCGCCCGCCTCGATCTCGAACGTCGTCTCGACCGGGGTGGTCGAGGTCGAGCCGTCCACGGTCTGCGTCACGTCGACGGTGTGCTCGCCGACACCGAGGTCCGGCACGTCGACGCTCCACGAGCCGTCGTCACCGGCGGTGACCTCGACGGGGTCGCGGTCGTCGACGGTGACCGTCACCGTGGCGCCGGGCTGGGCGTCACCGGCGACCGTCACGGTCGTCGTCGCGTCGCCGTCGGCCACCGTGATCGGGTCGTCGCCGGGCTCACGGATCGTGAGGTCCGCGGCGGCGACCACGGACACCGGTCGTTCGACCGCCGCACTCGTGGTGCCGTTCAGGGCCTGCGTGACCGAGGCCGTGAACGAACCGGTCGGCACGTCCTCGACCGTGGTCGCCCAGCGGCCGTCCTCGTCCACGGTCGCCGTGGCGGTCCCGCCGTCGCCGAGGTCGACCGTGACGGTCGCGCCCGGCTCACCGGTGCCCGCGAAGTCGACCCCGGTGGTGGCGTCGTCGTCCGCCACCGTGACGGTGGTGGCACCCCGCGGGGTGGACACGACGAGCGGGGCGCCGGCACGGACCGACACCGCCGCCGTCACCGGCGTCGAGGTCTGCCCGCCGACGACCTGCGTCGCGGTGACGCGGTGGTCACCGACCGGGACGTCCTGGAAGGTGGTCTCCCACCGGCCGTCCTCGTCCGCGGTCACCGTCTCGGTCTCGCCGGTCGAGAGCCGGACCGTCACCTCGGCGTCGGGCTGCGCGCGACCGGTCACCTCGACGTCGGCGGTGCCGGACGTGTCGGCGACCGTCAGGACGTCGCCGTCCTCCGGGGTCACGATGGCGAGCGCGGTCCCGGCCCGCACCGTGACGGTCTGGTCCGGACTGGAGGCGGTGGTCCCGCCGACCGTCTGGCTGGCGGTGAGCGTCGGGGTGCCGACACCGACCCCGCCGAACGTGACCGTCCAGTCGCCGTCCGCGTCCGCGGTGGTGGTCGCCTCGTCGTCGCCGAGTCGCACCGTCACCGGCGCGCCCGGCTCCGCCGAACCCGTGACGACGACGTCGCGCGTCGAGTCCGCGTCCGGCACGAGCAGGACCGCGTCGGTCCCCGGGCCGGTGATCGTGACGGCATCGGCTGCCTCGATCGTGACCGTGCGCTCGACCGGGTCGGAGGTGCGCGGGTCGGAGACGGCGCCGGCCAAGGTCTGGGTGACCGCGACCTGGTGCTCGTCGACGCCGAGGTCGGGGAACGTGACCGACCACGTGCCGTCGGCACCGACCGTCGTCTCCTGGTCCTCGGAGCCGGCGAGGGTCGCCGTGACGGCGGCGCCGGGCTGGCCGGTGCCGGGGACCGTGACGTCGCGCACGACGTCCGGTCCGGCGACCGTGATCGGGTCCGTGTCGGGACCGGTGATCGTCAGCGCGTTGGCAGTGACGACCTCGAAGGTGATCGGGACGGCGCTCGTCACGACGTCCTCGACCTCCTGGCTGGCCGACGCCGTGTACAGGCCGGTCGGGGCGAGACCGGTCGCGTCGACCGCCCACCGCCCGTCGTCGTCGGCCGTGGTGGTGAACCGGGTGCCGGGTCCGACCGAGACGGTCACCGCGGCGCCGGGCTCGGCCGTGCCGGTGATCCGGACGGTCGCGGTGGCGTCGGCGTCGACCACGACGAAGCGTGCGCCGCTCGCCGGGGTGTCGATGACGATGGCGTTGCCAGGGACCACGGTGAAGTCACGCTTGACCACCGGGCCGTCGGTGCCGTTCACGGTCTGCACGGCCTCGACGGTGTGCTCGCCGATGCCGAGCTGCGTGGTCGGGAGCTCCCAGTTGCCGGCCGTGTCCGTGACGACCTCGACGGGGTCGCCCTCGTCGATCGTGACGGCGACGGTCGCGCCGGGCTCCGCGGTGCCGCGGACGACCACGTTGGCCTGGCCGCCGGTGCCGGCGGGGACCTGCTGGGCGTCGCCCGGTGCCACGATGACGAGCTCGTCGCCGGCCTCGACCGCGAAGTCACGGTCGACCGGTGCCGAGGTCGCACCGTCGACGGTCTGGGTGACCGTCGCGGTGTGGTCGCCGGTGCCGACGTCGGTGAGGACCACCGACCAGGTGCCCTGCGGGTTCGCCGTCGTGGACACCGCGTCACCGTCGTCCAGGACGACCTCGACGCGGGCGCCGGGCTGCGCGGTACCCCGCACGGTGACGTCGACGACGGAGTCGTCGGTCGCGACCGTGACGGTGGAGTCCTGCGCCGGAGCGGTGACGGCGAGCGGGGCGCCCGCCTGCACCGTGACGACCTGGCGGACGGCCGGCGAGGTGGTCCCGCCGACGGTCTGCGTCGCCGAGATCGTGTACCGACCGACCGGGACGTCGGTGACGGTCAGCGTCCAGGTGCCGTCGTCGTCGGCCGTCGTGGTGGCGGTCAGCCCGTCGCCGAGCGAGACCCGCACCTCGGCGCCGGCCTCGGCCGTGCCGGCCAGGTCGAGGTCGGTGGTGGTGTCGGCGTCGAGGACGGTGACGATGTCGCCGTCGTCGGGCGCGGTGATCGCGAGCGGGTCGCCCGCCTCGATGGTGAAGGTGGTCTCGACCGGGCCGGACGTGGTGCCGTCGACGGTCTGACGCGCCGTGGCGGTGCGGTCGCCGACCGGGACGTCGGCGAAGGTCGTCGTCCAGGCGCCGTCCTCGTCCGCGGTGACCGCGGCGGTGAAGGAACCACCGATGCCGACGGTGACCCGGGCGTTCGGGGCGGCCGAGCCGGACACCGTCACCGGGGTGGTCGAGCGCTCGTCGGCGACGGTGATGGTGCTGCCGTCGGCCGGCTCGTCGATGGTGAGCGCGGGGGCGGCCGTCACGGTGAAGTCCCGGGTGACCGGGGCGCTCGTGGTGCCGCCGACGGTCTGGGTGACCTCGGCGGAGTACTCCCCGGCCGGGACGTCCGTGATGCTCGTCGACCAGGTGCCGTCGGCGTTCGCGCGGGTGGTGGCGGTCAGGCCGTCACCGAGGTCGACGTCGACGCGGGCACCGGCCTGTGCGCTGCCGGAGAACGGGACGGACCGGGTGTCGCCAGCGAGCGGGAAGTCCTGGTCCGCCGTGGGGGTGTCGACGGTCAGGCCGGCTGCGGCCACGACCCGGAAGGACCGGGTCACGGGTGCCGAGGTCGTGTCGCCGACGGTCTGCGTGACGCTCGCCGTCTGCTCGCCGACCGGGACCTCGGGAACGGTGATGCTCCAGGCGCCGGCGTCGTCCGCCGTGCCCGTCGCGGTCACGCCGCCGCCGAGGTCGACGTCGATGCGCGCGTTCGCCGTCGCGGTGCCCGTCAGGGTGACCGGGGCGGTCTCCCCCGTGGTGGTGAAGGTCTGACCGGCCGTCGGGGTGGTGATCGTCAGTGCGCGCTGTGCGACGACGGAGAACTCCTGCGTCGCGGTGCCGGCCGCGGTGCCGCCGACCGTCTGGGTCGCGGTCGCGGTGTACGCACCGGTGGGGACGTCCGCGATGGTCGTCGTCCAGGTCCCGTCGGCAGCGACGGTCGCGGTGCCGGTCAGGTCCCCGCCGAGGCTGACGGCCACGGCGGCACCGGGCTCGCCGGCCCCGCTCACGACGACGCTGCGGGTCGAGCTCGCCGACGGCACGGTGAACTGCTGTCCGGCCGTGGGTGCCGTGATGGTCGGAGCCGCGAACGCCGTGGCGCGCACCGTCGAGGTGGCGAGATCAACGGTGGCGACGTTCGCCCCGGGGAGCACGGAGAGCCGCAGGGCGTGCACGCTCCGCGATCCGGTGTCGTACCCGCGGGGGTCGCGGAAGCCCGTGGTGTCCTGCGCGTTCACGGTGAGGTCGACGACCTGACGGAGCAGCAGCACGACGGGGCTCAGCAGGGTGGAGACGGCCGAGGTCGTCGCCGTGAGCGTCGTGCCGAGGTTCGTCAGGGCCGTGCCCGTCACCAGGGGACGCACGATGGTCTGCAGCGCCGGGATGACGACGGTGTTGACCGCCGGGGCGAGCAGGGTGCCGAGCACGTTCAGGCCGAGGGGCCCGCCCGTCGCCGTCACCGTGGCGGTGGCGGGCGACGTACCGGCGAGGGCACCGAGCGTGGTGTCCGCGCGGAGGGCCAGTGCGGTGAGCGGGATGCCCGCGAGGTTGACGTTCGCGGTGACGTTCACCCGCACGGCGGTCGAGTTGATCGTGTTCACGACCGCGGTCTGCAGTGCCGTCGGCAGCTGGGTGCCGAGGATCGTCGTGATGCTCCGGTTGATCGAGCTCACGGCCGCTTCGGTCAGCACCGACGTGTTCGCGGGCTGACCGTTCAGGGTGGTGAGCCGGTCGAGGTCGACGGTGATCGCACCGGTCGAGGGGGTGATCGTCACCGCACCGTCCGTGAGCGGCTGCTGCAGCACGCGGGTCAGGGTGTCGTCGAGGTTCAGGTCGACGGTCGCGGTGACCGCCGTGCCGTTGAGGTTCACGAGTCCGAGGCTCGTCGTGCGGAGGAGCCGCTGCAGCTCGCTCGTCAGCGCCGTGGTCGTGCCGGACAGCGCGCCGCCCGCCCCGACCGCGGAGTTCACCGTGCCCGACAGGGTGCGCAGGTCGTTCCGCAGCGCGGTGCTGAGTCCGGCGACCGCCGGGCTCGTCAGGTTCAGGTCGGCGCCGGCGATCCGGTAATCGGTCGTCGTCCCGACCGTGGTGCCGCGCGTCGCCTGGATCCGGGACGCCAGGGCCCCGACCCGCAGCTGCGCGTTCGACAGCACCGTGGTGTCGGCGCCGACGCGCGAGAACAGCGGGTTGAGGTTCACGGTGGCCGCGCCGGTGCCGGACCCCGTGCCGACCCCGATGCCACCGTCGTTCGTCAGGAGCCCCGACGACGCGGTCGCGCCCGTGGCCGAGGTCGTGGCGTACTGACCGTCGACGCCGAGGGTCAGGATGCCGTTCGGGCCGAGCAGGTTGACGTCGTTGCCGAGGTTCACCCCGACCGCGTTGAGCGCCGTCAGGTTGAGCGGCTGGTTCGTGGTGCCGCCGCCCGAGGTCGCGCCGCGCGCGGAGTACGCGCCGCCGAGCTGGGCGACCGCGTCGGCGTTGACGATGCCGGAGCCGCTCAGAAGCAGCCCCTCGGCCTCGGCGACGTCGGTCTGGGCGGCCGCAGCGGGTTGGATCGCCACGGTGGCGGCGATGAGCGCCGTCACCGTGGCGATGACGCCGCCGCGCAGGAGGAGCCGCCGGTCGTCCGTCGCTCGTCCTCGAGCTCGGCCGCCGGCGCGGGTGATCCGTCGTGTCCGTTCGTCCGCTGCGGAGGGTACGGGGGTACCGGGCAGCGACGCGTGCCTGCGCATGCGTGTCTCTTTTCCTGGCGGGCGCGCCCGCCACCTGATCCTCGGAATCCACCGCTGGTGAGGCGGTGGAGGGTCGGAATCCTGGTTGGGGATTCCTGAGGCAGATCTTTACACATGATCAGGAAGCTGTCCGCAAGCATCGACGAAAAAGGACGCGAGACCTCCCGAACGGGGGGCGGACACCGGGGAGCCGACTCGACCCGGAACGAAGAAGACTCCTCACGCACCCGCCAGAGCCTGGTTACCCTTGCTGCGTTTCCGCCCTGGGGGAGTTGGCCTGGATGGCGTCACGTGAGGAGCCGCCGAGAAGTCTACCGGACGCAACGGGCAGACTCGAACACATGAAGATCGCCATCGCCGGAGGACACGGCCAGATCGCCCTGCTCCTCGCCCGCCAGATCACCGACGCCGGCCACGACGCCGTCGCGATCGTCCGCAACCCCGCGCACGTGGCCGACGTCGAGCAACAGGGGGCGCGTGCGATCGTCGCCGACCTGGAGCAGCTCGGCGACGACGACCTGGCGCTCCGCCTGCGCGGTGTGGATGCCGTGGTGTTCGCCGCCGGTGCCGGGCCGAACAGCGGCGCCGAGCGGAAGCTCACCGTCGACCGTGACGGTGCGATCCTGCTCGCCGACGCCGCCGAGCGTGCCGGCATCCAGCGGTACGTGATGATCTCCGCGATGGCGGCCGACACCTACGACCCCGAGCTCGCCGTCGTGCCCGCGCAGGACGACGCCGCGGTGTTCCAGGTCTACCTGCGGGCGAAGGCCGAGGCGGACGCGAACCTGCGGGCCCGACGCCTCCGCTGGACGATCGTGCGTCCCGGCGGCCTGCTCGACACGCCGCCGCAGGGCACCGTGCACGTCGGCCGGACGGTCCCGCGCGGATCGATCCCCCGCGCGGACGTCGCGACCGTCGTCCTGCACGCCCTGCTCGACGACGCCGCGGTCGGCGTGCAGTTCGAGGTCACCAGCGGCGACACCCCGATCCCGGCGGCGCTGAACGCGCTCACCTGACCCGCCCGCGCGGCGCGCACCGTGCGCGCTTCGTCACTCCGTGCGAGTTCCTCGCCGAAGGTGCCGGGCCGCGCACCGTGCGCACCTGCTCACCCCGTGCGAGCTTCCGCACCCCGTGCCGCGCCACAAGCGCGCACCCACCGACGATCCCCGCACTGTGCACCGGACGCGACCCACGGACGGACGGGAGGCACGGAACCAGCCCGCCCCGCGCCTCCCGTCCGCACCGTGCGCACCTACTCACCCCGTGCGGACTTCCGCGCCCCGTGCCGCGCTGCAAGCGCGCACCCACCAGGCAACCCCGCACCAGCCCACGAACACCGCACCGTGCCCCCGCACCGCCGCGCCGCGCGGCGGCACGACGCCACGCGTCAGAGCGCGACCGCAGCCGACTGCCGGGCGATCTCGAGCTCCTCGTTCGTCGGGATCACGAGCACTGCGACCCGTGAGCCGTCGGTGGAGATGCGGCGGGCGTCCCGCGATGCCAGCTCGTTCCGGTCCGGATCGATCTCGATGCCCAGGTGCTCGAGCCCCGCGAGCACGCGCCGCCGCAGCAGCGCGTTGTTCTCGCCGACCCCCGCGGTGAACACGACCGCGTCGAGCCCGCCGAGCTGCGCCGTGTAGGCACCCACGTATCGACGGATGCGGTGGCGGTACACGGCGAGCGCCGCCTCCGCCTGCTCGTCGCCCTTGGTCGCGGCGTCCTGCACGTCGCGCATGTCGCCGTTGCCGGTCAGTCCGAGCAGACCGGACCGCTTGTTGAGCATGGTGTCGAGCTCGTCGAAGGTCATCCCGGCCTCGCGGTGCAGGTGGATGAGCACCGCGGGGTCGAGGTCACCGGAGCGGGTGCCCATGACGAGCCCCTCGAGCGGGGTGAGCCCCATCGAGGTCTCGATGGACTTGCCGCCGTCGATCGCCGCGACCGAGGCGCCGTTGCCCAGGTGCAGCACGATCGTCTTGAGCTCGGCGAGTGGCCGGTCGAGGAACGCCGCGGCCTGCTCGGAGACGTACTTGTGGCTGGTGCCGTGCATGCCGTAGCGGCGGATCCCGTACTCGGCGGCCAGGTCGGCTGGGATCGCGTACGTGTACGCGTGCGGCGGCATCGTCTGGTGGAACGCGGTGTCGAACACGGCGACGTGCGGGACGTCCGAGAAGACCTGCTTCGCGGCCCGGATCCCCTCGAGGTTCGCGGGGTTGTGCAGCGGTGCGAGGCTGTTGAGGTCCTCGATCTGCTGCTCGACCTGGTCCGTGACGACCGTCGCACGGTCGAAGGTGGTGCCGCCGTGCACGACGCGGTGGCCGACGACGGCGGGCGGGTGCTCGTCGAACGACGGCCCGACCTTCGCGAACGCGTCGATCATCGCCTGGAACCCGGCGGCGTGGTCGGGCACCGACGCGGCGTCGTTCGACGACGACTCCCCCGTCAGCGCATTGGTGTGCTTCCAGGCCCCGGCGGACTCGCCGATGCGCTCGACGAGCCCGGAGGCGAGCGTGCGCTCGTCCTCGAGTTCGATGAGCTGGTACTTGAACGAACTCGAGCCGGAGTTGACGACGAGGGCTGCGGTCACGGGGTGGTCACTTTCTGTCGGGCCTGGAGGCGCGGTGCGGGTCGGGCGGTCAGGCCGCGTCGGTCGCGGTGCCGGCCTGGATCGCGGTGATCGCGACGGTGTTCACGATGTCGCCCACCAGGGCGCCGCGCGACAGGTCGTTGATCGGCTTGCGCAGGCCCTGCAGGACCGGGCCGATCGCCACGGCGCCGGCCGAGCGCTGCACGGCCTTGTACGTGTTGTTGCCGGTGTTGAGGTCCGGGAAGATGAACACCGTTGCGCGGCCGGCGACCGGGGAGTCCGGCATCTTCGTCGACGCGACCGTGGGGTCGGCTGCGGCGTCGTACTGGATCGGGCCCTCGACGAGCAGGTCGGGCCGGCGTTCCCGCACGAACGCGGTGCCGGCGCGCACCTTGTCGACGTCGGCGCCGGAGCCGCTGTCGCCGGTGGAGTAGCTGAGCATCGCGACGCGGGGGTCGATGCCGAACTGGGTCGCGGTCTCGGCGGACGAGATCGCGATGTCGGCGAGCTGTTCGCTCGTCGGGTCCGGGATCACCGCGCAGTCGCCGTAGACGAGCACACGGTCGGCGAGCGCCATCAGGAACACGCTCGACACGATCGAGGTGTCCGGACGGGTCTTGATGATCTCGAACGACGGCCGGATGGTGTGCGCGGTGGTGTGCTTCGCGCCGGAGACCATGCCGTCGGCGAGCCCGAGCTGCACCATCATCGTGCCGAAGTACGAGACGTCGGTGACGGTGTCACGGGCGAGCTCGATCGACATCCCCTTGTGGGCGCGGAGCCGGGTGTACTCCTCGGCGAAGCGCTCACGCAGCTCGGGGTCGAACGGCGAGACGAGCTGCGCGGCCTCGAGGTCGAGGCCGAGCTCGGTCGCCCGCGTGCGGATGGCCGCGGGGTCGCCGAGGATCGTCAGCTCGCAGACCTGGCGCTGCAGCAGGGTGGAGGCGGCGCGGAGGATGCGGTCGTCCTCGCCCTCGGGCAGGACGATGCGCTTGCCGTAGCTGCGCGCCCGGTCGAGCAGGCCGTGCTCGAACATGAGCGGGGTGACGACCCCGGACGGGGCGAGCTGCAGGCGGTCGCGCAGTGCCTCGGCGTCGACGTGCTGCTCGAACAGGGCGAGCGCGAGGTCGGCCTTCCGTGGCGAGTCGGCGGCCAGGCGGCCACGGGTCTGGGTGATCCGGAGTGCGGTGTCGTACGTGCCGAGGTCGTTCTGCGCGATCGGCAGCGAGCTCGACAGGCCCTCGAGCAGCCGCGACACCTGCGGGGCGATCTCGAACCCGCCGTTCAGGATGACGCCGGCCAGGCTCGGGAACGTCTCGGACTGGTTGGCGAGCAGCGTGGCGATGAGGACGTCGCTCCGGTCACCGGGGACGACGACGATGCCGCCCTCGATCAGCCGGGGCAGCACGTTCTCCATGCTCATGCCCGCGACGACGGTGCCGAGGGCCTCGCGGTCGAGCAGGGCGTCGTCACCGCGCACCAGGGTGGCGCCAGTGGCCTGCAGCAGGGCGCGGACCGTCGGGGCGACGAGCACGCGGTCCTCGGGGATCACCCACACCGGGACGTCGGGGTGGTCGTCGTGCACGGCCTGCTCGACGCTCGTCACGATGGCGGCGAGCACGTCCGGGTCGGCACGGTTCACCACGACGCCGAACAGCTGCGCGTGTGCCGCCCGCAGCTCGCTCGTCGTGACGTCCGCCACCTGCGCCATGCCCTCGGGGGTGCGGGCCGCACGTTCGGCGGCGTCCCGGCCACCCAGCACGAGGAGCACCGGGGCGCCGAGGTTCGCGGCGACCTTCGCGTTGAAGGACAGCTCGGTGGGGCTGCCCACGTCCGTGTAGTCGGACCCGAGCACCACGACGGCGTCGCACTGCCGCTCGACCTGGGCGAACCGGTTGACGATGGTGCCGAGCGCCGCCTCGGGGTCGGCGTGCACGTCGTCGTAGGTGACCCCGACCGCGTCGTCGTACGAGATGCCGACGGCCGTGTGCTGCAGGAGCAGCTCGAGCACGTAGTCGGGTTCGACGACCGAGCGGGCGACGGGCCGGAACACGCCGACGCGGCCGACGGACCGGGCGAGGGTCTCGAGGACACCGAGGGCGACGGTGCTCTTGCCCGTGTGCCCTTCTGCTGACGTGATGTAGATGCGGGTCGACACGACGCCCAGGGTAGTCGCCGCACATGTCACGACATCTGGGAGCACCGGCACCGACGACACGCGGTCGTGAGCACCGCGGAGAACCTGTACCATTGGGTGTCGCCGTCGCGAGACGGTGTCAGGAGAATTCGCCTAGTGGCCTATGGCGCACGCTTGGAAAGCGTGTTGGGTGCAAGCCCTCGGGGGTTCGAATCCCCCATTCTCCGCAGCGAGCAAGGCCGAACAACCACGAAGGACCCGCACCGATCGGTGCGGGTCCTTCGTCGTTCCACGACCGTGCGGTCCCCCACCCTGCGGACGAGCGCGTGCCCTGTTCCCCCTCGGTTGGCCGGGAAACGCTGACCAGGGGTGGAACGGGCTGTCCCCGGTACCCGTCGGTCGCCTATGCTGGCCGAGCGAACGGCTCCGGGACGAGCCGACCGCGGTGCATCGAGCGGCAGGGGCGTCGTTCGGAGGGCGTGCTGATCAGCGTGCCCGGAACACCCGAGGGGACGAGGAGACGCGCCATGGGGGACACCACCGTGCCCGCAGTACCCGTGCGGCCCGCCGTCTTCGACACGGTCCTCCGTCCGCGCCGGTCCCTCGTCCGCTCCACCGCGCTGAGCATCGCCTTCTCGGCCGTGCCGCTCGCCGTCGCCCTGGTCTGGGTCTCGTTCCCGTTCCGCACGTGGGCCGTGTTCGCCGGGATCGTCGTCGCGATGGCCGCGGCCGTCGGCATCGTGTTCGTCCGACTGCACACCGCGTTCATCGGGATCGACGACGACGGCCTGACGATCCGCGGGGTCCTCACGGCGCACCGGCGGATCCCCCGCGAGCGCGTGCACAGCCTGGTGCTCGCCACGACCTTCGGCTCGTCGGTGGACCGGACCGTCCGGGAACTCGTCGCCTTCGACCGGACCGGCACCCACCTCTTCCGGCTCCGCGCCGACGTGTGGGGGGACGACGGGCTCGACCGGGTCGTCGACGCGCTCGGCGTGCAGGTCGTCGAGGATGCTCGACCGGTCTCCGCCCGCACCTTCGCGAAGCGCTACCCGACGAGCCGCGCCTGGTACGAGCAGCGGTCGGCGTTCCTGCTCGTCGGCGGCCTCGTCGTGCTGGTCGTCGGCGGGCTGCTCGCCGTCGAGTTCGCCGGTCTCGACGCCCGCTGACCCACCGGCGGACCGGTCAGCGCCGCCGCCGCAGCGTCGAGAAGATCCCGCGCACCACTTCCTTCGCGATGGTCCCGCCCAGCCCGGAGCCGAGCAGGTCTGACAGCGGGTCCCCCGCAGTTCGCCGCGTCCCGGACCGCTGCGTCCCGGACCGCTGCGTCCCGGACCGCCGTGTCCCGCCCGACCGACCGGAGCCGGACCGACCGGACCGCCGCGCCTCCGACGCTCGCTCGGCCCGCTCGAACTCCCGCTGCTGCCGCTCGTACTCCTGCTGGGCATCCGCCGACGCGTCCGCCGCGGTAGCAGCGGCCTCGTCGGCTGCGGCAGCGGCGTCGGCCGCAGCGGCCGCCGCCTCCATCCGGCGCGCGAGCACCTCGCGCGCCGAGTCCGGGTCGACGCGGGTGCCGTAGGTCGCCAGGAGCGGTGAGGCCTGCACCCGTGCGGCCATCTCGTCGGCCGGCATCGGGTCCATCGACCCCTGGGGTGCGCGCAGCCGGGTCCACGCGACGGGGGTCGGCGCGCCCCGCTCGTTCATCACCGTGACGACGGCCTCGCCGGTCGCGAGCGACGTGAGCACCTCGCCCAGGTCGTAGTCGCTCGTCGGGTAGGTCGACACCGTCGCCCGGAGCGCCTTCGCGTCGTCCGGCGTGTGGGCGCGCAGCTGGTGCTGGATGCGCGACCCGAGCTGCGCCAGCACGTCGTTCGGCACGTCCTTCGGGGTCTGCGTCACGAAGAAGACCCCGACGCCCTTCGACCGGATGAGCCGCACGGTCCGCACGATCTGCTCGGTGAAGTCCTTCGACGCCCCGGTGAACAGCAGGTGCGCCTCGTCCAGGAAGAACACCAGCTTCGGCTCGTCCTGGTCGCCCACCTCAGGCAGCTCGTTGAACAGGTCCGCCAGCAACCACATCAGGAACGTCGAGAAGACCTCAGGCCGGTCCTGCACACCGGGCACCTCGAGCAAGCTGACGATCCCCCGCCCGTCCGCCGCCGTCCGCAGGAACACCTGCGTGTCGATCTCGGGCTCGCCGAAGAACTGGTCGGCACCCTGGTCGGCGAAGGTGACGAGCTCCCGCAGGATCACCCCGGCGGTCTGCTTCGACAGGCCCCCGAGCTCGGCGAGTTCGCCCTTGCCCTGCTCGCTCACCAGGAACGTCAGCACGCTCCGCAGGTCGTCGAGGTCCACCAGCGCCAGGCCCTGCTGCGTGGCGTAGTGGAACACCAGACCGAGCGAGGACTCCTGCGTGTCGTTCAGGCCGAGCACCTTCGACAGCAGCAGCGGCCCGAACCCGGAGACGGTGGCGCGGATCGGCACGCCGGTGCCCTGCCCGCCCAGCGAGAACAGCTCAGCCTGGCTCGCGACACCCTGCCACTGCTGGCCGATGCCCACGGTGCGGTCGAGCAGCTTGTCGGTCGCCTGCCCCGCGACGGCCAGACCCGACAGGTCGCCCTTCACGTCGGCGGCGAACACCGGCACCCCGTTCGCCGCGATCTGCTCGGCGAGCACCTGCAGCGTGCGGGTCTTGCCGGTGCCGGTCGCCCCGGCCACCAGTCCGTGCCGGTTCAGCATCGCGAGCGGGATCCGGACCTGCACGTCGGGCACCGCTGCGCCGTTGACCAGGGCACCGAGTTCGATCGCGCCGCCGTCGACGGCGTAGCCGTCACAGATGGCCGCGACCGCGTCCGGTCCGAGCGGGCCGGCTTCTGCGCGGACGGGAGGCACGGTGCCGGTCGCCGCCGTCGCCACCGGATCCGCGGCGGTCGCGTCGACCGCCGCGGCAGGGGTGGTGGGAGCCGGTGCGGCCGCAGGGGCGGGCTCCGCGTCGGGCGTGAGCCGCGCCTCCAGGCCGGTGGGTGGCGGGGACCCGACGACCGCGGGTTCCGCGTCCGCGGTGCGGCCCGCCTGCTCCTCCGCCGCCAGTGCGGCGGCGAGCTCCTCGGCTCGCCGCGCCGCTTCGTCGGCGAGCCGACGTGCCTCGTCCGCAGCCTGCCTCGCTGCCTCGGCAGCCGCCCGTGCCCGCTCCGTCGCGTCGCTCATGGGCACAGCCTAGGGACCGGAGCCCGCGGCGGCCCGGGTCGTCAGTGCGTCAGCGCGGGGACCGTCCGCGGGCGGACCACGAACCAGAGCATCAGGATCGCGACGGCGGCGGTCGACGCCATCACCATCGCCATCGGGGTGGCCGTCGTGATGCCGAGCCAGCCGACCACCGGCGAGATGAGCCCGGCGACGCCGAAGTTCAGGGCGCCGAGCACCGAGGCGGCGGTCCCGGCCTCTTTCCCGTGGGCGGCGAGACCGATGACCTGCACGAGCGGGAACGAGAACCCGCACGCGGCGATGAAGAACCACAGCGGGACGAGCACGCCGACCAGACCGGCCCCGAGCTGGTCGAGGACGATGATCGCGATCGACGCCAGCAGCAGGGTCGCGGTCGAGCACGCCAGGATCCACTGCGGACCGACCCGCTGGGCGAGCCGCGACGAGATCTGCACGCCGAGGACGACCCCGACGGAGTTGACGGCGAAGAGCAGCCCGTACTGCTGCGCATCGAGCCCGTAGACCTGCTGGAACAGGAACGGAGACGCGCTGAGGTACGAGAACAGTCCGCTGAACACCATGGCGCCGATGAGCGCGACGCCGACGAAGATCCGGTCGGAGAACAGCGCCTTGTAGCGCTGGCCGATGGTGGAGTGCCCGGCCTCGTGCCGGCGGGCCGGGGGCAGGGTCTCGACGATGAGCAGGATCGAGGCGATGACCACCGCCAGGCCGTAGCAGGCGAGGAAGACGAAGATGCCGCGCCAGCTGGTGAACTGCAGCATCTGCGAACCGATGAGCGGCGCGAGGATCGGTGCGAGGCCGTTCACCATCGCCAGGCGGGACAACATGCGCACCAGCGGCTTGCCGCCGAACAGGTCACGCACCGTCGCCATCGCGACGACACCACCGGCTGCGGCGCCCATGCCCTGCAGCACGCGGAACACCGCGAGCAGCTCGATGTCCGGCGCGGTCGCCGCACCGATCGAGGCGGCGATGTGCACCGTCGTCGCGATGATCAGCGGCAGTCGGCGGCCCACCTTGTCGCTCCACGGGCCGACGAGGAGCTGCCCGATGGCGAAGCCGAGCGTCGTCGCGGTGAGCGTCAGCTGGACCGCGCCGTCGGTGACGCTGAACTGGTCCTTGATCGCCGGGAACGCCGGCAGGTACAGGTCGATCGTGAACGGACCGAGCGCCGTGAGGGCGCCCAGGACGAAGACGTAGACGAGTCGCTGCCCGCGGGAGAGCGAGTCTCCCGGGTGCAGGACGACCCGGAGCGAACCGGTGGTGGCGGGCGCGGTCACGAGACAGGAGTCCTTCGACGATGAGGGGGCGGGGGGTGATCGCGGGTCGATCGAATCGATTCGTCCGCGGAACCATCCTACGGTCGCCGGTGCCTGCTCGGCGCCGCCGGTGCCGGCCGCCCGCGTGAAGCGGCTCGTGCTGCCCCTCGGCCCGGCGCGGACCATGCGGTAGCGTCGGGTTGCTCGGGGGCCTTCCGGGTGAAGCGGATCAGAAGGGGGTGGGCGTCATGGTGGATGCCCGGATCCTGCACACCACTGCAGCGCTGCGCGAGGCGATCCTGCGACTCGCCGCGGACCGACCGGTCTCGGAGATCACCGTCGCCGACGTCACGCGTGCCGCCGGCATCAACCGGGCCACGTTCTACTCGCACGCCGTCTCCCCCGGGTCGCTGCTCGCCGACGTCCTGACGCCGGAACTCGACCGCATCCGGCAGGACGACGCCGACGAGCGCCGGGCCGCCGCCGACCGGGGCGCCGGGGCCGATGAGCTCGTGGCCATCACCCGGCGCGGCATCAACGCCGTCGTCGAGCACGTGACGACGCACCGTGACATCTACGGCAAGGCGCTGCCGGACCCGAACGACGCCTCGCTGCACCGGCTGCTCGTCGAGCACTTCACGGTGTCGAGCGCCCTGCACATCCGCGAGCTCGACCCCGCCCACCGGCCCGACCTGCTCGACGACGTCGCCGCGGGGTTCGTGGCGCAGGGCTTCGTCGGGGCGATCGAGGCCTGGCTCGCCGGGCCCCGGCGGTCGCGGAAGGCGCTGGTCGAGACGATCACGCTGTCGTTCCCCGCGTGGTGGAGCTGAGCGGACCGTTCCTACTCGGCGTCCGTCGTGTCGCCGTCCGTCGGGTCGCTCTCCGGCTTCTCGCCGCGCTGCAGGGACTGCACGACGTCGACCGCCGTCGCCGCGGTGTCGGCGTCGTCGCCCTCCGACGGCACGCGGTAGTCGGCGGACACCCCGTCGCCACCGGTGCCGGTCGCGGGCAGCGGATCGCCGAGGGACACCACGACGACCCCGGCGTCGTGGGCGGTCTGGATCACGCCGGTCAGCGCGGACGGTCGGGCGGCGTGCACGAGCAGGGCCTTGGCCCCCTTCCGCACGAGCTGGGCGACCGCGGTCCGCTGGGACGCCGCTGCACCCGATGCCGGAGCGACCCGGACGTCCGGCCGGAACCCGGCATCGGTCAGGTCGGTTCGGAGCCGGTCGGCGAGGGCCGCGTCGTCGTGCACCAGGACGACACCGATCACGGCCTGCTGGTCGAAACCCCCGTCGGAGCTCGTCAGGTCGGTGCTCTGCACGGGTGTGGGGGCAGCCGACGTCGTGCCCTGGCACCCGGCCAGGGTCAGGGCCGCCGCCAGGGCGACGGTCACGGCGACGATGCGCAGCACGGTGGTCTCCTCTTCGGTCCGGTCTGCCACGCTACCCGGCGGCCGGGCCGTGCGACGACGGAGTCCGCGACGGGACTGTTCCGCCCGGGCTTGCCGGGGCTGTCGTCGCCGGCGCAGGCACGGGGCCGAGCCGTCGGACGGCCGCGATCGCCAGCGCGGCGAAACCGATCATCGCCGCGAACACCAGGGGGAACGACACCGTGCCGTCGGCGCCACCGGTCGCGGTGAAGAGCAGGCCGGTCACCGCCAGACCGATCACGCTGCCCGCGGCATCAGCGATCGTCAGGGCCGAGCTCGCGAACCCGTCGTCGCCCTCGCCGGAGAACCGCAGGGTCAGCATCGAGGCGCGCGGGTAGATCGCGCCCATGCCCGCACCGCCGACGAACCAGCCGGCGACCAGCACCCACCACGACAGGTCGAACGTCGCGACCGCGAGCGCGGTCACCAGGCTGACGAGCACCAGCGCGAGGCCCACCCCGAAGGTGCGCCGGGCACTGAGCCGCCGCTCCCCCAGACGGCCGTGCGCCCAGCTCGACGCGGCCCAGCTGAGTGCCGCCACCGTCAGGGCGAGCCCGGCGGCCGACGGCGACAGCCCGTGTTCGGCCTGCAGCAGGAACGGCACGTACGCCTCGCTCCCGAAGAACGACGCAGCGACGAGCCCGCGCAGCAGCACGACCGACGGCAGCCCGGCCGCGGCCCGGAACGTCCCGGTCGGCAGCAGCGGCCGCAGGGCGAACCAGGTGCCCACCAGCCCGACGACGACGGCCGCGACCATGCCCCACGGGGTCAGGTCCGGCGCCACGTTGAGCAGCAGGATCGACACGGCCGCCGCCACCGACCACCCGATCCGGACCCGCTGCCACGGCGGGCGGAGCGACGCGGCCGGGGCGTGCAACCGGCCGAGCGTCGGCACGAGCAGGACGAACGCGGCCAGCGCGATCACCAGGGCCCCGGCGAAGACCCAGTGCCAGTTCCAGGTGTCGGTGACGATGCCGGCCAGCGCGGGACCGATCAGCGCGGG
Source organism: Curtobacterium sp. MCSS17_006 (assembly GCF_003234215.1). Taxonomy (NCBI): domain Bacteria; kingdom Bacillati; phylum Actinomycetota; class Actinomycetes; order Micrococcales; family Microbacteriaceae; genus Curtobacterium; species Curtobacterium sp. MCSS17_006. The sequence continues at coordinate 149,150 of NZ_QKSO01000007.1, read as the reverse complement.
GACGACCCAGGCCGCGGCGAACCCGGCGAACACCGGTCCGTGCAGCTCGGCGGGGAAGATCCGGGCGACCAGCACGTACAGCACCACGTCGATCGCCCCGGCGCCGAACCCCTCGATGAGCCGCCCCGCCAGGAACACCTCCATGGTCGGCGCGAGCATCACCACGGCGGTCCCCACGGCGAAGAACACCGCCGACACCCAGGCAACGATCCGTCCGCCCGCACGGTCGGCCCAGTTGCCGGCGAGCACCATGCCGGGCACCCCGGCGGCGAGCGGGGCGGCGAAGGCGAGGGCGTACAGGGTCTCGCCGTCGAGGTCGCGGCTGATCACCGGCATGATCGTCGTCATCGCGAGGTTCTGGAACGCCGCGACGCCGACGATCGCGACCATGCCGATCGTCGCGAGGGCGTACGGCCCGCTCAGCAGGCTGGTCCGCGACGCCGTTGTGCTCACCCGATCATCGTAGGGGCGGGCGCCGACGACACGGTGGCGCGTCCCGCGTCCCGCGTCCCGCATCCCGCGACCCCCGTCCAGCGCCCCGAGTCCCGAGTCCCGAGTCCCGAGTCCCGCGTCAGCAGGGCCCGCGTCAGCAGGGCAGCAGGGCCCGCTTCAGCGCGCCAGCGCCTGCTCCAGGTCCGCCACCAGGTCGCCGGAGTCCTCGATGCCCACCGACAGCCGCACGACGTTCTCCGGCACGGCCAGCTCGGTGCCCTTCACGGACGCGTGGGTCATCTCGCTCGGGTACCCGATGAGCGACTCCACACCACCGAGCGACTCGGCCAGGGCGAACAGCTCCGTCGACTCCGCGAAGCGCTTCGCTGCCTCGGCGCCCCCGGACAGCGCGACCGAGAGCATCCCGCCGAAGCCGCGCATCTGGCGTGCGGCGACGTCGTGCCCCGGGTGGTCGGGCAGGCCCGGGTAGTAGACGCGCTCGACACCGGGCGCGACGACGAGCGCCTCGGCGACGGCCTGCGCGTTCCGCGAGTGCCGCTCCATGCGCACCGCGAGCGTCTTGATGCCGCGGGTGGTCAGGTAGGCGTCGAACGGCGACGAGATCGCACCCGCGCCGAACTGCAGGAACTGCACCTTCGCCGCGAGCTCCTCGTCCGCCAGCACGACGGCTCCGCCGACGACGTCGGAGTGTCCGCCGAGGTACTTCGTGGTCGAGTACACGACGACGTCGGCGCCGAGCGACAGCGGCTGCTGCAGGTACGGCGACGCGAACGTGTTGTCGACGACCACCAGTGCGCCCGACTCGTGCCCGAGGGTCGCGAGCGCGGCGATGTCGGCGATCTTCATGAGCGGGTTCGTCGGCGTCTCGACCCACAGCACGGTGGTGGCCGGCGCGCCCTGCAGGGCAGCGCGGACCTGGTCCAGGTCGCTCATGTCGACGACGACGAGCTCGACGCCCCACGGCACGTGCAGCCGGCTCACCAGGCGGTGCGTCCCGCCGTACACGTCGTTGCCCATCACGACGCGGCCACCGGGGACCAGCGCGGCGCGGAGCAGGGCGTCCTCGGCGGCGAGCCCGGACGCGAACGACGACGCCGCGACGCCGCCGTCGAGGTCGGCCAGGAGCACCTGCAGCGAGTCACGCGTCGGGTTGCCGGCGCGCGAGTACTCGTAGCCGTTGCGCATGCCGCCGACGCCGTCCTGCACGTACGTCGACGTCAGGTGGATCGGCGGGATGACGGCGCCGGTGGTCTCGTCGGGCTCCTGGCCGGCGTGGACGGCCCGGGTGCTGAACTCGGTCATGCTCGGTGGTTCCTTACTCGGAGAGGTAGGTGAGGAGGTCGTGCCGGGTCAGCACGGTGACGGGCTTGCCGTCCGCGACGACGAGGAGCGCGTCGGCCGACTCGAGCGCACGACGCGCCGCGGAGACCGATTCGCCGACGCCGATGAGCGGCAGCGGGTCGCCGACGAAGCCGGTGAGCGCGTCCGACATCTTCGCGGTGCCGGTGAAGACCTGCTCGAGCAGTGCTTTCTCCTCGACGGCGCCGACGACCTCGCCGATGACGACGGGCGGCTCCGCGCTGAGCACGGGCATCTGCGAGACGCCGTACTTGGTCATGATGTCGACGACGTCGCGCACGGTGTCCGCCGGGTGCGCGTGCACGAGGTCGGGCAGGCGGCCGTCCTTGCCGGCGATGAGCGAGCCGACGGTGCGCTCGTCGTCGGTCTCGGCGAAGCCGTAGGAGCGCATCCACCGGTCGTTGAAGATCTTGCCGAGGTAGCCGCGGCCCCCGTCCGGCAGCAGCACGACGACGACGTCGTCCTCGGTCAGGTCACGGGCCGCGCGGAGCGCCGCGACGACGGCCATGCCGCTCGAACCGCCGACGAGCAGTCCTTCTTCGCGCGCCAGGCGCCGGGTCATCGCGAAGGAGTCGGCGTCCGACACCGCGATGATCTCGTCCGGCACGCCGGCATCGTACGCGCTCGGCCAGAAGTCCTCGCCGACGCCCTCGACCAGGTACGGGCGACCGGTGCCGCCGGAGTACACGGAGCCCTCGGGGTCGGCCCCGACGATGCGGACGCCGCCATCGGACGCCTCCTTCAGGTACCGTCCGGTGCCCGAGATCGTGCCGCCGGTGCCGACGCCCGCGACGAAGTGGGTGATCTGCCCCTCCGTGTCGCGCCAGATCTCCGGACCGGTGGTCTCGTAGTGGCTTCGGGGACCGTTCGGGTTCGCGTACTGGTTCGGCTTGTAGGCGCCGGGGATCTCCTGCACGAGCCGGTCCGACACCGAGTAGTAGGACTCCGGGTGCTCCGGCGCGACCGCGGTCGGGGTCACGACGATCTCGGCGCCGTACGCCGTCAGCACGTTGCGCTTGTCCTCGCCGACCTTGTCGGGCAGCACGAAGACGCACCGGTAGCCGCGCTGCTGTGCGACCAGGGCCAGGCCGACGCCGGTGTTGCCGGAGGTCGGTTCGACGATGGTGCCGCCGGGGCGCAGGTCGCCGGAGGCCTCGGCCGCGTCGATGATCCGGGTGGCGATGCGGTCCTTGGACGACCCACCGGGGTTCAGGTACTCGACCTTCACCAGGATGGTCGCCCGCACCCCCTCGGTCACCCGGTTGAGCTTGACGAGCGGGGTGTCGCCGACGAGGTCGACGACGGAGTTCGCGTAACGCACGGCGTCGAGTCTAGGACGCGGTCCCCGCGTCCCGCTGGGATGTGTCGTGCGCGGACAACGCACGGGGATCCCGCGGCGGGCGGCGCGCCCTGGTCGCGCTGCGCGCCGGACGGGAGGCCCGTGCGGACGCCGCCACGGGCCTCCAGTCCGGCGCCCGGTCGCGACCACGACCGTCAGGGGCGGACGACGTCCGCCGAGGTGTTCTGCTGCCGGTGCAGCTGCGCGTACGTGCCGTCGAGGGCGAGGAGTTCGTCGTGCGTGCCCTGCTCGACGATCTGCCCGTGGTCGAGGACGAAGATGACGTCGGCGTCGCGGATCGTCGACAGCCGGTGCGCGATCGAGATGGTGGTCCGGCCGGCCGCCGCCGTGTCGAGCGCCGTCTGCACGACGTGTTCCGAGATGGAGTCGAGTGCGCTGGTGGCCTCGTCGAGGACGAGCACCGGCGGGTCCTTCAGCATGACCCGGGCGATGGCGATGCGCTGCTTCTCGCCACCGGACAGGCGGTAGCCGCGCTCCCCCACGACGGTGTCGTAGCCGTCCGGGAACGACGCGATCGTGTCGTGGATGTTCGCCGCACGGGCCGCACGCTCGAGCTCGTCGTCGGTGGCGTCGGGCTTGGCGTACCGCAGGTTCTCGCCGATCGTGGCGTGGAACAGGTAGGTCTCCTGGCTGACGATGCCGACGTGCCGCATCAGGTCCTCGTGCACCAGGTCGCGGACGTCCTGCCCGGCGAACCGCACCGATCCCTCGGTCGCCTCGTACAGCCGGGGCACCAGGTAGGACACCGTCGTCTTGCCCGCGCCGGAGGGGCCGACGAAGGCCGCGAACTGCCCGGGGCGGAGCTCGAACGACACCCCGCGCAGGGTCGGCTTGTCCGCTTCGCCGTCGGGGTAGGTGAAGACGACGTCCTCGAAGGCGACGTGGCCGACCTTCGACTCGTCCACGGGCCGTGCGGTCGGCGAGTCCGTGATGGCCGGCTTGAGGTCGAAGTACTCGAAGATGCGGGCGAAGAGCGCACCGGAGGTCTGCAGGTCGAGGACCACGCGCAGCAGCCCGACCGTCGGGAACAGCAGCCGGGACTGCACCGTCGTGAACGCGACGATCGTGCCGGCCGTGATCGGGACGTCGCCGATGATCAGGTACGCGGCGACGACGTAGATGATCGCCGGGATGATCGACAGGAAGATCTGCACGATCGCGAAGAACCACTGCCCGGACATCTGCTGCCGGACCTGCAGGGTGATCTGGTTGCGGTTCTCGTCCCCGTAGCGGCGGGTCTCGCTGGCCTGCTGGTTGAAGCTCTTCGCGAGCAGGATGCCCGAGACGCTCAGCGCCTCTTGGGTGATGGCCGTCATGTCGGACAGCGACTCCTGCGTCTGCGCGGCGATGCGGGCCCGGACCTGGCCGACGCGGCGCTGCGCGATCACGAGGAGCGGCAGCAGGACCACGGCGACCAGTGTCATCTGCCAGCTCAGCAGGAGCATCGCGACCACGGCGGCGATCACGGTCACGGTGTTGCCGAGCACCGACGAGATCGTGTTGTTCAGCACGCTCGCCACGCCGCCGACGTCGTTCTGCAGGCGCGACTGGATGACGCCGGTCTTGGTGCGGGTGAAGAACGCGAGCTCCATCCGCTGCAGGTGCGCGAACAGGCGCATCCGCATCGCACCCATGACCTTGTTGCCGACCGTCGCGGTCAGGTACGTCTGCCAGACGCCGACCCCGGCGCTCGCGATCCAGAGCAGGACCATCGCGGACACGAGCTCGACCAGCACCGGGACGTCCGGGCGACCCGACGGCGGGAACAGCCCCCGGTCGAACGCCTGCTGGGTGAGCAGTGGCGGCACGACCGAGATGGCCGCGCCGACCAGCACGAGGACGACCGTGAGCAGGATCGCCCGGCGGTGCGGCTCGAACAGTGCGGCGATGCGCCGGACCAGGTGCGGGATCCTCGGCGCCTCGGCGTTGGCGGCCTTCTGCGCGCGGAAGTCGCCGCTCGAGATGCGCCCACCCCCGCGCGGACCGCCGCCTCGCCCGCCGTGTCCCATGCTCATGGAGCCACCGTAGCCCCGCGCTCGGACATCGACCGCCCTGTCCACAGCCCCGCAGTATTTGACCCCGTTCAGGGGGCGTGCGAGCATGTGCCGTCCCCGTCCCCGCACCACCGAGGTCCCATGTCGTCCGCGCCGTCACGTCCCACGTCCCTGGGGGCGCAGCTCGCCCGCCGCAAGCCGATCGAGCAGCTGCAGGCCGAAGCCTCCCGCGGTGTGAACGGGGAACCGCTCCGTCGGTCGCTCGGGGTCTGGCAGCTGACGATGATCAGCGTCGGGGCCACGCTCGGCACCGGCATCCTGGTGGTCCTCGGCACCGCGGTCCCGCTCGCCGGTCCCGCCGTCTGGATCTCGTTCGTCGTCGCGGGGATCGCCGCGCTGCTGTCCGCGCTGTCGTACGCCGAGATGGCGGGCGCCGTCCCGACCTCGGGGTCCAGCTACTCGTACACCTACGCCACGATGGGCGAGGGCATCGCCTGGATCTGCGGCTGGTGCCTCGTGCTCGAGTACGCCGTCTCGGTGGCCGCGGTCGCCGTGGGTGCCAGCGAGTACGTCGACGAGACCCTGCGCGTGTTCGGACTGCACCTGCCCACCGCACTCTCCGCTCCCCCGGTCGACGGCGGCGTGGTCAACCTGCCCGCGGCGGTCCTGGTCCTGCTCGCCACCGCCGTGCTGCTGCCCGGTGCCCGCGAGAGCGCCTGGGTGAACACGGTCATGGTGATCGTGAAGATCGCTCTGCTGGTCTTCTTCGTCGTCGTGGCGTTCACGGCGTTCCGGGCGCAGAACTTCGAACCGCTCGCCCCGATGGGTGCCGCCGGGGTCACCGCCGCCGCGTCACGGCTCTTCTTCTCGTACATCGGCTTCGACGCCGCTTCGACCGCCGGTGAAGAGGCGAAGAACCCCCGCCGCGACCTGCCCCGGGCGATCATCGGCTCGATCGCGCTCATCACCGCGCTGTACATCCTCGTCGCGATCGCCGCCGTCGGGGCCCGCTCGTGGACCGCGTTCTCGTCGTCCGAGGCGTCGCTCGTCCGCATCGTCGTCGACGTCACGGGGCAGCCGCTCGTCGCCCTCGTGTTCTCGATCGGCGCCGTCGTCGCCATCGCCAGCGTCGTGCTCACCGTCCTGTACGGCCAGACCCGCATCCTGCTCACGATGTCCCGCGACGGCCTGGTACCGAAGGTCTTCGGCCGGGTCTCCCGTCGCACCAGCACCCCGATCGCGAACACGCTCATCATCGGCATCGCCGTGACGATCGTCGCCGCGCTCGTGCCCCTCGGGGAGCTCGCCGACGCCACGAGCATCGGCACCCTCGTCGCCTTCGCCCTGGTGAACGTGTCCGTCATCGTGCTCCGCCGTTCGCAGCCCGACCTGGAGCGCTCGTACCGGGTGCCGCTGTTCCCCGTCGTGCCGATCCTCGGCACCCTGAGCTGCGTGCTGCTCGCGGTGTTCCTCGGCGCCACCACCTGGATCGCCTTCGGCATCTGGATGGTCGCCGGCGCCCTGCTCTACCTGGCCTACGGCCGCCGCCACAGCACCCTGCGCTGACGCCCCCGCCGCCCCGCCCCCGCCCCGCCCCGACCTCGCCCTCGCGCGCTCACCGACACTTCACGCGCGCCGTCCCCCGTGAACAGTCGCTGAGCGCGTGAACCCGCGACGCGGTTCCTCGTCCACAGCTGCCACGTCGAGACCACGTCGTCCACAGATGTCCCGTCGCGACACCGTCGGCGGCGGACGACGACGAACATCACGGCATGAACGAGAGCACCCACCGTCCGCGCCTGCTCCGTGCCACGGCACAGGACCCGACCAACGCGCGACTCCTGCAACGTCGGCACGCCTCTGGGGCGATGGTCCGCCTGCTCGCGGGCGTGTACATCGGGACCGAGGAGTGGGACGCGCTGAGCTCCGTCGGCCAGCACCTCGCCCGTGCACGGGCGATCGCGCCACGGCTGCGTCGTGGCTCGGTGTTCTCCCACGTCACCGCTGCGCTGATCCACGGCTGGCCACTGGTCGGGGACGCACCCGATCGAGTCCACGTGATCGACCCGGCTGTCCCGGTCATCCAGCACCGAGCCGGTCTCGTCCGACATCCGAGCGGTCCGACGCCGCGGACCGCTACCACGGCCTTCGACGGCGTACCGGTCACGGCTCCCCTGGACACCGCGACGGCGCTCATCACGACAGGGTCGCCCCACGTCGCCGCCGTGGCCGTCGATGCTGGCATCCGTCAGGGGGTGCTGGCGCTGGACGACCTCCGCGGCGTGGTCCCCGTCCGTCCTGCACGCGGCTCAGTGCACGCCGAGATGGTCCTCTCGGCGCTCGATGCACGGCACGAGTCCGTCGGCGAATCGTTCGCGGCGATCCGGTTCGTGCAGGTCGGGCTCCCTTCGTGTGAGCCGCAGGTCGAGTTCCGGCACCCCGACGGCACGGTCGACCGCGTCGACTTCTGGTTTCCGTCGCTCGGCGTCGTCGTCGAGTTCGACGGCCGGCAGAAGTACGTCGACCCGTCGATGCTGCAGGGGCGCGATCCCGCGGACGTCCTCTGGGCGGAGAAACGTCGTGAGGATCGGCTCCGCGCGCTCCCGGCAGTGCGGGCCGTCATCCGTGTGACGTGGTGGCACCTCATCGAGCCCGACCGCCTCGTTGCGCTCTTCCGCTCGCATGGCGTCCTCATCTGAGCTGTACGAGCTCACGCGCTGGCAGACACTTCACGGACTGGTGCGCGCGTGAAGTGTCGGTCAGCGCGAAACGTCGCCGCGCGCCGCCGCCAGCGCCGCCGCACACCCCCCGCACACGACGAAGGCCGCCGCCCCGAGGGGCAGCGGCCTTCGTGACCGAACGGTCGAGACTACGCGAGCTCGATCGTGGCGCCAGCGGCCTCGAGGGTCGCCTTCGCCTTGTCGGCGGTCTCCTTGTTCGCACCCTCGAGGATCTTGGCGTCGGCGGTCTCGACGAGCGCCTTGGCCTCACCGAGGCCGAGCGACGTCAGGCCACGGACCTCCTTGATGACCTGGATCTTCTTGTCACCAGCGGACTTGAGGATGACGTCGAACTCGGTCTTCTCCTCAGCGGCCTCGGCCGGAGCAGCTGCGCCGGCGGGGGCGGCAGCGGCGACCGGGGCGGCCGCGGTGACCTCGAAGACCTCTTCGAACTTCTTCACGAAGTCCGAGAGCTCGATGAGCGTGAGCTCCTTGAAGGCCTCGATGAGCTCGTCCTGCGAAAGCTTCGCCATGATTTTCTCCTACTACTAGCTAGTACGTGTGGTTGATGAACGCGAGCCTGATCAGGCCGCGGACTCCTGCTTCTCGCGAAGGGCGTCCACGGTGCGGACGGCCTGCGAGAGGGGTGCCTGGAACAGGTACGCAGCACCGAACAGCGAGGCCTTGAGTGCGCCGGCGAGCTTGCCGAGCAGCACTTCACGGGACTCGAGGTCGGCGAGCTTGTCCACCTCGGTCGCGGTGAGCGGGTTACCGTCGAAGTAACCGCCCTTCACCACGAGCTCGGGGTTCGCCTTGGCGAATGCACGCAGCGACTTCGCGACGGCGACGGTGTCACCGTGGACGAAGGCGAGAGCGGACGGACCGGCGAGCTCGTCGTCGAACGACGAGATGCCGGCGTTGTTCGCCGCGATCTTGGTCAGCGTGTTCTTCACCACGGCGTACGTGGCGTGCTCACGGATCGAGTTGCGGAGCTCCTTGAGCTGCGCGACCGTGAGACCGCGGTACTCGGTGAGCAGAACGGCGTTCGAGCTACGGAAGGACTCCGTGAGCTCGGCGACCGCAGCTTCCTTGTTCGCCATGGTTCTCCTTGGGGGTCTTGCCGGCAGCCCCAGGTCCACGAACGAAAAAAGCTCCGGCGCAGAGGCTCGGAGCTGCTCTCACCAGATGGTGGGAGTGGTTCGGAACACCTGCGCGGGATGCCTCACGAGTGAGGACCTTCGGTCACGATGTTCACAAACACGTTGCGAGCAGCACGACATCCGGCGGTCTTTGGCTTCGAGAACTGTACCAGACGCCGTGGGCGTCACCAAACAGCGGTCGGGAGGCGCGGTGCGGGCCCGCACCGCGCCTCCCGACCGTCAGTGGGTGCGGTCCACCGCAGCGGGTGTCGCCGACCAGTCCGCGGACCCGGCAGGGTCAGCCGACGACGACGCGACAGCCACGGCCCCGGCCCCGGCCGCGGCGGCAACCGCAGCCGGGTCGCGGGGCAGGTGCACCGTGAACACGGTGTCCCCCGGCTCGCTCGTGACCTCGACCCGGCCGCCGTGCGCCTGCACGACCGCGTCCACGATGGCGAGCCCCAGGCCGGTCGACCCGACCGTGCGGGACCGCGAACTGTCCGCCCGGGCGAAGCGCTCGAACAGCTTCGGGAGGAACTCCGGGTCGATCCCCTGACCGGTGTCGCGCACGGTCAGGTCCACGCCACCGTCGACCGGGGCGAGGCCGACCGTGATGCGGGTCCCCTCGGGTGTGTGGGTCCGGGCGTTCGTGACGAGGTTGACGATGACCTGGTGCAGGCGTGCGGCGTCCCCCGTGATGGTGACCGGCTCCGGCGGGACGTCGACCTCGATGGGGTGTTCGGGCGAGGCGGCGTGGGCGTCGTTCACGGCGTCGAGCACCAGGCCGGTCAGGTCGACCTCGGCGAACTGGATCTCGCGGCCCTCGTCGAGCCGGGCGAGGAGCAGCAGGTCCTCCACCATCGAGGTCATCCGGATGGATTCGGACTCGATGCGGCTCATGGCGTAGACGACGTCCTTCGGCAGGTCGCCGCCCATGCGCCGGGTGAGTTCGGCGTACCCGCGCACCGAGGCGAGCGGGGTCCGGAGCTCGTGCGAGGCGTCGGCGACGAATTGCCGCACCTTCTGCTCCGAGCGTTCCCGCGCCTGCATCGCACTGCCGATGTGCCCGAGCATGCGGTTGAACGCGCTGCCGACCCGGCCGACCTCGGTGCGGGGGTCGGTGTCGGGCACGCGGACACCGTCGAGGGCGTCGCTGCGGTCGAGCGGCATGCGCGCGACGGTGGACGCGGTCTCGGCGACGCGCTCGAGCGGCCGGAGCGACTGCCGGACCACGAACGCGGCGACGACCGAACCGGCGACCAGTGCGGCTGCCAGGACCGAGAGGACCCCGGCGAAGAGCTTCCAGACGCTGTCGTAGACGGGGGCCATCGGGAGCCCGACGACCAGGACGGCCGGGCCGACGTTGACGGCGGCGAGGCGGTACCGCCCGACGTCCGAGCCGAGGTCGATCGTCTCCGGGTCGGCGTCCACACGGACGGACCCCAGTGCCTCGGCGCTGGCCTGCGGGATCCCGCTCGGGCGGCCGTAGTCGTCGAGCACGTTCGCGATGACGACCTGCCCGTCGACGAAGTACGCCGTCAGGGTGCCGGCAGCTTGCCCGGACGGCCGGGACAGGTCGATGCTCGGCTGCCCCGACTGGTTCTGCTGCAGGTACCGCTGCGCCCGGTGGGTGGCGCTCGTGATCTGCTTGTCGATCGCGCTGGTCTGGATCGAGAAGAGCGCGATGAGGCTCGCCCCGCCGATCACCGCGCTGACGGCGACGACGAGGGCGACGATGCTCAGGACGAGCCGGCGCCGCAGGGTCACGAGGTCGGCTTGATGACGTACCCGACGCCGCGCACCGTGTGGATCATCGGGGTCTCACCGGCGTCGATCTTCTTGCGCAGGTAGGAGATGTAGATCTCGACGACCGACGACTTGCCGCCGAAGTCGTACGACCACACCCGGTCCAGGATCTGCGCCTTCGAGAGCACGCGACGGGGGTTCCGCATCAGGAAGCGGAGCAGCTCGAACTCGGTGGCGGTCAGTTCGACCGGGCGGCCGGCGCGGTGCACCTCGTACGACTCCTCGTCGAGCACCAGGTCGCCGACCACGATGCGGGAGTCCCCGGCCTCGGAGATCGAGATCTGCGAGCGGCGGATGAGCCCACGCAGCCGCGCCACGACCTCCTCGAGGGAGAACGGCTTGGTGACGTAGTCGTCGCCGCCCGCGGTGAGCCCGGTCACGCGGTCCTCGACGGAGTCCTTCGCGGTGAGGAACAGCACCGGGGTGTCGTCGTTGTTCTGCCGCAGCCGGCTCAGCACCTGCAGCCCGTCGAGGTCCGGCATCATCACGTCGAGCACCATCGCGTCGGGCTTGAACTCCCGCGCGGTCGTCAGGGCGTCCTGCCCGCCGTTCGCGCTCTTGACGTCCCAGCCCTCGTAGCGGAGCGCCATGGACAACAGGTCGGTGAGGCTGGCTTCGTCGTCGACGACCAGGATGCGCAACGGGGTTCCGTCGGCACGCGTGAGGCGCGGGGCTGCTGCGGGCTGGGAGATGGTCACGTCTTCGAGTATCGAGAAGTTCCTATGAGTCGTCTGTGGCGCGGCCCAGTGCGTTCTGTGGATCGAGGACACGTCCACGTCTGCCGCTCCGTACGTTGGGAGCATGTTGCGATCTGCAGCCTGGCCCCCGTCGGCCCGGCACCTGGACACCGCGCGGATCGAACGGACGACCGGGAGGCCCGGCTCGCCACCGACGGACCGCCTGACGGTCGCGCGGGCGGTCGCCGCCACCACCCCACCCCTGTCCGCCGGGACGGCCGGCGGGTTCTTCGGGACCCTCGCCGCGATCGCGGCCGCGGACGTCGCCACCGCGCGCACAGTCGAACCGCACCTGGACGCGCTCGGGATCCTCGCACTGGCCGGAGCGGAGGTCCCCGTGGACTCGACCTGGGGCGTCTTCGCCGCCGAGGGGCCGGGCCTCCGGCTCGACGCCGCGCCGCAGGACGACGGCGCGGTCCTGCTGCACGGTACGAAGCCGTGGTGCTCGCTCGCCTCGACGCTCTCGCACGCCCTGGTCACCGCGCACCTGGGCGACGAGCGGGTCCTCGTCGCCGTGGACCTGCGACAGCCCGGCGTCACCGTGCACGACGACGCCTGGATCGCACGCGGCATGCCCGACGTGCCGAGCGGTCCGGTCGACTTCGCGGGGGTGCGCGCTTGGTCCGTCGGCGCACCCGGTTGGTACCTCCGGCGTCCGGGCTTCGCCTGGGGTGGCATCGGCGTCGCTGCCTGCTGGTGGGGCGGTGCCGTCGGGCTCGCCCGGGTGCTGCGTGACACCGCGGCGGCGCACCCGGAGTCCGAGCTGCTGCAGGCGGCACTCGGCGCCACCGTGGCCGACCTCGCCGACGCCGAGGACGCCCTCGCCGACGCCGCCGCCCGGATCGACGACTCCGACCCGGCCTCCGACGACACCGACTGGCGGCTGCTCGCCCAGACCGTCCGGTCGCGGGTGCGCCGTTCGGTCGACGCCGTGCGCGAGCGGGTGGTCTCGACGATCGGCCCGGCACCGCTGACCGCCGACCCCGCAGTCGCCGCGCGGGTCGCCGACCTCGAGCTCTACGTCCTGCAGGACCACGGCGCGCGGGACCTCGCCCGCATCGGCCGGATGGTGCTCGAGCGGGGCGGCGTCGCGTGGTGAGCTTCGACCACCGCGAGCCGGGCACCGACCCGTCGGCGTGGACGGGGTTCCTCGACGGCCTGGACACACCGGCGATCGAACTGTCCGGCACCGGGTCGGTGGTGGTCGTCGCGCCCCACCCCGACGACGAGACCCTCGGCGCCGGTGGGCTGATCGCGGCCGCTGCAGCGGTCGGCATCCCCGTGCACGTGCTGCTCCTCACCCGCGGCGAGCGCTCCCACCCGGACTCCCCCACGACGACCCCGGAGGCACTCGCCACCGCCCGTGACGCGGAGTTCGTGGCGGCCCTGCGCACCCTGCACCCCGACGTGACGTCGACCTCGGTGGGGATCCCGGACGGCGCGACCCGCGAACACCGAGACCGTGTCGTCGAGAGCCTGGACACCGTGCTCGCCGGCGCCGCCCGCCCCGTGCTGCTCGTCGCGCCGTGGCGAGGGGACGGGCACCGCGACCACCGCATCGCGGGCGAGGTCGCCCAGGCCACTGCGGCGAGCGCCCCCGACGTCGACCTGCTCGCGTACCCGATCTGGGCCTGGCACTGGGACGACCCGGACCACTCCCTCGCCCCGTGGGACGACGTCCGGGCCCTGTCGCTGCCCGACGACCTCGTCGCCCGGAAGCGTGCCGCCCTCGATGCCTACCCGTCGCAGACCCGGCCCCTGTCGGACGCGCCGGGAGACGAGGCGATCGTCGACGACCGGCACGCCGCCCACCACCTGCGGACGACGGAGTGGTTCTTCGCGCCGGGGTCCGCCGCGTCGCGGTCGCGCGAGTCGTTCGACGCCCACTACGACCGGAAGCCCGAGGGGTGGGACTTCGACGGGTCCTGGTACGAGCAGCGCAAGCGGGCCGTGACGCTGGCGGCGCTCCCCCGCCCGCGCTTCCGGTCGGCGCTCGAGCTCGGCTGTGCGACCGGAGTCCTGACCGCTGCCCTCGCCGACCGCGCGGACGACGTCCTCGGCACCGACATCTCGGCGGCGCCGCTGGAGCGCGCTGCCCGGCGCGCCCCGACCGCGCGGTTCGTGCAGGCCGCCCTTCCGGCGGAGTGGCCGGACGGGCGCTGGGACCTGGTGGTGATGTCCGAGGTCGGGTACTACCTGTCACCAGCCGACCTCGACGCGACGATCGACCGGGTGCTCGGGTCACTCGACGACGACGGCGTGCTCGTTGCCTGTCACTGGCGGCACCCCGACGACGAGGCCGTGTCGAGCGGTGACGCGGTGGACGCGCGGCTGACCGAACGGTGGCCGCGTCCCGCTCTGCTCCGGCACGTGGAGGAGGACTTCGTCCTGAGCGTCCTGCCCGGCCCGGCGGTCACCTCGGTGGCCCGGGCCGAGGGGATCATCCGGTGACCCGACCGGAACCGCGTGCACGCATCGACGTCGTCGTCCCCGCGCACGACGAGGCGGACCGGATCGCCGCGTGCCTCGACGCGCTCCTGGTGGCCGTCGACCGGCTCGGCACGGAGCGACCCGGGGTCGACGCGGCCGTCACGGTGGTGCTCGACGGCTGCACGGACGGCACCGCTTCGGTGGTCGATCGGTACGCGGTCGACGTCCTGACCACGGACCGCGTCGGGGTCGGTCGGGCACGGACCATCGGGGCGACGCACGCACTCCGTGCGCACGACGGCGACCCGGCTGCCCGGTGGCTCGCCCACACCGACGCCGATTCGCGCGTGCACGAACGGTGGCTCGTCCAGCAGTCCGACGCCCTCGCCGCTGGTGCGCAGGTGCTCGTCGGTGCCGTCGTCCCCGACCCGGACGACCTGGCGCCCGCGGTGCTCGACCGCTGGACGCGGGCGCACCCGCCCGGTGCTGCCCTCGGCCACGTGCACGGCGCGAACCTCGGCGTGCTCGCCGCGGCGTACGTCAGCCTCGGCGGGTTCGACCCCGTGCCCGAGCACGAGGACGCGCGGCTGGTGGCCCGGGCGCGGGCGCTCGGTTACCGGGTGGACGTCACCGTCGACCTGCCGGTGGTGACGAGCGGGCGTTTCGCCGGCCGGACCCCCGGCGGCTACGCGGAGCACCTGCGCCAGCGGTACGGCGACGTCGGCTGACCCGGCCTTAGTCGTCTCATAGGTGGGCGATGGGTCGGTCATCGACAGCGTGCCTAGCTTCTCCTCCGTCGGCCCCGCCGCGTGCTCTGCGCGGCCGGTGACCCCAGCCGGCCACCACCGAGGAGAACCATGTTCCTGACCTACCTCAGGCGCGAGCTCACGAACCGCAAGAAGCAGACGGTCATCATCGCGATCGGGATGGCCCTGGCCATCGCCCTCGTGGTGATCGTGTCGTCGATCTCGGGTGGCGTGCAGGCAGCGCAGTCGAGCGTCCTGCAGTCCGTCTACGGCGTCGGCACCGACATCACCGTCACCAAGACCGCGACGACGTCGACGAACGGCGGGCGTCCGAGCTTCGACTTCGGCAGCCAGGGCGACAGCGACGACGATAGCGGCTCGACCGACCTGTCGCAGTCGCGACTGGCGGTCGCCCGCGGCACGAGCACCCTGAACGCCGCGAACCTGTCCACGATCACGAGCACCGACGGTGTCAAGGCCGCGACGGGTGTCCTGACCCTCGAGAACAGCACGTTCTCCGGCCAGGTCCAGCAGCAGTCGACCGACGACAGCAGCACGGACAGCAGCAGCGACTCCAGCAGCGACAGCGCCACCCAGCAGGGGCCGCCGAGCGGGGACACCGGCGGTGGCGGCGGGTTCGGCGGTGGGTCGTTCAGCGTCGACTCGTTCACGGTGACCGGCATCCCGGTGTCCGGCGCGACGGTCGGTCCGCTCACGAGCACCGAGCTCACGAAGGGGCGCACCTTCGCCGCGAAGGACGCGGGCAAGGACGTCGCCGTGCTCGATGCGTCGTACGCGAAGAGCGAGTCGAAGGCGGTCGGCGACACCGTCGACATCGGCGGCACCGACTTCACCGTCATCGGCATCGTCAGCTCCACCGGCTCGGCCTCGACCACGGGCTCGAACACCTACATCCCGCTCGACACCGCGCAGGCGCTGGCCGACCTCGACGGCAAGGTCACCTCGATCTACGTCTCCGCCGAGTCCTCGTCCGACGTCAGCACGATCAAGTCCGCACTGCAGGCGAAGCTGACGAGCGCCACCGTCTCCACCGAGGCCGACCTGGCCTCGAGCGTGTCCGGGTCGCTCAGCACCGCGTCGAGCCTGGTCTCGAACCTCGGCAAGTGGCTGTCGATCGTGGTGCTCGCCGCGGCGTTCCTCATCGCGATCCTCTTCACGATCTCCGGCGTGACCCGCCGCACCCGCGAGTTCGGGACCCTCAAGGCGATCGGCTGGTCGAACGGCCGCATCACCCGACAGGTGGCCGGCGAGTCCCTGGTGCAGGGCCTGATCGGCGGCGTGCTCGGCGCCGCGGCCGGCCTGATCGGCATCCTCGTCGTGAACGTCATCAGTCCGACGATCTCGGCGAGCGCCTCGAGCACGACCGGGGGCGGCGCCGGCGCCGGTGGCGGTGGTGGCATGCCCGGCGGCGCGGCGACCGCGGCCGCGGGCAGCGGCACGACGGGCGGTGCACCGGCCGGGGGCTTCGGCGGCGGCGCGAGCACCGCGTCGACGACCGACGTGGTCCTGCACGCCCCGGTGACCGTCGAGATCATCCTGCTGGCGATCGGCCTCGCGATCCTCGGCGGCCTCATCGCCGGCGCGCTCGGCGGCTGGCGTGCGAGCCGGCTCCGTCCCGCCGAGGCGCTCCGGAGCGTGGCCTGATGCCCGGCCGCACCGACACGACCGAACCGACGACAGGAGCAACCGTGACCAGCACCGACACCGCGACCGGCGAGGCGGAGGCGAGCCGTGCCTCCAGTCCGATGTACCGGCTGACGAACGTCAGCAAGACCTACCAGCAGAAGAACCGGACCGTCACCGCCCTGACGAACGTCCACCTGACGATCCCGCAGGGGCAACTCGTGGCCGTCCAGGGGCCGACCGGCGGCGGGAAGTCGACCCTGCTGCAGATGCTCGGAGCGCTCGACCGGCCGAGTGCCGGGTCGATCCACCTCGGTGGCGACCGCGACGTGGCGAAGCTCGGCGACGGCGCGCTGACCGACCTGCGGGCGACCGAGATCGGCTTCGTGTTCCAGAGCTTCAACCTGATCCCGACGCTGACGGCGCTCGAGAACGTCGAGACGGCGTTCGCGGGGTCGCTCGCGAACCGGTCGCGGAGCGAGGTCCGCGAGCGTGCGGTCGCTGCCCTCCGCGAGGTCGGTCTGGGTGAGCGGATGGAGCACCTGCCGGCCGAGCTGTCCGGCGGTCAGCAGCAGCGCGTGGCGATCGCCCGGGCGCTGGTGAAGAACCCGAGCGTGCTGCTCGCCGACGAGCCGACGGGTGCGCTCGACGAGTCGACCCGCGACGAGATCATGGCGCTCATCGAGAAGCAGTGGCGGGAGCGCGGGCTGACCGTCGTCATCGTCACGCACGACTCGTGGGTCGCGAAGCGTGCCGAGCGGCGCCTGCACATCAAGCAGGGGCAGGTCCGCGAGGTCTAGCGGGGCGGCGGGGCGGGCGCGGGCGGGGCCTCCGCTCACGTTTCGCGCTGAGCGACAGTCCACGCCTCCAGGAGCGCGTGGACTGTCGCTCAGCGCGTGAGGACGCCGCCGGGCCCCGCCACCGGTGCCGCTCCCGCTACCCCGCCACCGGGTAGTCGCAGTACGCGAACCACGTCGAGTCCGGGGCCCACGGCGGCACGTTGACCGTCCCCTGCCCACCGTCGAGGGCCACCAGGGTCTCCGGCTGGACCGCGATCCGGGCACCCCGGACGAGCGACCCCGGCAGCAGTCGGAGCTCGACGCGGTGGTCGGCCGGGTGGCCCTGCACGCCGGGCTCGTACGACAGGTAGAGCAGGTGTGCGGCGTCCGGCGACAGGTGCGGGAACCAGTTCACCCGATCGTCGTTCGTCAGGCGGACGGGGCTGTCGTGCCCGGGCCAGCGCACGGCCAGCTGCGCGGTGCCGGGGGTGAACCGCTCCGTGTTCCAGAGCAGGATCCCGCCGGCCGGACTGATGGTGCAGCCGTCGTCGGGGTGCTCGTCCCGCGTGACGAACGTCGGCTCGCCGGTCTCCGGGTCGACCATCGCGACGTCAGTCGTCCAGACGCCGTCCTCGGACAGCTCCCCCACGATCGCGGCGAGGGCGCTGCCGTCGGGGGCGATGCCGTGCAGGTAGAACTTCCGCTTGGTGGGCAGAGCGGCGGCGACGTCGGTGATCCGGGTAGCGGGACCACCCTCGGGCAGCGGGACGCGGTACAGCTCGCCGTCGCGGGCACTCACCACGACGGAGCTGCCGGACGGGTCGAGCACGTGGTCGTTGTTGATCTCGTCGACGCCGTCCATCGGCACCGGCATGAGCGCCGTCTCGTCGAGCACGGTGCCGCTGTCGGCCGACGGCAGTCGCAGCAGCCACAGGTCGCCGTCGCCGTTGAGCACCAGGGTCTCGGCGTCCAGGACGTTCGGCGCCTCGACGAGCACCGTCGCCGACTCGAACACGAGCCGCGAGGTCCGGGACTCGACGTCGTACACGTGCACGCGGCTGGTCTGTCCGGGCAGCAGCTGCCGCCCGCGGGTCTCGTCGCTCATGGTCCCATCCTGTCGGTCGTCGGGTGGTCGGGGTCGGTGGGTCGTCGGGTGGGGAACGGCAAAACACCGGTGTCCACGCTGCGCACCGCGTCATGCGGGGGCGTCGAGCGCGAACACCGGTGTCTTGCGGAAGGGGGCCTCCGCCTACTTCACGGCACCCGCGGTCAGGCCGGCGACGAACTGGCGCTGGACCACGAGGAACGCGGCCACGACCGGGATCGACACGACGAGCGACGCCGCCATGACCTGGTTCCAGTACACGTTCGTCTGCGTCGAGTACTGCTGCAGACCGACCGCCAGGGTCGAGCCGAGGCCGTTCGTCATGACCGAGGCGAAGAGGACCTCACCCCAGGCCGTCATGAACGAGTAGATCCCGACCGCCACCAGACCCGGACGGGCCGACGGCAGGATGACCCGGAACAGCGCGCCCATCGGGCCCGAACCGTCGACCATCGCGGCCTCGTCGAGTTCGCGCGGGATGGTCTCGAAGTACCCGGCCAGCATCCAGATCGAGAACGGGAGCGTGAACGTCAGGTACGTGATGATCAGACCGAGCCACGACCCGACGAGCTGGATGCCCAGGGTGTTGCCGAGGTTCGTGAAGATCAGGAACAGCGGCAGCAGGAACAGCACGCCGGGGAACATCTGCGTGGAGAGCACCGCGGTGGTGAAGGTGCTCTTGCCCTTGAAGTTCCAGCGCGAGACACCGTAGGCGGCGAACGTCGCGATGATCAGCGAGAACACCGTCGCCACCGTGCACACCACGAGCGAGTTGATGAAGTACCGGCCGAGCGGCACCGTCGACCACATGTCGATGAACGGCTGGAAGGTGATCCGCGACGGGATCCACGTGAAGTTGTCCTGCACGTCGCCGAGGGGCTTGATGGCCGTGGTGATCATCACGTAGAGCGGCACGACCGTGAACAGCGTCAGGACGACCAGGGTGATGATCTTGAAGGACTTGGCGCCAGTTGTCTCACGCACGGACGGACCTCCGGTTGGTCACGGCGAGGTAGATGCCGGTGACGACGAGCAGGAAGAGCAGGAGCAGGACGCTCATCGCGGCACCGGAACCGAAGTTCCAGGTGATGAACGACGCGTTGTAGATGTGGAAGCTCAGCAGGTCCGCGGCGGGTGGCTGCGCGGTCGAGCCGAACAGCACGAACGGCGTGTTGAAGTCGTTGAACGTCCACAGGAACATCACGAGCACGAGCGTCACGTTGACGGGGCGGACCATCGGCAGCGTGATCGAGCGCCACTGGCGGAACGGCTTGGCGCCGTCGACCGAGGCGGCCTCGTACACGTCGTTCGGGACAGACTGCAGGCCGGCCATGAGCATCAGGAACGCGAACGGCCAGGTCTTCCAGATCGCCACGACGACGACGGCCACGAACGCGTTGTTGCCGATGAGCCAGAACGGGGCGTTGCCGCCGAACAGCCCGAGTTGGTCGACGAGCAGGTGGTTCAGGGCCCCCGAGTCACGCTGGAACATGAACTTCCAGGTGATGACGCCGGCGTACATCGGCAGCGCGTAGGGCACGAGGAACAGGGTGCGGAAGAGCCCGCGTCCGGCGAACGGCTTCTGCAGCGCGACGGCTGCGGCCATGCCGAAGGTCCAGGAGAGCCCGACCACGAGGACCGTGAAGGCGCACGTGATGAGGAACGAGTTGAGGACCCCGCGGCCGATCGCCTGGTCGAAGTCGACGACGACCTGGTAGTTCCGGAACCCGGCGAAGGGCGCGGCACCCCAGTTCGCGATGAAGTACTTGGTGAGCTGGATGAACGAGATCCAGATGCCGGTGAGCATCGGGACGATGTGGATGAGCAGCTCGAACAGGATGGCCGGCGCGACGAGCGCGTAGGGCAGCCAGTGGGTCTTGCGCTTGCGACCTGGCGGACGGCCCGACATCGTCGGGGCCTTCGTGTGCGTCAGGTCGATGCGCTCCGAGTCGGGCAGGACCGTCGTGGACATCTGGTGGGGCCTTTCGGCAGGAGGGGCGTGCAGGTGCGGTCCGCGCGGCCGTGGCAGCGGCCGGGAGGCGCGGGGTGCGTGGGGCGTCAGCCGCACGGCCGACGGGTGGTCGGCTCCGGGGCGTGTGCCTCACGGCCGACGGGTGGTCGGCCCTGGAACGTCAGGGGCGGAGGCCCGGGCGCGTCCGTCGGACGCGACCCGGGCCTCCAGCGTGGATCAACCGGCGGCCTGGGACACCTGGTCCTGGGCGGTCTGCAGTGCCGACTTGATGTCGGCCTCGGAGACCTTGGAACCGGTCGCGATCTTGGCGAACATGTCGTTCATCGCCTTGCCGACCGTGGACTCGAACTGGTCCTCGGCGGGCACCAGCGGGAGCGGCTTCGCCTTGTTGTTGTAGATGTCGAGGAACGTCTTCGTCTGCTCGTCCGTGACGGAGTCAGCAGCCTCGGCGAGCACCGGCAGAGCCGAGTACGGCTTGTCCAGCGTCGTCTGCGTGTCCATGCTCGTCATGTACTTGACGAACTTGAGCGCGCCGTCCTTGTTCTTCGTGTTCTTGAACACCGACAGGTTGATGCCGGCCGGGAACGACGCGATCTGCTCGCCACCGCTCGGGGCGGGCAGCGCCACGACGCCGTACTCGGACGACTTCATGCCGAGGGACTCGATGGTCGCGTTCGCGTTGTTCTGGTTGAGGATGAACGCGGCCTTCTTCTTCGCGAAGTCCGTGGTGGACTGCGTCGCGTTGTCGTACTGCGCGTTCGACGGGTTGGCGACCTTCGCGTCCTGCATGAGGTCGAGGTAGCGCTTGATGCCGTCGACGTTGGCCTTCGAGGTGAAGGTCGGCTTGCCGTCCTTGTCGAACCACTCGCCACCGTTCTGCGCCGAGTTGATGAACGCGAAGTGCGAGTTCTCGGTGTACGAACCGCCCGCGAGGCTGAAGCCGTAGGTGTCACCCTTGGTCAGCTTCTCGGCGGCCGAGACCATCTCCTCCCACGTGGTGGGCGGGGTGATGCCGGCGTCCGACAGCATCTTCTTGTTGTAGTACAGGCCGTAGGCGAGGCCGTAGAGCGGGACGCTCGTGACCGTCTTGTCGGGCGCGCCACCGGTGGACAGGGCGACCTTGCCGAACTTGTCCTCACCGCCGATCGCCTTCATCTCGGCGTCGCCGAACTCCTGGAAGGCGCCGGTGGCCTGGAGCGAGGTCGCCCAGGTGTTGCCGATGTTGACGACGTCCGGGCCCTGGCCCGAGGTGACGGCGGTCTGGATCTTGTTCTGCAGGTCGTTCCAGCCGATGACCTGGAGGTCGACCTTGATCCCGGTCTCCTTGGTGAACTTCTTGAGGACGGGGGTCAGCACCTCCTTGTCGTTCTGCAGGGACGTGCCCTGGTTGGACGCCCAGTAAGTGAGCGTCTTGGAGTCGCCGGAGTCGCCGGACGATCCGGAGGAGCAGGCTGCGAGGCCGGACACGGTGAGTGCGGCGGCCGCGGTGATGGCCAGTGCGCGGATGGCAGTGCGCATGACTCTCTACTTTCTCGTCGTTGAGATGGTGCAGGGGATGGTGCAGAGGTGGAGCTGGTGCTGCGGATGGTGCTGGTCGGGTGCTGCTGTGGGTTGCGGGCAGCGCCCTGGCGGTCAGGCCAGGGTGCGTTCCGCGGGGTCCCAGCCCTCGGGGAGGGTCGGGGAGGGCGACACGGTGCTCTCGACGAGCACCGCCTCGCCACGTTCTGCCGCCTCGGCGATGGAGACCATCACGTCGAGGACGTGGAAGGCGAGCGCACCGGGGACGCGGTTCTCGTCGCCGGCCCGCAGCGAGCGGGCCAGGTCGACCACGCCGGTGCCGCGCGAGTAGGTGGAGCCGACCGCGGGGATCGTCTCGGGCTCCTCGGAACCGAGGGCGTACAGCTCGGTGTCGCCGTCGAAGTTGTTCGGGTCGGGGAACACGACGGTGCCGGTCTCCCCCGCGATCTCCACGAAGCCCGTGCGGCCGCGGTCGGACTCGAACGAGAAGACGCTCTGCGCGCTCCCGCCGTTCTCGAACTCGATCAGCGCGGAGTGGTTCGTCGGGACGTCCACCGGGAACTCGGAGCCGGCCTTCGGCCCGGAGCCGATGGTGCGGGTGGCGCGGGACTTCGACGCGGTGGCCGTGACCTTCTTCACCGGTCCGAACGTCTGGACGAGGGTGGTGATGTAGTACGGGCCGATGTCGAACAGCGGACCGGCACCGTACGCGAAGAGGAACTCGGGGCTCGGGTGCCACGACTCGGGCCCGGGGCTCTGGAAGAGCGTCAGGCCGTTCAGGGGCGTGCCGATGCGGCCGTCGCGGATGGTGCGGAGCGCGGTCTGCAGGCCGGCGCCGAGGAACGTGTCCGGGGCGACGCTGACGGTCTTGCCCGCGGCGGCCGCGGCGTCGCGGAGCTCCGCGGCGCTGGCACGGTCGAGGGCGTAGGGCTTCTCGCCCCAGACGTGCTTGCCGGCGGCCAGGGCCTGCAGCGCGACCTCGACGTGGGCGGCCGGGATCGTCAGGTTCACGACGATCTCGATGTCGTCGTCGGCCAGGAGCTCCTCGACGGTGCCCGATCCGGGGACGCCCCACTTCTCGGCCTGGGCGGCGGCGCGCGGCAGGTCGATGTCGGCGATGAAGCGGACCGTCACGTCGGGGAAGACGGTGAGGTTCGACAGGTACTGGTCCGAGATGACCCCGGCGCCGATGACGCCGACGCCGACCGGGCCGGTGCGGGTGGTGCTGTCGGTCGCCGTCGCAGCGGCGGTGGTTGTGTCGGTCATGCGCGGGCCCCCTCGAGGAACGTGTAGGAGTCGGCGACGGCCTGGAAGACGTCACCCTCGTGGTCGTCGAGCTCGACGACGTGCAGTGCGTCGGGCGCGGCGGCGATGATGTCGCGGATCGGCATGATGCCGTTGCCGACGGCGACCTGCTGCTTGTCGTCGTGCGAGCCGTCGCCGTCCTTGACGTGCAGGAACTGGACCTTGTCGCCGTACTTGCCGATGACCGCGACCGGGTCGTCCCCGCCGACCTGCACCCAGTAGGTGTCGAGCTCGAGCACGACGTCGTCGGACAGGGCGTCGGCGAAGACCTCGTAGGCGCTGACGCCGTCGATGCGGTTCGAGAACTCGAACGCGTGGTTGTGGTAGCCGAGCACCAGGCCGTGGTCGGCGGCACGCGGGGCGAGGGCGCTGAGTTCGCGGGCGATCGCCTCGACGTCCTCGCGGGTGGTCCAGCGGGACTCGTCGATGTGCGGGTCGATGAGGGTCCCGAAGCCGAGGGTGGTGGAGGCGTGGAAGATGCGCTCGAGGTCCTGCTCGCCGGCGTCCAGCAGACGGGCGTGGCCGCTCGGGGCGGCGAGGCCGGCGTCGCGGAGGGCGGCGGCGAGTTCGTCGGCGTTGTCGACGAAGCCGAAGGCCTCGACGTTCGTGTAGCCGATGTCTGCGATGCGCTGCAGGGTGCCGGGCAGATCGGCACTGAGGGCATCGCGGACCGTGTAGAGCTGGACCGAGAGCGGTTGGGTCACCAGGGGTTCTCCTCGTCGAGATGGTGCGGTCGTCACTGACCGATCGTCACACTACGAGCACTTTTGTCGGCGGTCAAGCAGAAGTCCGAGGAATGTCGACGGACTTCATTGCGTGGCGCGAACGATGTGTGCTTCACTCCCCACATGGTCGACTTGAACCGGACGGCAGCGTCGCCTCCGGTCGGGACGAGCGAGCTCTTCCAGATCCTCCGCGACGGCGTGCCGCGCACCAGGGCCGAGCTCGCCGCACTGACAGGACTCGCACGCTCCACCATCGGCGTGCGCCTCGACTCCCTGATCGACATCGGACTGGTCGGCGCCGTGGACACCGCCGTCTCCACCGGCGGCCGTCCGCCCGCCCAGGTGGCGCTGAAGCCCCGCGCCCGCCTCGTGATCGCCGCCGACCTCGGCGCCTCGCACGGTCGCGTCGCCGTCACCGACCTGGTCGCGGCACCGCTCGCCACCCGCGAGGCCCGGATCGACATCGCCGCCGGTCCGGTACCGACGCTGTCCTGGCTCGTCGAGACGATCGACGACCTGCTCGCCGAGGTCGGGCGCAGCAGGCAGGACGTCATCGCGATCGGGATCGGCGTCCCCGGACCGGTCGAGTTCTCCACGGGCCGCCCGGCCAACCCGCCGATCATGCCCGGTTGGGACGGCTTCGACGTGCCCTCGTGGCTCCGCCAGCACATCGCCGCCCACGTCCTGCTCGACAACGACGTCAACATCGCGGCCCTCGGCGAGCGGGAGCACGGCTGGCCGGACGTCGACCACCTGCTGTTCGTGAAGGTCGCCACCGGCATCGGGTCCGGCATCGTCTCCGAGGGCCGGCTGCAGCGCGGCGCCCAGGGCACCGCGGGTGACATCGGCCACGTGCGGGTCTCCCGCGCCGGCGACGTCCCCTGCCACTGCGGCAACACCGGCTGCCTGGAGGCCGTGGCCTCCGGTCCAGCCATCGCCCGCGCCCTCCGCGCGAAGGGGCACGACGCGCACACGGGTGCGGACGTGATCGACCTGGTGAACCGGTCCGACCTCGACGCGATCTACGCCGTGCGACAGGCCGGTCGGGACATCGGCGAGGTCCTGGCGACCTGCATCTCGCTCATCAACCCGTCCGTCATCGCACTCGGCGGATCGATCACGCAGGCCGGTGAGCACCTGCTCGCCGGCGTCCGCGAGGTCGTCTACTCCCGCTCGATGCCCCTGGCCAGTGAGCACCTCGTCATCGTGCAATCCCGCGCCGGGTCCCTCGCCGCGCTGCAGGGGGCTGCGGCCCTCGCCATCGGCTACGCCCTCTCCCCCGCCGGGGTCGACGAGCTGGTCGCCTTCGCCGAAGGGCGCGAACTGGTCTCCTGACGCACACCCGCGGTCGCGTGAGCGCGTCGGTTTCGGTCTTGCCGGTGGTCGGGGGGACAATCGTCGGGTGACGATCGTGCAGCCCACCCTGTGGGGCGACCTGGACCCCGGTCTGGAGGCGCATCCCGCCCCCGGTACGCCGGTCCCGGCTGCGCGTGATGCGTTCACCGCCCTGCGTGGCCACACCGAGCGCATCGTCGCGCACTCCTCGGACCGCGTCGCCTGGCTCCGCGCCCGCGCCATGGGCATCACCGCCACCGACGTCGCCCGGCTCGCCTCACTGCACGCCGTCGAGGCCGTCGTCACCGAGAAGCGCTACGGCTCCCGGTTCTCCGGCAACGCGTTCACCGAGCACGGCAAGGACCGCGAACCGGTCATCGCCGCCTGGGTGGCCGCCACCCACGGCATCCAGCCCTCGGCGCACCTGTTCCACGCCGCTGCGAACCGCGCCCACCTCGCCACCCCGGACGGTGTCGGGGTCGACGAGTCGTCCCGCGTGGTGCTCGCCGAGAT
The DNA here is from genome assembly GCF_003234215.1 of Curtobacterium sp. MCSS17_006. Lineage (NCBI taxonomy): Bacteria > Bacillati > Actinomycetota > Actinomycetes > Micrococcales > Microbacteriaceae > Curtobacterium > Curtobacterium sp. MCSS17_006. The sequence continues at coordinate 123,510 of NZ_QKSO01000007.1, read as the reverse complement.
CAAGACCACCGGCAAGGCGTGGCGGAGCATCCCTCGGCACTACCTGCGGCAGATCTGGTGGCAGCAGTACGTGCTCGGTGCCGACCGCACCCTGTTCGTCTGGGAACGCCACGACGGGTTCGTGCCGGTCGCCGACGAACCCGAGTGCCGCTGGGTCGACCGCGACGACGACCAGATCCGCGGGCTGGTGCAGCTCGCCGACCTGGTGCTCGACAAGCTCCGCGGTTTCCGCTCCTAGAGCGTCTGCCGGACCGCCACCGGCTAGACCTTCACCAGCCGCAGTCGGCTCATCCCCACGACGAGGATACCGAGCAGGGTGATCGAGACCGCGATCCCGACCACGTAGATCGCGACGACGCCGTAGCCCTGCGCCGGATCGAGGAACGGGTACGGCACCCACCCGTCGGTCGCACCGCGGACGAGCACCACGGTGGTCCAGACCGCCGGGTAGAGCAGGAACCACCACACGTGCCGGAGCAGCAGCCGTGCGCGGTCCGAGAACAGCAACCAGTCGAGCACCGCGTACACCGGGATGATCTTGTGCACGATGTCGTTCGACCACGGCACCGAGGCCGATACGTTCGCGCCCGTGAGCAGCGTGTTGTAGACGATGCCGGTCGTCGCGATGTACACCGTCGCGGCGCCACGGAGCACCGAGACGGCGAGGTCCGCCCGCTTGCGACGGGCTGCGGCGACGAGCGTCACCGCGAGGGCCACGGCGATGATCAGGTTCGACTGGATGGTGAAGTAGCCGAAGAAGTTCCAGAACGAGTAGGTCGGGGTCTGCGAGCTCTCGAGCCACTGCGCCACGACCGCGACGACGATGGCGATGACGGCGATCAGTCGGAGCGAGTTCACGAGGGTGCGCACGGCTCCACGCTATCGGGACACGCGCCCCACATGCGGAAAGGACCCGCACCGTCGCCGGTGCGGGTCCTTTCACGAGTCAGTGGACTCAGATGCTGTTGACGTCCAGCGGGATGCCGGGGCCGAAGGTCGTCGAGACGGCGCCCTTCATGACGTAACGGCCCTTCGAGGACGACGGCTTGAGGCGGTTGATCTCCTCGAGCGCGGTCGAGATGTTCTCGTCGAGCTGCTCCGGCGTGAACGAGGCCTTGCCGACGACGAAGTGCACGTTGGCGTGCTTGTCGACGCGGAACTCGATCTTGCCGCCCTTGATGTCGTTGACGGCCTGCGCCACGTTCGGGGTCACGGTGCCGGTCTTCGGGTTCGGCATGAGGCCACGCGGGCCGAGCACCTTACCGAGACGACCGACCTTGCCCATGAGCTCCGGGGTCGAGACGGCGGAGTCGAACGAGGTGTAGCCCTCGGCGACCTTCGCGATGAGCTCGTCGCCACCGACCTCGTCGGCACCGGCGGCGATGGCGGCCTCAGCAGCCGCACCCGTCGCGAAGACGATGACGCGGGCGGTCTTGCCCGTGCCGTGCGGCAGGATGACCGTGCCGCGGACCATCTGGTCGGCCTTGCGGGGGTCCACGCCGAGCTTCAGCGCGACCTCGACCGTGGAGTCGGTCTTCGAGGAACCGGTCTCCTTGGCCAGGGCGACGGCCTCGGTCGGGGTGTAGAACTTGTCGGCCTCGATCTTCGCGGCCGCGGCCTGGTAGGCCTTGGACTTCTTCGCCATGGTGGTCTCCTTGCGAGATACGTGGTTGGCGAGCCGGCGAGGCTCTCCCACGGAAAGGTGTCTGGTGGTGGGCCGGAGCCCGATCGGTGCTTAGGCCTCGACCGTGATGCCCATCGAGCGTGCGGTGCCGGCGATGATCTTCGCGGCCTGCTCGATGTCGTTGGCGTTCAGGTCGGCCTGCTTGGTCTCGGCGATCTGACGGACCTGGTCCATCGAGATCTTCGCGACCTTGACCGTGTGCGGGGTCGAGGACCCCTTCTGCACACCAGCAGCCTTCTTGATGAGCTCGGCGGCCGGCGGGGTCTTCAGGACGAACGTGAACGAACGGTCCTCGTAGACGGTGATCTCGACCGGCACGACGTTGCCACGCTGCGACTCGGTCGCCGCGTTGTACGCCTTGCAGAACTCCATGATGTTGACGCCGTGCTGACCGAGCGCCGGACCGATCGGGGGGGCCGGGTTGGCGGCTCCCGCGTTGATCTGCAGCTTGATCAGGCCCGTGACCTTCTTCTTCGGTGCCATGACTTGTCTTCCTCCTGGAATCGAACACACGGGGATCCGTGCACTCTCCCGCTGGTCCGGCCGTTCCGGACAGCGGTGAAGGCCCGCTCGCACGAGGCGCGCGGGCCCAAACCCGTTCAGTGTAGTCGATCTCGGTGATCGCTACAGCTGGGTGGTCGTTAGAGCTTGGTGACCTGGTCGAAGCTGAGCTCGACCGGGGTCTCGCGCTCGAACAGCGAGACGAGGACGGTGAGCTTGCCGCTCTCCGGCTTGATCTCGGAGATCGAACCCGGCAGGCCCGCGAACGAGCCTTCCTTGATGGTGATCGTCTCGCCGATCTCGAAGTCGACCTCGGCTGCGGGCTGTGCTTGCAGGCCGCTGCCCTTCGCGCCACCCTTGGTCGGGGCAGCCTCGGCGACCTGGACCAGGGACTTGAGCATGCCGAACGCCTCGTCGAAACGGAGCGGCGTCGGGTTGTGCGCGTTGCCGACGAAGCCGGTGACGCCCGGGGTGTGCCGGACGACGGACCACGAGTCCTCGTTGAGGTCCATGCGGACGAGCACGTACGAGGGGATCCGGACGCGGGTGACCAGCTTGCGCTGCCCGTTCTTGATCTCGACGACGTCCTCCATCGGGACCTCGACCTGGTAGATGTAGTCCTCCATCGACATCGAGACCATGCGGTTCTCGATGTTCGACTTCACGCGGCGCTCGAAGCCCGCGTAGGAGTGGATGACGTACCACTTGCCCGGCTTCATCCGCAGTTCGGCCTTGAAGGCCTCGTACGGGTCGACCTCGGCGGGCTCGTCGTCCTCGTCCTCGGCGTCGAGTGCCTCGTCGACGGCGAGCGTCTCGTTCGCCTCGGCGGCGGTCTCGGACTCGAGTTCGACTTCTTCCTCGTCCTCGACGGCCTCGACGGCGGCCTCGGCCTCGTCGGTGGAGTCGATCTCGAGGGCGTCGTCCACGACGGCGTCAGCCTCGGGGTCGCGGGCTTCCTGCAGGGCCGTCAGTGCTTCGTCGAGGCCGGCGTCGACGGTGCCGTCGTCGGGCTCGGAGCTGAGGCCGAGGGACTCGTCGTCGTCGCCCTCGATCGAGATCGCACGCTCTTCAGCGGACTCGACGGAGCGTCCTTCGCCGGTCTCGACGTCGCCTTCCTGGTTCTCCTCGACCTCGGAGGACTGCTCGGCAGCCGTCGCGAGGTCGATGTCATCGCGGGAGTTGTCAGACACAGTCGATTCTTTCCGTTCGGTGGTTCGGGTCGGGGTGGCGTTCGTTCATGGTCACGAGCGACGCCGTCACGATCGACGCCGTCTCGGGCGACCGTACTCCTCGGAACGACCGCACACGGCAGTCGAGGTCGGGGTCAGGCCGTGGGCCCGTTGCCGAAGACGTACCCGACGCCGAGACCGAACACGAAGTCGAGGATCGACACCAGGATCATCATGACGACGACGAACACGAGCACGACGCCCGTGTAGCTGAAGAGTTCCTTGCGGGTCGGCGTCACGACCTTGCGCAGTTCGCCGATCACCTGGCGGATGAAGAGCACGATGGCAGCGATGGGCCCGCGGCGCTCGGCCCGGTCCTGCTTCGCCTTGGCGACGACGTCGTCCGCCGTCGTCTCCATGTCTTTGCTCGCCAACTTCTACCCTTCCAGAGTTGCAGGGCGGACAGGACTCGAACCTGCAACCTGCGGTTTTGGAGACCGCTGCTCTACCAATTGAGCCACCGCCCTTCGGACACGGTTCGTCACCGATCCGCGTTCCGGTGGACGAGTCTACGGGAGTCCGTCACACGGTGTCCACTTGGCCCCTTCCACGGCGTGCCGCGCCGGTAGGCTGGGCCCCGTGAGCACCGCAGCCCCAGGCCCCGAGTCCACCGCCCACGTGTCCGTCGACACCCTCGCCACCGCACCGGCCGATCGTCCGCGCATCGCGTCCCGCATCGCGGCCATCGCCGAATCCGCGACGCTCAAGGTCGACGCGAAGGCCAAGGCGCTCAAGGCCGCCGGCCGTCCGGTGATCTCGTTCGCTGCCGGCGAGCCCGACTTCGCGACCCCGCAGCACGTGGTCGACGCGGCCGTCGCTGCCGCGCAGGACCCGAAGAACCACCGCTACACGCCCGCGACCGGCCTGCCCGAACTCAAGCAGGCCATCGCCGACAAGACCGCCCGGGTGTCCGGCGTCACCGTCGAGCCGTCGCAGGTCATCGTCACGAACGGTGGCAAGCAGGCGGTCTACCAGGCGTTCCAGACCATCGTCGACGCCGGTGACGAGGTCCTGCTGCCCGCGCCGTACTGGACCACCTACCCCGAGGCCATCCGGTTGGCCGGCGGCGAGCCCGTCGAGGTCTTCGCCGGCAGCGACCAGGACTACCTGGTGACCGTCGAGCAGCTCGAGGCCGCCCGAACCCCGGCGACCAAGGCGCTGCTGTTCTGCTCGCCATCGAACCCCACCGGCGCCGTGTACTCCGCCGAGCAGACCCGGGCCATCGGCGAGTGGGCGCTCGAGCACGGCATCTGGGTCATCAGCGACGAGATCTACCAGGACCTGGTCTACGACGGGGTCCGTTTCGCCGGCATCCTGGCCGAGGTCCCTGCCCTCGCCGACACCACGATCCTGGTGAACGGCGTCGCGAAGACCTACGCGATGACCGGCTGGCGCGTCGGGTGGTTCATCGGCCCGGCCGACGCCGTCAAGGCCGCGTCGAACCTGCAGTCGCACCTGTCGTCGAACGTCTCGAACGTGTCGCAGCGCGCCGCGATCGCCGCCCTCACCGGTCCGCAGGAGCCCGTCGCCGCCATGCGTGAGGCCTTCGACCGCCGACGGAAGGCCATCGTCGACGGCCTCAACGCGATCCCGGGATTCCGCACGCCGACCCCGCAGGGCGCCTTCTACGTCTACCCGGACGTCACCGCACTGCTCGGTCGCGAGTGGGCCGGCACCACCCCGACGACCACGCTCGAGCTGGCAGACCTGATCCTCGAGCACGCCGAGGTCGCGGTCGTGCCGGGTGAGGCCTTCGGCCCCTCCGGCTACCTGCGCCTGTCGTACGCCCTGGGCGACGACGACATCGCCGAGGGCGTCGCCCGGCTGGCGGCGTTCTTCGCGTAGACCTCGGGGGTACAGAACGGGCCACCTCGTCGAGGTGGCCCGTTCTGCGTGCCGGGAGGCCCGTGGCGCGTCGTGCTCGTCCGTCCCGTCGCGCGGACGATCAGCCGAGCAGGTCCCCCACCACGACGGGTTCCGGGACGAGCGAGACACCGAAGCGGTTCAGGACGGTCACCTGCACGAACCGTGCGAGCTCGGCCACCTGCGCGGCCGTGGCCCCGCCGCGGTTCGTGAGCGCGAGGGTGTGCTTGGACGAGATCGCCGCGCGGGAGCCCGGCACCGCGTACCCGCGGTGCACGCCGGCGTGCTCGATGAGCCACGCGGCACTGAGCTTGACGTTGTCGCCCGCGGGCCAGCGGGGCGCATCCGTCGGCAGGGTCTCGGCGAACGCCGGCGAGACGATCGGGTTCGTGAAGAACGACCCGGCGCTCCAGGTGTCGTGGTCGTCCCCGTCGAGCACCATGCCCTTCGAGCCACGCAACCGCAGGACCTCGTCGCGGACGGTCGTGGGTGGCACGAGCGCACCGAGCTCGACCCCGAGCGAACCGGCGAGCTGCGCGTACCGCACGGGCACGCCGTGCTCGCCCGCGAGTCCGAGTCGGAACTCGACCGTCAGCACGACACCGCGCCGACCGAGTTTGAGGGTCGACGTGCGGTAGCCGAGCGCCAGCTCGGCTGCCGGGACCCACGCGCGCTCCCCCGTGGCCGCATCGAGGAACTCGACGCGGGTGAGCACGTCGGCGAGTTCGACCCCGTAGGCGCCGATGTTCTGCACCGGGGACGCACCGACGGTGCCCGGGATGCCGCTGAGGGCCTCCAGGCCGGTCCAGCCGTTCGCGACGGTCGTGGCGACGAACGGGTCCCACGGTTCCCCCGCGGCGACGCGGACGGTGACGCCGTCGGCGTCGCGGTCGGCGTCGACGCCCGTCGTCCGGACCAGCACGACGGTGCCGTCGAAGCCCTGGTCGGCGACCAGCAGGTTGCTGCCGCCGCCGAGGACGAGCCACTCGTGGTCGTCGAAGGCGGCGAGCGCGTGGGCGACGAGCTCGTCGGTCGTCTCGGCCGTGAGCAGCCGGGTGGCGGCCCCGCCGACGCGGAGCGTCGTCAGGTCGGCCAGCACCGGCTCGGACACGGTCAGCGGAACATCACCGTGACCTGCGCCTTGCCGAGCACGGTCTGCCCGGCGGCGGTCACGGTGAGGTCGATGCGCTTCGGCCGGCCGTCCTCGTCGACGGTGCCGACCTTCGCGACGATGCCGACGGTGGCACCCTGCTCCGGGTCGACGACGACGGGGCGCGTGAAGCGGACGCCGTAGCCCGCGACCCAGCCGCTGTCGCCGAGCCACTCGGCGACCGGCTGCACGGCGATGCCCATCGTGAGCATGCCGTGGGCGAGGACACCGGGCAGGCCGACCGAGGCGGCGACGTCGTCGCGGTAGTGGATCGGGTTGAAGTCGCCCGAGGCGCCGGCGTACCGGACGAGCGAGTCGCGCGTGATGTGCACGTCGCGCTCGGCGACGACGGTGCCGACCTCGAGCGCGGTGGCGGGTGCGGCGGTCATGCGTCGTCTCCTCGGACCACGAGGGTGGAGGTCGCCGTGACGACGTGCTCCCCCTCGGCGTCGTTCATGGTGCTCTGGGCGGTGACCATCGCGTTGCCGCCGAGGGTCTTCACGCTGGTGACCGTCAGGGTGGCGGTGAGCTCGTCACCGGCGACGATCGGCCGGTCGTAGGTGAAGGACTGCTCGCCGTGGACGACGCGGGAGAAGTCGATGCCGGCGTCGGGCTCGTTCAGGAGCTGCGCGAGCGTGGCCTCCTGCACGACGACGGCGAACGTCGGGGGTGCGACCACGTCGGCGTACCCGGCGGCGCGTGCGGCGTCCGGATCGTGGTGGACGGGGTTGGTCGCGAAGACCGCACGCGAGAACTCGCGCACCTTCTCGCGGCCGACCAGGTAGGGCTGGGCCGGCGGGAACGTCCTGCCGACGAGCTCGGGGTTCACTGACACCACGGCAGTCTACCGAGGCCCGTCCGGGGGCCTGTGATCCATGAGAACGCATCAGCTAGACTGTCTGAGACCGATTCGGGGGAATCGGGGCGTGCCGTGCGGCACGGGTTCGTTCGGGACGGGGAGGGCCGATGGACACCACGACGGAGTTCGCCGTGCACACGGGAGACCGGTGCACGGCCATGGAGGTCGCGGCCGCTGCGCTGCGCCGCACGGGCCACCACGTCGAGTCGACGGGTGGCACGATGACCGCGACGGCGGGCAGCCGGACGCTCACGATCCTGCTCGGTGCGCTCGTGCAGCCGGCTCGGGAGTACCGCCGGTACGAGCTGTCGACCGTCGTGGACGGTGCCACCACCACGATCACCCTGCGCCGGGCCGGGCACGGGACGGCCGTGTCCGGCGGCAGCATCGGGGCGAACCGTCGTCGGGCCGCCTGGCAGCAGGTCACCGCCGCGGTCGAGGACGCGTTCCGTGCGGCCGGGGTGCTCGCGACGCGGACGGACACCGGCTCCCACCGCACGCAGTAGACGGGTTCGACGGCCTCCCGGCGGGTGGCCGCGCGGCGCACCATCACGGGAGCGGTCACCGAGGACCCGGCCAGCCATCTAGGTTGGGCCCGGGGCCCGGAAAGGAACCGCCATGAGCATGGAGAGCGCAGCCTGGAGCTCGCTGTACAAGATCTCGTCCGCGCAGGGCGGCAAGCACGGGTTCTCCCGCGCGTCCGTCCGGCGGATCCTGACGTTCGCGGTGCCCTACCGGGCGAAGCTGCTGGTGTTCATCGGCCTGTCCGTCGTCGGTGCTTTCCTCGCGGTCGCGACGCCGGTCCTCGCCGGTCAGGTCGTCGACGTCATCGTCGCCCGCGGTGAGGTCTCGACGATCGTCCGGTTGGCCGTGGTCATCGCCCTGGTGGCCGTGGCCGACGCCGCCGTGTCGTTGACCACCCGCTGGTACTCGGCACGGATCGGCGAGGGCGTGATCCTGGACCTCCGCACCGCCGTCTTCGACCACGTGCAGAAGATGCCGATCGCGTTCTTCACCCGCACCCGGACCGGTGCGCTCGTGAGCCGCCTCAACAACGACGTGATCGGCGCCCAGCAGGCCTTCAGCGGCACGCTGTCCGGCGTGGTCACGAACCTCGTGGCGCTGATCCTCACCCTGATCGTCATGCTCAGCACCTCGTGGCTCGTGACCGTCCTCGCCGTCGTCATGCTCCCGGTCTTCCTGGTCCCCGCGCGCCGGATGGGCAGCCGCCTCGCCGCCCTGCGCCGCGAGGCCGCCGACCACAACTCCGCGATGAGCACCCAGATGACCGAGCGCTTCTCGGCACCCGGCGCCACCCTCGTCAAGCTGTTCGGCCGGCCCGACGAGGAAGCCGAGGAGTTCCGCGTCCGCGCTGCCCGGGTCCGCGACATCGGTGTCCGGACCGCGATGCTGCAGTTCGTCTTCTTCACCGCGCTGATGCTCGTCTCCGCGCTCGCCCTCGCGCTGGTCTACGGGCTCGGCGGCTTCCTCGCGCTCGCCGGCCGGCTGGACACCGGCGAGGTCGTCACCCTGGCGCTCCTGCTCACCCGGCTGTACGCGCCGCTGACGAGCCTGGCGAACGCGCGGGTGGAGATCATGAGCGCCGTGGTCAGCTTCGAGCGCGTCTTCGAGGTGCTCGACCTCGAACCGCTCATCCGGGAGCAGCCCGACGCGGTCACCATCGCCGACGGCCCCGTCTCCGTCGAGTTCGACGACGTCCGGTTCGCCTACCCGTCGGCCGACAAGGTGTCCCTCGCCTCGCTCGAGGAGGTCGCCACGCTGGACACCCGCGGCGGCGAGGAGGTGCTGCACGGCCTGTCGTTCCGGATCGAGCCGGGGCAGACCGTCGCCTTGGTCGGATCGTCCGGGGCCGGCAAGTCGACGGTCGCGCAGTTGCTCGCGCGCCTGTACGACGTCGACAGCGGTGCCGTGCGTCTGGCCGGGACGGACGTTCGCGACGTCACCTTCGCCTCGATGCGCCACACCCTGGGCATGGTGACGCAGGACGGCCACCTGTTCCACGAGACCATCCGCGCCAACCTGCGCTTCGCCCGGCCCGAGGCGTCCGACGACGAGGTGTGGGACGCCGTCCGCCGCGCACGGCTCGAGCCGCTCATCCGGTCCCTTCCCGACCAGCTCGACACGATGGTGGGCGAACGCGGCTACCGGCTGTCCGGGGGCGAGCGCCAGCGGATGACGATCGCCCGGCTCCTGCTCGCCCAGCCGCGCGTCGTCATCCTCGACGAGGCGACGGCGGCACTCGACTCGACGTCCGAAGCCGCGGTGCAGGCAGCGCTCGGCGAGGCGCTCGAGGGGCGGACGGCGATGGTGATCGCGCACCGGCTCTCCACGATCCGCAGCGCGGACATGATCCTGGTCGTCGAGGACGGCTCGATCGTGGAGCGGGGCACTCACGACGAGCTGCTGGCCGCGGGTGGCCGGTACGAGGAGCTGCACCGCACCCAGTTCGCCGCGCAGGAGAACGTCGCGGCCGATGTGCAGGCGGCGGACTGAACGCGCGGCGGGTGGGCCCAGCGGTCGAAGTGGGGCCGGCAACAGAGAAGGCCCCCTGACCCAGGGGATCCTGGACGAGAGGGCCTTGCGTGTAGCGAGGGCGGGACTTGAACCCGCGACCCCACGATTATGAGTCGTGTGCTCTAACCAACTGAGCTACCCCGCCAGAGATCCGGAGCGGCACGCGCACCGGGTCGGAGCCCCGAGTCAGGATTGAACTGACGACCCCCTCCTTACCATGGAGGTGCTCTACCACTGAGCTATCGGGGCGATGTGCCGCGAACGGCACCACACGAGGATAGCAGACCTCCGACGCTGCTCCGGAACCGGGCGAGACGCCCGGGCGTGCCGCGTTGCGGGCCGCTAGTTCGCGTTGGTCTTGAGCCACGCCAGCGGGTCCACCGGGACCCCGTCGACGTGCACCTCGAGGTGCAGGTGCGGGCCCGTGGAGTTGCCCGTGCTGCCGACGAGACCGAGGATGTCGCCGACCTCGACGTGCTGGCCGGTGACCACCTTGAAGGAGTTGTCCTCCATGTGGCCGTACACGCTGACGAACTGCTTGCCGTCGACGTCGTGCTCGACCCAGACGTCGTTGCCGAAGCCGCCGTCGTTCGCCTGCACCTTGATGACGGTGCCGGCGGCGATGACGCCGATCGGGGTGCCCTCGCCCGGGGCGAAGTCGACGCCCATGTGGTTCGTCGAGCAGAACGAGCACCCGGCGACCTGGCGTCCGCCGAAGCCCGAGGTGATCGGGACACCCGTCAGGAACGGCCACTGGATCGTGCCGGTCGGGTCGTTCGTGAAGCTGGAGGAGTCGACGTTCGCGTACTGCGTGGCGTCCGAGACCGTGAACTGGTCGCGCGCGGTCGACCCGTCAGCAGCGGCACCGACCTGCATCGACTGGGTGGCACCCGAGCTGGCACGGGCCGCGGTCGAGCCGGACTCGGGCACCCAGAGCGCCTGGGCCGGCAGCGAGGTCGAGACGACCAGGCCGGCCGCGAAGAGCAGGGCACCGACCGCGGTCACACGGGAGGCCGACCGGCGGAACGACGCACCAGGCTTCGGGGCCGGTGCGCTGGCGGGGGTGGTGGAACGGATGTGCCGGGTCGCTCGGTCGACCGGGGCCTTCGGCGCCGGACGGCTGGTGCGACGACGCGACGCGGGGACCTGCCCGGCGACCCGCCGCGGCTGCGACACCGAAGGAGCGGGAGCGGCCGGCTGCGCGTGCACGACGGGCGAGGTGGGGGCCGGCGGCGTCACGATGCGGGAGGCCGGACGCGCGGGCGAAGCCGGTGCGAGGTCGATCGGTGACACGGGGGCCGCGGGGGTTCCCGGCGTGGCCGCACCGATCACGTCGTCGAAGCTCGGACCCGTCGAGTCCGGCGCCTCCTGCACCACGACCGCGCCCTTCGCCGCTGCTCGCTCTGCCTCGATCCGAGCGCGTCGGGTCTGGTGGACGACCGGGGTGGCGGCGTCGACGGAACCGTCGGTGGGAGCGGACGACAGAGGAGTACGGGGCATGCGTGCGGTGGCGATCCTGATCAGAGAAGGGCTCACTCGTTGGTAACGAGCAGGTAACGGGACCTGAGCACGCTAGCAGGAGACGTCGCAGGTCGCCAGTCGTGGTCATGTCCTCCCGGCACCCCCGGACCTGGGGTTCGGCGCGTCCTCAGGCCCGCACGGCTCCGAGTGCACCGGCCTCGAGCCCACGCACGAGGGCCTCGAGTTCGTCGGCGACGGCGGGGCTCGCGAACAGGAAGGAGCGGGTCCCCCCGGCCTCCCAGATGCGGATCGCCGCGCCGGCCTCCTGCGCGACGAGGGCCCCGCCCGCCATGTCCCACGGGTTGATCCCGCGCTCGTAGTACGCGTCCACCACGCCCGCCCCGACGGCGCAGCAGTCGAGCGACGCCGCTCCCCCACGGCGGATGTCCCGCACCTCGCCGATGAGCCCGGCGAGCACCGCGACCTGCTCGCGGCGACGGTCGGCCGTGTACCCGAACCCGGTGGCGACGAGCGTCTCGGCGAGCGAACCGGGCGTGGCGACGGACAGCGGCTCCCCGTCACGGGTCGCACCCTGGCCGACGGCCGCGCGGAAGACGGTGCCCGTCGCCGGCGCCACGACGACGCCCGCGATCGGCTCCCAGGTCATCGGGTCGGGTGCTCCACGCACGACGCCGATGCTCACGCCGTACTCGGCGCTGCCGTACAGGTAGTTGACCGTGCCGTCGATCGGGTCCACCACCCAGGTGATGCCCGAGGCGCCGGAGGCCGACCCGGACTCCTCACCGTGGAAGGCGTCGTCCGGTCGGGCCTCGGCGATGCGGGCGCGGATGAGTGTCTCGACCTCACGGTCGGCGGCCGTGACCACGTCGACGATGCTCGACTTCCGGTCCGCGACCTCGACCCCCTCGGCGCGGCGCCGTGCGGCCAGCGCCGCTGCATCACGGGCGATCGACTCGGCGAGGTCGGCGAACTGGGACGGGGTGAGGTCGGATGCCATGCACCCATCCTCCCGGAAACACCATCGGCCCCGTCCGCAGTGGACGGGGCCGATCAGATGGTGGCAAGTGAGGGATTCGAACCCCCGAAGGCTACGCCGGCTGATTTACAGTCAGATCCCTTTGGCCGCTTGGGTAACTTGCCATGCGCACCCAGCCGGTGTGATCACCAACCGAAGGCGCGCACAAAAGCATAGCGGATGGCTGACGGTGGTCGTGACCACCGCGGGCCGATCCGCGCGACCGGAACCGCGCCTCCTGTCCGCCGTTAGGCTGTTCCGCATGGCAGACAGTTCCTTCGACGTGGTCAGCAAGGTCGACAAGATGGAGGCGGAGAACGCCCTCAACCAGGCGGCCAAGGAGATCGAGCAGCGGTACGACTTCAAGGGCGCCGACGCCTCGGTCGCGTTCAGCGGCGAGGACGTCCTCATCAAGGCGAACTCGGAAGAGCGCGCCAAGGCCGTTCTCGACGTGCTGCAGAGCAAGGCGATCAAGCGGAACATCAGCCTGAAGAGCCTCGACGCCGGCGACCCGTACCCCTCGGGCAAGGAGTACCGCATCGAGGTGAAGTTCAAGAACGGCATCGAGCAGGACGTGGCGAAGAAGATCGGCGCGTTCCTGCGGGCCAACGCCCCGAAGACGGTTAAGAGCCAGATCCAGGGCGACGAGCTCCGGGTCTCGTCGAAGAGTCGTGACGACCTGCAGAACACGATCCAGCTCCTCAAGGGTGAAGAGTTCGACGTCCCGTTGCAGTTCATCAACTTCCGCTGACCAGCGGCCCCTGCGAACGACACCCGACACCGGCACCCCGTGGAGCACTGGCTCAGCGTCGTCATCACCGTCCTGCTCGTCCTGCTGGACCTGGCGATCCGCGTCTTCTCGATCATCTACGTCCCGATCAACCGGAAGCCGCAGACCGCGACGGCGTGGCTGCTCGCGATCTTCCTCATCCCCTACATCGGCTTCATCGTCTTCCTGGTCATCGGGTCGACGAAGCTCCCCCGCGCCCGTCGCGAGAAGCAGACCGAGATCAACGCGTACATCCTCGAGCAGACCGAGGGCATCGAGCGCGTCCGCCGTGACCACCCGTGGCCCGCGTGGCTCGAGAGCGTCACGCGGCTGAACCGCGAACTCGGTGCGATGCCGTTGGTCGGTGGCAACTCCGCGGAGCTCTACCCCGACTCCGAGGAGTCCATCGCCGAGATGACCCGGGCGATCGACCAGTCCCGCCGGTTCGTGCACGTCGAGTTCTACATCGCGACGCTCGACGACACCACGCGCCCGTTCTTCGAGGCGCTCGCGCGGGCGCAGGCACGTGGCGTCACCGTGCGGTTCCTGCTCGACCACTGGGCCAGCCGCGGTTACCCGGGCTACAAGGACACCCTGTCGTTCATGGACCAGGCGGGCATCGAGTGGCACCTGATGCTGCCGCTCCTGCCGCTGCAGGGGAAGTTCCAGCGCCCCGACCTCCGCAACCACCGGAAGATCATGGTGATCGACGGCTCGGTCGCGTTCACCGGCTCGCAGAACCTGATCGACGCGTCCTACGACATCAAGTCCCACGTCGAGAAGGGCATGGTCTACAAGGACCTGTTCGCCCGGTTCGAGGGACCGGTCGTCGCGGGGCTCAACGCCCTGTTCGTCACGGACTGGTACAGCGAGACCGACGAGCTGCTGCTGCGCGAGAGCGACCCCGTCCAGCGGGCCGACCGCGGCGACGCGCTCGACTGCCAGGTGGTGCCGTCCGGCCCGGGGTTCGACGGCGAGAACAACCTGCGCCTGTTCAACGCGCTGCTCTACTCGGCGCAGCAGAAGGTCTCGATCACGTCGCCGTACTTCGTGCCGGACGACTCGATGCTCTACGCCATCACCACGACGGCCCAGCGCGGGGTCGACGTCGAGCTGTTCGTCGGTGAGATGGGCGACCACGCGATGACCTGGCACGCCCAGCGCTCGTACTACGAGGGACTGCTCCGCGCCGGTGTGCGGATCTGGCTGTACCGCGCGCCGACGATCCTGCACGCGAAGCACTTCACGATCGACGACGAGGTGTCGGTGATCGGGTCGAGCAACATGGACATGCGCTCGTTCAGCCTGAACCTCGAGGTCTCCGTGATGGTGCGCGGTCACCGCTTCGTGGACGCCCTGCGCGAGGTGCAGGAAGCGTACAAGGAGCACAGCTTCGAGCTCACGCTCGACGAGTGGGTCGACCGTCCGCGCCGGTCCAAGGTGCTCGACAACGTCGCGCGGCTCACGGCGGCGCTGCAGTAGCCCGCCTGGAGGCCCGGTGCGGGTCCGCCAGGTGCGCTCAGCGCATCGGGACGAGGGACGCCAGGGCCCCGACCACCCGCTCGAGCGGGCCGCGGCCGAGGAACCGCCGCCACAGCATCGCGAAGACCACCGAGCCGAGGGCGAACCAGCCCCAGGCCTCGGCCGACTCGGGGTACGTCGGCAGCATCGCGATGACCACGAGGTGCCCCGAGTACACCGTCAGCGGCATCGACCCCACGGCCGCCAGGGGGAACGCGATCCGGTCGGCGACTGGCCCGCGGCCGTCGAACACGAGCAGGCAGAGGGCGATCACCGCGACCGCCACCCCGGCTGTCCCCACCACGTCGACGACCGACGACGAGTGGTCGCGCGGGGACAGGAACAGCTGCGCGAGGGCCTGGCCGGGGGTCGAGGCCTCGCCCGCGTACGGGACCCCGGGGAACGCCAGGGCCGCGTCGTCCGGCGCCGGGGCGAGGACGGACCCGGCGACGTACGCGGTGGCGGCGACCAGCGCGCCGGACGCCAGGAGCAGGACCTGCCGGCCACGGTCCTCCAGGCCGACCCGGGCGACCGCGAGCCCCACCAGGACGTACGCCAGGAAGGTGACCACGGGGTAGACCAGGCCGAGCTGGACGCCGATCATGCCGGCGTCCGCGTAGGCTGGCGCCATCGTCAGCGCGGCGAGCGGCGACAGCACCGCGCAGACCGCGGCGATGCCGAGCAGCGCCGCCGGTCGGACGCGGAGCACGGGGACCACGAGCAGGAACAGCACTCCGTAGGTCGGCAGGATCACGTACACGGGGGTGTCGAGCGCCATCAGGGCGAACCCGATGACGACGACCACCACGGCGCGGATCGCGAGCCGGGCACGGATACGGCCGATGGTGGGTGGGCCGGGCGGGTCGGTGCGGCCGCTCGTCAGACCGATCGAGACGCCGGCGAGGACCGCGAACAGCGTGGACGGGCGCCCGTGGGCGACGGCGGTCCAGGTGGCCGGGTCGGTCCAGTCGAGCTGCTCCGCGATGCCGCCGATGTGTGCGGCCATCATGCCGAGCAGCGCGACCGCACGGGCCACGTCGACGCCCTGCAGCCGCATCCCCGACGCGGACGCGCCCCGCACCGCTGTGGGCGGGACGGGGCGCGTGTCGGTCATGGTCGTCAGCTCGTCGGGGTGTCGACGCGTCCGAGCGAGACCTCGATCATCTCGTCGCGCGGCACGACCTTGATGCGCTCGCGCCCGTCGACCGCACCGAGCGCCTGCTCGTGGGTGTCGAGGTGGTGCCAGCCCTCGAGGTCGGTGTACTCGACGCCGCGCTCGCGGAGCAGGGCCGGGATCGCCTCGTCGGAGGGGTCCTCCGGCGTCCACCAGCTCGCCTGGTCGTTGACGATGTGCTGGACGGTCTCCATCGCGTCGGACTTCGTGTGCCCGATGAGCCCGACCGGACCGCGCTTGATCCAGCCGGTGGCGTACACGCCGGGGATCTGCTGGTTGTCGTCGTCGAGGACCTGGCCCTCGTGGTTCGGGATGACACCGTGCCGCTCGTCGAACGGCACATCGGGGAGCGGGGAACCGAAGTACCCGACCGCGCGGTAGGCGGCCTGGATCGGGATCTCGCGGATCTCGCCGGTGCCCTCGACGCCGCCCTCGCCGTTCGGACGGGTGCGCTCGTAGCGGATGGCGGTCAGCTTGCCCTGCTCGTCGCCGACGAACTCGATCGGCTTCGCGTAGAAGTGCAGGTGGAGCCGGCGGCTGGCCTGGCCGACCTCGCGCGTGCGCCACTGCTCGAGGACACGGTTGATCACCATGACCTGCTTGTTCGTCGCGATCGCGGTCTTCGACGCCTCGTCGTGGTCGAAGTCCTCGTCGTAGACCACCATGTCGACGTCACGGACCTCGCCGAGCTCGCGGAGCTCGAGCGGCGTGAACTTCACCTGCGCCGGGCCGCGGCGACCGAAGACGTGCACGTCCGTCACGGGCGACGCCTTGAGGCCCTCGTAGACGTTCGCGGGGATCTCGGTCGGCAGCAGGTCGTCGGCGTGCTTCGCCAGGATGCGGGAGACGTCGAGGGCGACGTTGCCGACGCCGATGACCGCGACGCTCTCGGCGTTCAGGGGCCAGGTGCGCGGGACGTCGGGGTGGCCGTCGAACCAGCTCACGAACTCGGCGGCGCCGTACGAGCCGTCGAGGTCGACACCGGGGATGTCGAGGTCGGCGTCCTTGATCGCGCCGGTCGAGAACACGACCGCGTTGTAGTGCTTCTTGAGGTCCTCGAGGGTGATGTCCTCGCCGTAGCGGACGTTGCCGAACAGCCGGACGACACCGCGGTCGAGGACGTCGCGCAGGGCGTTGATGATGCCCTTGATGCGCGGGTGGTCGGGGGCGACGCCGTACCGGACCAGACCGTAGGGCGCGGGGAGCTGCTCGAACAGGTCGATCGACACGTCGTAGCCGTGGGCCTCGCGCAGCAGGATGTCCGCGGCGTAGATGCCAGCCGGGCCGGCGCCGACGATGGCGAGTCGGAGGGTGGGCACTGATCGTCTCCAGTTCGTTCGGGTGGGGGTTCCCGGGGGCCTCCCGACCGGGCCGCAGTGCGTGCGCCGTCGGGAGGGGTGTTCAGCGGCTTCGGTCGACGACGGAGTCCGCGAAGCGGGTGAGTGCCCGTTTCACGGTGCCGTCGGGGAGCGGGGCGAGGGCGGCGACGGCTTCGCGGGCCCAGGCGACGGCGACGGCTCGGGTCGCCGCGGTGGCCTCGTGCTCGCGGAGCGCGGCGACGGCCGACTGGTACGGCGCGGAGTCGACGACGTCGTCGGGTGCACCGTTGACGTCGCGCTCGATGCGCTCGACCAGGTGCTGCGCGGACGGGTCGGTCGCGGCCATCCGGCGCAGCTGCAGGACCGGCAGGGTGTCCACGCCGGCGCGCAGGTCGTTGCCGGCGATCTTGCCGGTCTTGTCCGTCGCGGGGGCGAGGTCGATGACGTCGTCGACGAGCTGGAAGGCCACGCCGACCTTCTCGCCGAAGGTACCGACGGCGTCGAGGTAGGCGCGGTCGGCACCGGAGAACATCACGCCGGCGCGGGCGGCGGTGGCGATGAGCGAGCCGGTCTTGTCGCTGAGCACCTGGATGTAGTGCTCGAGCGGGTCGTCGTCCGGCTGCGGCCCCGTGGTCTCGTGCAGCTGCCCCATGCAGAGGCGCTGGAAGGTCTCGGCCTGCATCCGGATGCCCTCGGTGCCGAGGTCGGCAGTGATGAGGCTGGCGCGGGCGAAGAGCAGGTCACCGGTCAGGATCGCCACGTTGTTGCCGTAGGTGATCTGCGCGGCGGGGACCCCGCGGCGCACGGGCGCTTCGTCCATGACGTCGTCGTGGTACAGCGACGCCAGGTGCGTGGTCTCGATGCTCACCGCGGCCTTGACCACGGCGTCCGTCACGCCGTCACCGAGCTGCGCGATGAGGAGCGTCAGGGTCGGACGGATGCGCTTGCCACCGGCGGACAGCAGGTACCGACTGGTGGTGTCGGCGAGGGTGTCGGTCGAGCGCATGGCGTCCTCGAGCCCCTGCTCGACGAGCTCGAGCCCGTCGTCGACCGCGGAGATGAAGCGTCGGTCGGCGGGCGTGGCGAACAACCGCTCGCCGATGCCCAGCGATGCGCGCAGGCTCGGCGCGCGACGTGCGACCGGGACGCTCGGATTCAAGTGCTGCTCCGTCTTCGGGGGTGGTGACCGGTCAGTCGGCGGCCGGGTCGACGCGCGGCTGCTCGCCGGTGTTCTGGTGGTCACGGCGGGCCTTCGCACGTCGTGCCGCGGACTCGCGCACCGTGTCGGCGACGGGCTTGCGGCCACGGTGCAGTGCGACGATACCGGCCGTCAGGTTGCGGTAGGCGACCACCGAGAAGCCGACACCGCGGAGCCACTGGGTGAGCACCTGCTGGTCGGGCCACGCGTCGATCGACTCGGCGAGGTAGCGGTAGGCGGCCGGGTTGCTGCTCGAGAGCCGCGCGATGCCCGGGAGCACGCGCTTCAGGTAGGTGCCGTAACCGAGGCGCAGCAGGGCGCGGGGCGGCGTCGAGAACTCACAGATGACGACGCGGCCACCGGGCTTCAGGACGCGCAGCATCTCGGCGAGCGCCTGCTTCGGGTCGTTCACGTTGCGCAGCCCGAACGAGATCGTGACGGCGTCGAACGTGTCGTCGTCGAAGGGCAGCTGCTCGGCGTCGCCCTCGACGAAGGTGATCTCGGGGTGGCGTTCGCGGCCGACGGCGATCATGCCGGCGGACAGGTCGAGCGCGGTGACCTCGGCGCCCTTCTTGGCGAAGGCCGCTGCGCTGGTCCCGGTGCCCGCGGCGATGTCGAGGACCTTCTCGCCGGGCTGCGGGTCGACCGCGCGGACCGTGGCGACACGCCACAGCGGGGCGTTGCCCGCCGACAGGATGTCGTTGGTGAGGTCGTACTTGGCCGCGACGTCGTCGAACATCGCCGCCACCTCGTCCGGGCGCTTGTTCAGGTCCGCTCTGCTCACACGATCAATCCTAGAGGTCCCGACCGAGCGTTCACCGGACTCGCAGCCACCCGGGCGGTGCGGGATCGGCGCGTAGCATCGGAGCCGTGACCCGAACCACCACGGCGGCGCCCCCGCTGACGGTCTCGACCCGGATCCTCGACGACCCGGGCGCCGTCCTCCGCCACACGCTCCGCGACCGTCCCCTCGCCTTCGTCCGGAACGGCGACGGCATCGTCGGCATCGGTGAGGCGCTCCGGTTCACGTTCACCGGCCCCGACCGGATGCGGGACGCCGCGGCCCTCTGGCGCAGCATCGTCGAGACCGCCGTCGTCGACGACCCGGTGCAGCTGCGCGGTTCGGGGCTCGTCGCGTTCGGGTCGTTCGCCTTCGCCGACGACTCCGCCGACGAGAGCATGCTCATCGTGCCCCGGGTGGTCCTCGGTCGGCGTCGCGGCAAGGCCTGGCTGACCGCGATCGACACCACGCTCGGCGCGGAGCCCCTGGCCTTCACCCGGACCTCGGTCCCGGTCCCCCACGTCGGGCCGCACGTGTCCGTCGCGCTGCGTCCCGGGCACATCGACGAGGACACCTACGCCGCCAACGTGACCGAGGCGGTCCGCCGCATCGTGGCCGGGGATGCCCGCAAGGTGGTGCTCGCCCGCGACCTCGTCGGCACGCTGCCGCCGGGAGCCGATCGACGGGCGGTCCTGCTCGACCTCGCGACCGCCTACCCGCAGTGCGTGACCTTCGCGGTGGACGGACTGGTCGGCGCCACCCCCGAGACCCTCGCCCGCACCGACGGCACGCGGTTGACCGCACGGGTGCTCGCCGGCAGCGCCGCCCGGGGCACCGACGAGGTGTCCGACCGGGCCGCCGCCGAGGCCCTGGCCAGCAGCGCCAAGGACGTCGAGGAGCACACCTTCGCGATCGACAGTCTGCTCGCGGCACTCGCACCGCTCGCGACGGACCTGCGCGCCGACGCCGAACCGTTCCGGCTGCAGCTGCCGAACCTGTGGCACCTGGCGACCGACGTGCAGGCCACGCTGCCGCCTGACACCACGTCGCTGGACGTCGCCGACGCCCTGCACCCGACGGCCGCGGTCGCCGGGACCCCGACGGACGTGGCCGTGCGGCTCGTCGCCGAGCTCGAGGGCGTCGACCGCGGCCGCTACGCCGGGCCGGTCGGCTGGATGAGCGCGACGGGCGACGGCGAGTGGATGCTCGCGCTCCGCAGCGCCCGGATCGACGACGACGGCACCGTGCGGGCCTGGGCGGGGGCCGGGATCGTCGCCGGTTCGGAGCCGGCGCGCGAGGTCGCCGAGACGGCCCTGAAGTTCCGGCCGATCACCGACGCGCTGGCCTGAGGCAGGCGCGCGACCCACGTGGTCGCGCGATCCGCGCGGTCTCGCGACCCTCGCGGTCGCGCGGTCCCCGACAGCCGCTGGCCGGTCAGTCGGCCAGCGGGACCTCGATCACGACCCGCTCGGCTGGGTCGGTGAGCACCCGCTCCAGGTCACCCCACGTCGCCGCCCGGCGGTACTCCCACCCGAGGCCCGTGACGACCCGTTCGACGTCGACGTGCTGCGGGGTCGACATCATCCGCCGCATGTCGGCTTCGGGCGTGGTCTTCGCCACCTCGAGCCCGCGGAAGATCGCGCCGCCGTGGTCGTTGCCGACGACGACCTGCACCCGGTGGGTGCGTTCCTCGGTGCCGGTGACGAACGCTCCGAGGTCGTGCAGCAGGGTCAGGTCGCCGAGGAGCACGCGTGTGGTGCCCACGGAGGCGGAGGACTGCTCGAGCGCCGCGGCGATGCCGAGTGCGGTCGAGACGGTGCCGTCGATACCCGCGAGCCCGCGGTTCGCGTGCACCCGGATCTTCTTGCCGAGCACCCGGGCGTCGGCTTCACGGATGAGCTGCGACGCCCCGAGGACCAGCCGGTCGTGCGGCCAGGTCACGCCCCAGACGGCCTCGGCGAGCATGGCCCGGTCGACGGGTCGGCGACGGAGCGCGACCTCGTCACGCAGGAACTTGTTCCGCTCGGCGCGGTCGGCGGAGCGCTTGGCGTCGAGGTCCGGGCCGGCGTCGCCGTCCCCCAGGATCCGGCGGCTGGCGCCGACCCAGCGGCCGACCCACGCGCGGTGCTCCGGCCGGGGCCGCCCCGTCACGCGGACGTCGGACACGAAGGTGGTCGTGGCGTCCGGTCGGGAGGAACGGGCCGGGTCGAAGGGGTCGGCCGCCGGTCCCCGGACGACGATCGTCTCGACCCCGTCGCGCTGCAGGAGCGCGGGGACCTCTCTGCTGAGGGTCGGGTGGCCGAGCACGACGGCTCGGCGGACGGCGCCGCCGTGGTCGGCGTCGCGCAGGAGTTCGCGGTAGGCCACCACCAGGTTGCGGCCGAAGCGCGCGCCGCTCGAGACCTCAGCGAGGAGCGGCGCCCCGAGTTCCCAGGCGATCCGCTCGGCGTCCTCGCCGGCGTCGTGCCCGGCGATGACGACGGTGCCCGGTTCGTCGTCCGGGGTGAGTTCGGCGACCGGCAGACCCGTGTGCGCCCGGCGGGTCGCGAACGCCAGGTCGACCTCGTCCTCGGGCACGGGGCCGACGTGCTCCGGAGCGAGTCCGGCGGACAGCGGCTCACGGAACGCGACATTGAGCTGCGCGGGTCCGGGCTGTCCGGTGTGTCCGGCTGCCGCGGCGACCGCCTGGCGGGCGAGGGTGCGCAGGGTGTCGCGGACCGAGGCGTCGACGCCGTGCGACGACGGGGCCTCGACGTCGCGGACGAAGGCGACGGCCTGGCCGAAGATCCCCGGTTGGACGGTGGTCTGGTTGCTGCCGATGCCGCGCAGCTCGTCGGGACGGTCGGCGCTCAGCACGATCATCGGCACGCCGGAGTGGTGCGCCTCGAGCACGGCGGGGTGCAGGTTCGCCACCGCGGTGCCCGACGTCGTCACCACCGCTGCCGGTCGGTGCGTCTCGACCGCGAGCCCGAGTGCGAAGAACCCGGCGGTCCGTTCGTCCAACCGCACGTGCACGGTCAGCCCGCCGGCGCGCTCGAGGGCGACCGCCGCGAGTGCGAGCGCCTGGGACCGCGAACCGGGGCTCACCACGACGTCGGTGACGCCGGCACGCACGAGTTCCTGCAGGAGGGCGAGCGCGGTGTCCGTCGCCGGGCTGCCCGAACAGGCGGGGCCGTCAGCGATCGGTGCGGCCGTCGTCGTCGCGCTCGTGGAACTGGTCTTCGAGGTCTCGGAGGGTCGCGTCGTCCTGGTCCTTGTCCGTGAGGGTGGTGCCCGGCTCCGGCGTAGTGCCGAGGAAGTCCGGGTCGTCTTCGGGTCCACGGTACCGGGCCGACGCACCGGGGTCGGCCGCCGGGGTGCGACCGAGCAGGAACCAGAGGACGCCGCCCAGGACGGGCAGGATGATCACGAGCAGCAGCCACACGCCGCGACGCAGGGAACGGACGCGCTGACGGGGCATCGTGCCGCAGTCGATGGCCGCGTACACCGTGAAGGCGACGGCGGCCACGGCGACGATCAACCACAAGCGGACCATGTGGTGAAGTCTAGGTCGCGACCCTGTGATGCCCCTGCCGGTCGGCGCTCCGTAGACTCACCGTGTGAAAGCGTGGCTCCTGTACACCCTGGCTCGGCTCGGCATCTTCGTGGTGGCGCTCGTGCTCCTCCTGCTCCTGACGCCGATGCCGTGGTACTGGGCGACGATCGTGGCCGCCCTGGTGGGCCTGCTCATCTCGTACATCGCCCTGTCCGGACTGCGCACGCAGGTGGCCCTGAGCCTGGCGAACCGCCGCGGCACCCCGGAGCGCGACGCGGACTCGGACTTCGAGGACGACTTCGTCGACGCCGCCGACTCCGACGCCGCGGCCACCCCCACCGTCCGTCCGGTGTCCGACGCCGACCGGCACGAGGCGCGCCGGGACACCGACGCCGACTGATCAGACGGAGCCGGGCGGGGCCGTCCGGTCGTGCAGCCGGAACGGCTACGGCTGGATGGCCAGGGTGATCCCGAGCACCACGCCGAAGGCGAGCGAGGCGAACGACGAGAGCTGCAGGGCCGTGATGAGCTCGCGGGGCTTCCGCGACGACACCCCGATCGCCAGCGCCGGCAGCGCCAGCAGCAGCGAGAAGTACGTGAAGCCCGTGCGGAAGTACAGCAGCACGAACCAGAGCAGCACGACGTACGGCAGCATCAGGAACAGGCCGTACAGGACGCGGGCCACCGGACGGCCCACGACCACGGCGAGCGTGCGCTTGCCCGCCAGCTGGTCCTCGTCGATGTCGCGGATGTTGTTCACCATCAGGACCGCGCAGGCGAAGAAGCCGGCGGCCACCGCGGCTGCCCAGCCGCTGACCGTGACCTCGCGGATCTGCACGAACTGGGTGCCGAGCACGGCGACCAGCCCGAAGAACACGAAGACGAAGACCTCGCCGAGGGCGTTGTACCCGTACGGCTTCTTGCCCCCGGTGTAGAACCAGGCGGCGACGATGGCGGCGGCCCCCACGAGCAGCAGCCACCACAGCTGGGTGAGCAGCACGATGACCAGGCCGGCGACCGCGGCCAGGCCGAAGAACGTCAGGGCGACGGTGAGCACGGTCCGGGGCTTGGCCAGACCAGCTCCGGTGAGTCGTGCCGGGCCGACGCGGTACTCGTCGGTGCCGCGGACCCCGTCGGAGTAGTCGTTGCTGTAGTTCACACCGATCTGCAGGAACAGCGCCACGGCCAGGGCGAGCAGCGCGACGGCGAGATGGCCGTCCTTCGCCAGGTAGTCGCCGAAGTCGCCGGGCTCCCCGCTGTCGACGAACGCGACGGCCGTGCCGAGCACGACCGGGACGACACCGAGGGTCAGGGTGCGCAGGCGTGCGCCGCCGATCCAGTCGCGCGCGGTCGCCTTCCGCTTGGTGCGGGCGGGGGCAGCGGCCTTCGCCGGGTTGCCGGACCGGCCCTGCTTCTGCGTCGAGTTCTTCGTTCGTGCCACGAGCACCGATCATATTGCCGATGCGCCGCCCGGCCGCTCGCGGTCCCTACGGGCGCCCCGGCTCCACGAGCGCCTGCACGGCCCGACGGTCGGGTTTGCCCGACGACAGCATCGGGATGCGGTCCAGGACGACGACGTCCGCCGGCCGGGCGGCTCGGCCCAGGGTGGCTCCGACGTGCGCACGCACGGCGTCGAGGTCGAGCGGCTGCTCGGTGACGACGACCGGGACCTCGCCCCACTCCCCTGCCGAGCGCCGGGCGACGACAGCGGTCTCCTGCCCGGGGAGCCCGCGGACGAGCCGTTCGACCGCACCGAGCTGGACCTTCTCGCCGCCGGAGATCACCACGTCGTCGAGGCGTCCGAGCACGCGGACCACGCCGTCGGACAGGGACGCCGTGTCCCCGGTCCGGTACCAGCGCAGCCCGTCCCGTTCGACGAAGGCCGACGCCGTGCGGGCATCGTCGTCGAGGTACCCCTCGGCGAGCATCGGCCCCGCCAGCTGCAGCTCGCCGTCGACCAGTGCGGTGCGCACCGTGCCGAACGGGACGCCGTCGTACACGCATCCGCCGCTCGTCTCGCTCGCACCGTACGTCGACACGACCCGGACCCCGGCGTCGAGCGCACGCTGCCGGAGCGGCGCCGGAGTGGCCTGCCCGCCGACCAGGACCGCGTCGAACCGGGCGAGCGCACGGGTGGCGTCCGGGTCATCGAGGACCCGGGCGAGCTGCACCGGCACCAGCGAGGTGTAGCGACGCGGCGCGGCCGGACCGGTGACGAGCCGTTCGGCCGCCGCGGTGAACGCGGCGGCCGCGAAGTGCCCGGAGGGCACGACGACCGGTTCGGTGCCCGCGGTGATCGAGCGGGTCAGGACGTTGATGCCGGCGATGTAGTGCGTCGGCAGCGCGAGCACCCAGCGCCCGGGCCCACCGAGTGCCGCGTCCGCCGCGGCGGCACCGGCGAGCAGCGCCTCGGACGAGAGCGCCACGCGCTTTCCGGTCCCGGTGGACCCGCTCGTCTCGACCACCAGGGCGACCGCCTGCCGGACCTCGGCCGGAGGTGGCGTCGGCAGCGCCGGTGCCCCCTCGGCGACGGGGAGCAGTGCGGGGCCGCCGGCGAGTGCTGCCTCCAGGCCGCGCAGCACGGCCGCCGGGTCCGACGTACCGGTCGCGACCAGCGAACGGGGCATCAGTAGTGCCAGGGGAACGCGGTCCACTCGGGAGCGCGCTTCTCGAGGAACGAGTCGCGGCCCTCGACGGCCTCGTCGGTGCCGTAGGCGAGCCGCGTCGCCTCGCCCGCGAACACCTGCTGGCCGACCATGCCGTCGTCCACGGCGTTGAACGCGTACTTGAGCATCCGGATCGCCGTCGGGGACTTTCCGAGCACGATCTCGCCCCAGCGGATCGCCTCGCGCTCCAGGTCGGCGTGCGGCACCACGGCGTTCACCGCACCCATCTCGTACGCGCGCTGGGCGGAGTACTCCTGGGCGAGGAAGAAGACCTCGCGGGCGAACTTCTGCCCGATCTGCTTGGCGTAGTAGGCGCTGCCGTAGCCGCCGTCGAACGAGCCGACGTCGGCATCGGTCTGCTTGAACTTCCCGTGCTCGGCGCTCGCGATGGTGAGGTCGCAGATCGCGTGCAGGGAGTGCCCACCGCCCGCGGCCCAGCCGGGGACGACCGCGATGACGACCTTGGGCATCATCCGGATCAGCCGCTGGACCTCGAGGATGTGCAGCCGCCCCATCGACGCCTGGGCGGCCGCGGGGTCCACACCCTCGGGCGGGGCTCCCTCGTCGCCGACGTACTGGTAGCCGCTCCGCCCCCGGATGCGCTGGTCGCCGCCGGAGCAGAACGCCCATCCGCCGTCCTTCGGGCTCGGGCCGTTGCCGGTGAGCAGCACGACGCCGACACGGGGGTCCTGCCGCGCGTCGTCGAGGGCGCGGTAGAGCTCGTCGACCGTGCGCGGGCGGAAGGCGTTGCGGACCTCGGGACGGTCGAAGGCGACCCGGACGATGCCCTTGGAGACGTGCTTGTGGTAGGTGATGTCGGTGAACTGCTCCGCGATCGGAGCGGTGGTCCAGACGTCGGGGTCGAACAGGTCGGAGACGGGAGCAGCCATGCTCCCAACGTACCGCCGGGCGTCCGTCGGGTCAGGCGCCCATGTCGGTCAGGATCTCCGGCGCGACGAACACCATGATCACGATGAGGATCACGGGGTTCGCGAAGAACGCCAGGACCACCCCGACGGCGCCGTACCAGCGTCCGAACGAGCCGACGGCGGCGACGAACCCGAGCACGGCGGCGATGAGCGTCAGGAACACGACGACGAAGCAGATCCCGAAGGCGAAGTTCGTGTCACCGCCCATGAACACGGCGAAGGCACTGGCGTCCACCGCGGCCGACACCACGGCCAGGCCGAGGGCGATCTTGCCGACGACCGGGTTGCGGCGCTTCGTGCCACCCGCCTGCCGCACGTCGACGGTGTTGCGCTGCATGAGGCGGGCGAAGTCGTCGGAGTCGCGCCCGGGAGCCGCCGCGGATCGAGCGCCCGCTGCCGGGCGGGTCGCCGCCGCGGGTCGGGCTGCAGCTGCCGGACGAGCCGATGCTGCCGGGCGTGCCGCTCCGGCGCTCGACGGGTCGGACGGGCGCTGCGATGCGCGCTGCTGTGCTGCGCGCTGCCGCGGATCCACCGCCACCGAGCCTCCCTCGTTCCGGGTCGTTCCCCTCGCCGACCGAGGCCGACCGATGCATGCTAGTGCCCTGCCCTGGCGGTCCCCTCCGAGGAACCGGCAGGGCCCCTGGGTGCGGTGGGAGGATGGCGGACGTGCTTCCCGACCTCGCCGACCTCCTCGCCGACGCCCACGTGGTGGCTCTGCCCATGCGGGTGCGGTTCCGCGGCATCACCACGCGCGAGGCGGTCGTGCTGCGCGGCCCCGCCGGATGGACCGAGTTCTCGCCGTTCGTCGAGTACGACGATGCCGAAGCCGCCGCCTGGCTGCGCGCCACCGTCGACTTCGGGTGGACCGACCACGAACCCGTCACCGACTCCGTACCGGTCAACGCCACCGTCCCGGCGATCGCCGCCGACGACGTCGCCGACCTGCTCGCCCGGTACCCCGGCTGCACGACGGCCAAGGTCAAGGTCGCCGAACCCGGCACGACCGTCGACGACGACGTCGCCCGGGTCGCCGCCGTCCGCCGGGTGATGGGGCCCGAGGCCGCGGTCCGGGTCGACGCGAACGGGCTGTGGAGCGTGGAGCAGGCCACCGCGGCGCTGGAGCGGCTCGCACCGTTCGACCTGCAGTACGCCGAGCAGCCCTGCGCGACGGTGCCCGAGCTCGCGGAGCTCCGGTCGCGGATCGCCGGCCTCGGCGTCCGGGTCGCCGCGGACGAGAGCGTCCGGAAGGCGAGCGACCCCCTCGCCGTCGCCCGGGCCGGCGCCGCCGACGTCCTGGTCGTGAAGGCCCAGCCGCTCGGGGGGATCACCGCGGCCCGTGCCGTCATCGCCGACGCCGGGCTGCCGTGCGTCGTCTCCAGTGCGCTCGACACCTCGGTCGGGCTCGGCATGGGAGCGTTCCTGGCCGCTGCCGCGATGACGCCCGGGTACGCCGCCGGCCTCGGGACGGCGGCCATGTTCGCCGGGGACGTCACGGCCGATCCGCTGCTGCCGGTCGGCGGTCGGGTGCCGGTGCGCCGCGTCGACGTCGCTGCGGAGCTGGTCGAGCGGTACGCCGCGTCGCCGGAGCGCACGGCGTGGTGGCGCGAGCGGGTGACGCGCGTGCACGCGCTGCTCGCCGCCGGGTAGCGCGCCCGCCGCTCGGTCGGGTCCGTCGAGGATGCACGACACGCCACTCGCGTTCGCCGAGGTCACCCGTTCCGTCGTTCGAACGGCCCCGGAACGACGGTTCGTGCGACCACGCCGCTCCGCACACGGCATGTCGTGACCGCTGGCGGGGTCCCGCCGGACCGGTCGCGGCTCTCGACGCACCCCGGACGACGGACGGGAGGCACGGTGCCAGCTGGCACCGTGCCTCCCGTCCGGTCGTGGTCGCGACCAGGGCCGCGTCAGCGACCCGCGTGACTCACAGACCCGAGTAGCTGTGCAGGCCCTTGAAGAAGACGTTCACGACCGAGAAGTTGAACATCACCGCAGCGAAGCCGATGAGGGCCAGCCAGGACGACCGCGCACCGCGCCAGCCACGGGTCGCACGGGCGTGGATGTAGCCCGCGTAGACGACCCAGATGATGAAGGTCCAGACCTCCTTCGTGTCCCAGCCCCAGTAGCGACCCCAGGCGCGCTCGGCCCAGATCGCACCGGCGATGAGCGTGAAGGTCCACAGGACGAAGCCGACGAGGAGGACGCGGTAGGTCAGGACCTCGAGCCGGTCGGCGTCGGGCAGCGTCGCCATGAAGCGGAGCTTGCCGGAGGCCGTGCGGCCCTGGCGGTACGTCTGCACGAGCTGCGCCACCGCGAGCCCCGCGCCGAGCGCGAAGAACCCGGTGCCGGCGATCGCCACGAACACGTGGATGACCAGCCAGTACGACTGCAGGGCCGGCTGCAGCGGGACGACGGGGACCCAGTAGTTCACGGTCGCGATGCCGAGCAGGATGATCGTCAGGCCGGTGATGAAGACACCGAGGAACTTCAGGTTCTGCCAGAACTGCACGAGCAGGAAGATCAGCGTGATCAGCGCCGTGCCGGTCAGCGAGAACTCGAACATGTTGCCCCACGGCACACGGTCGGCCGCGATGCCGCGGAGGACGACCGAGGCGACGTGCAGGACGAGCGCGAGGATCGTCATCGCCATGCCGACGCGCTCGAACTTCGTGCCGCGGCCGGCGGAACCGCCTGACGGCGGTGCGGCGACCTGCTCGAGCACGACGGTGCCGCCGCGGACGGTCGCGACCGTCTTCGCGCCGGGTGCTGCCGCAGCGCTGGCCGCGTCGGCAGAGCTGTCGTCGGCGCCCGCGTTCTTCGCGGCGGCCGTGACGTCGCCGGAGCGTTTGGCCATGTCGAGGGCGAACGAGATGAACGCGACCACGTACACCGCCATCGCGGAGTACGTGAGCACGACCGAGTAGGTCGCGAGGTTCGTGGTCATGTCGTTCACTGGGGCATCCTAACTCCGAGGTCCGACGTGTGGCGCTGTGCGATGTCCGCGACGGCCCGTTCGAGGTTCGGGTCCTCGCCGCGTGCGAGTCCGGCGTACTCGAGGTCGTACTCGCCGCCCGCCGTGTCCGTGCGCGGGACGACCTTCACCCAGACGCGGCGGCGCGGGACGAACAGCGAGGTGAGCAGGCCGAGGGTGGAGAGCAGGGCGAACCCGCCCACCCAGAGCTGCGAGGGGTCGTGGTGCACGTCGAGGGAGACGTACCGCTTGACGCCGTCGAACGTGATCGACCCGGCGCCCTCCGGGAGCTTCTTCGTCTGGCCGGGCTTCAGCGCGATGCTCGCGGTGTCCGACTGCCGACCGGCGATCTGGTCGAGCCCCTTAGTGCTGAGCGTGTACACGCTCTGCGGGACTCCGCTGTCGAGCCCGAGGTCGCCAGTGTAGACCTGCAGCGTCAGCAGCGGGTTCTGGGTGTCCGGGTAGGCACTCGAGTAGGCGCCGCTCGCGAGCTTCGACGCGGTGGGGTAGAAGAACCCGACCATGCCGAGCTGGTCCGGCTTCGCGTCCGGCACCTTGATGACACCGGTGGAGGTGTAGTTCGCGTCCTCCGGCAGGAACGGCACGACGTCCTTGAAGGCCACGTTGCCGTCGCCGTCGCGCACTGTGACCTGCATCGCGTAGCCGTTGCCGAGCAGGTAGACGTTCGTGCCGCCGACGTGCAGCGGGTCGTTCACACCGAGGCGGCTCGTCTTCGGCTCGCCGCCCTTCTCGGTGCTCGTGACCGTGGCCGAGTAGTCGAGCGCCTGCCCGAGGGCGTCGAGGTTGCGCTCCTCGTACTTCGTCACAAACTTGTCGAGCCGGAGGTTGTAGCCCTTGAGGTCGGTCTGCTGGAACCAGCGACCGGGGTTGAACGAGTCGTACGAGCCGAGCACGTTCGAGAACGTCTGGCCCTCGACCAGCAGGCGCTGTCCCGTGAAGCCGAAGCCGCCACCGACGCCGACCGCCAGGAGCACCCCGACCAGGGCGGCGTGGAACACCAGGTTGCCGGTCTCGCGCAGGTAGCCGCGCTCCGCGCTCACCGAGTCGCCGAACCGCTCGACGCGGTAACCGGACCGCTTCAGGATCGCCATCGCGCGCGTCACCGCGTGCTCGGCGGACGGGAGGCCCGTGGTCGCGTCGATCCCGGTCGTCCCGTCGATCATGGCGTCCGGCTGCACCGCCAGCGTGCGGAAGCCCGCCAGTCGCGTCAGGCGCGCGGGGGTCTTCGGCGGACGGGTCCGCAGCGCCTGCCAGTGGTGCTTCGTGCGGGGCACGATGCAGCCGATGAGCGAGATGAAGAGCAGCAGGTAGATCGCGGAGAACCACACCGAGGTGTAGGTGTCGAAGACCTGCAGCTTGTCGAGGACCGGGTAGAGCTGCGGGTGGTCCGCCTTGTACTGCACGACGCCGTTCGGGTCGGCGGTGCGCTGCGGGACGAGCGAGCCCGGGATCGCCGCGAGGGCGAGCAGCATGAGCAGGAACAGTGCCGTGCGCATGCTCGTCAGCTGCCGCCAGAAGAACCGGAGGTACCCGACGAAGCCGAGCTTCGGCTGGTTGATGCCGCCGTCGGTGGGGCCGGAGCCGTCGACGTGGTCGGACGGCCGCTGCGGGTCGGAGGCGCTGTCGGCCCCGTCGCCTGCGCCCGTCGGGATGTGCTCGTTCAGGTCAGACCGCGGGGACAAAGCTCTGGATCACCGCCCCGACGCTCGACATGACGGCCGACCAGATACCGGTGACCATGAGCAGACCGATGACGATCAGGATCGCTCCTCCGATGATGTTGACGGTGCGCATGTGACGCTTCACCGCCGCGATGGCCCCCGTGGCCCAACCGGCGCCGAGGGCGACGAGGACGAACGGGATGCCGAGCCCGAGGCAGTACGCCACCCCGAGCCACATGCCCTGCCAGGCGCTGCCCGACTGGACACTGAGCAGGTTGATGGCCGCCAGGGTCGGGCCGAGGCACGGGGTCCAGCCGAGGCCGAACACGATGCCGAGCAGGGGGGCGCCGAGGAGCCCGGTGGCCGGGGTCCAGCTGGGCTTGATGGTGCGCTGCAGGAACGTGAACCGACCGACGAACACCAGGCCCATCGCGATCACGACGACCCCGAGGATCTGCGTGATGAGGTCGCGCCACCGCACGAGCCAGAAGCCGAGCGCGCCGAACACCGTCGTGTACGCCACGAACACCGCGGTGAACCCGGCGATGAACAGCAGCACGCCGAGCACCACACGACCCCGACGCTGCCCGCCCTCGGCGACACCGCCGACGTACCCGAGGTACCCCGGAACGAGCGGCAGCACGCACGGGGACAGGAACGACACGAGCCCGGCGAGCGCCGCCACGGGCAGCGCCACGGCCATCTGGCCGCTCAGGATCGCGTCGGCGAAGGGGTTGGAGGTCACGGGTCAGGAAGCCTTGCCGGCGTCGAGCTCGTCGCTGACCAGGGTCTGCAGGATGCTCGTGCCGTCGATCGCGCCGAGGACGCGGGCGGCGACGCGGCCCTTGGTGTCGAGGACGATCGTGGCGGGCACTGCGTTCGGCGCGATCTGCCCGGACATCGCCAGCTGCATCGTGCCCGTGCGCTGGTCGAGGACGGTCGGGTACTGCACGTCGAAGGTGCGCTCGAAGGCGGCCGCGGTCGCTGCTTCGTCGCGGACGTTGACACCGATGAACGCGACGTCGTCGGCGTCGGCGTACTCGTCGTGCACCTTGTTGAGGTACTTCGCCTCGGCACGGCACGGGGGGCAGCTGGCGTACCAGAAGTTCAGGACGACGACCTTGCCGCGGAGGTCCTTCGACGAGACGGTGTCGCCGTTCGAGTCCTCGGCCCGGAAGGTGACCGGATCGGTGCGGTCCTTCGCGGAGACCTCGGTCACGGCGCCGTCACCGGAGATGTAGTTCTGGGTCGTGCCGTTGCCGTACTGCTTCGCGATGCCGCCGCTGTCCGACGAGCACCCGGACAGGACGAGGACTGCGGCCACGGTCGTCGCTGCGAGGACCGCGAACCGCTTGCTGATGACGCGCGCACGCTTCGTGCTGTTCACACTGCTCCTTCGTCGACCGCGTTCGCGCGCAGTTCCTGCGCGGGGTCCGCGTACCCGACCTCGGTGAACCGACCGGTCGACGTGGCGGGCACACGTTCGACGGTGGTGATGCTCGACAGGTCACAGCGGCGCTTGCGCGGGTCGTGCCACAGGGGCTCCCCCGCGAGCTTCCGGTGGACCATCCAGATCGGCAGCTGGTGGCTGACCAGGACGACGTCGCCCTCGTCCACGCTCTCCCATGCCGTGGTCATCGCCGCGAGCATGCGGTTGGCGATCGACTCGTACGCCTCGCCCCAGCTGGGACGCAGCGGGTTCGCGATCCACGGCCACTCCGCCGGGCGGCCGAGCGAGCGCTTCGTGAACCCGGGGGGCTGCCCCTCGTAGCGGTTCGTCGGTTCGATCAGGCGCTCGTCGAGCGTCACGTCGAGCCCGTAGGCGGCCGACCAGGGTGCGGCGGACTCCTGCGTGCGCTGCAGCGGGGAGGCGACGATCCGACGCACGTCGACGCCGGCGTCCTTCCAGGCGGTCGCGGAGGCCTGCGCCATCCGCGTGCCGAGGTCACTCAGCCCGAAGCCCGGGAGCCGGCCGTAGAGGACGCGGCCCGGGTTGTGCACCTCTCCGTGCCGGACGAGGTGGAGACGGGTCGCGGGCATGGGTTCCAGTGTAGGTCGCCCGCGGTTCCCACCGCCCCCTCAGGTGATTCACCGGATGCGGAAGCACTCAGCCGCCGAGCTCACCGGAGAGCCGCCCGTGCAGCGCGATCGACCCCGTGTCGAGGTTCACCACCTCGACGGTCGACCCGTGCTTCGCGAACCGCTGTTCGACCCCGTCGAGCGCCGCGACCGTGGACGCGTCGAACACGTGGGCGTCGGCCAGGTCGATGATCACGTGCTCCGGGTCCTCGGCGTAGGAGAACCGTGTGACGAGGTCGTTCGACGAGGCGAAGAACAGCGCCCCGCGGACCCGGTACCGCACGGTGCGGTCGTCGACCGGCTCGCGCACGACGGTCACCACGTGCGCCACCCGTCGGGCGAAGACCAGGGCCGCCACGACCACACCGACGAGCACCCCGGTCGCGAGGTTCTCGGTCACGACGACCACCACAACGGTGACGAGCATGACCGCGATCTCACCGAGCGGCATCCGTCGGAGGGTGCGCGGTCGGATGCTGTGCCAGTCGAAGGTCGCGACGCAGACCATGAGCATGACCGCCGTCAGCGCCGCCATCGGGATCTGGGCCACGAGGTCGTGGAGCACGATCGTCAGGACCAGCACCGAGACACCGGCCGCGAAGGTCGAGACGCGGGTCCGGGCACCAGCGGTCTTCACGTTGATCACCGTCTGGCCGATCATCGCGCAGCCGCCGGTCCCACCGAAGAAGGCGGACGCGATGTTCGCGACGCCCTGACCCCACGACTCGCGCCACTTGCTCGAGCCCGTCTCGGTGATGGAGTCGACGAGCTGCGCGGTGAGCAGGGTCTCGATCAGCCCGACGATCGCGACACCGAACGCGTACGGGGCGATGATCTGCAGCGTCTCGAAGGTGAACGGCGTCGTGATGCCGCCGAAGCCCGGGAGCGCCGTCGGCAGTTCGCCCTCGTCTCCGACCGTCGGCACGGCGATGCTGAACACCATCGTGAGACCGGTGACGACGACGACCGCGATGAGCGGTGCGGGGATCGCCTTCGTCAGGAACGGGAAGCCGACGATGATCGCGATGCCGAGCGCCGTCAGCGGCCAGACGACGAACGGGACGTCGTCGCCGAGCAGGTTCGGCAGCTGGGCGGTGAAGATGAGGATGGCCAGGGCGTTCACGAACGCGACGTTGACGCTGCGCGGGATGAAGCGCATCAGCCGTGCAACCCCAAGGAACCCGAGCACGAGCTGGAACACGCCACCCAGCACGATCGCGGGCACCAGGTACTCGATCCCGTGCTCCCGGACGAGCGGGGCGATGACGAGCGCCACCGAGCCGGCGGCTGCGGAGATCATCGCGGGGCGACCACCGACGATCGAGATCACGATCGCGATGACGACGCTCGAGAACAGGCCGACCGCGGGATCGACCCCGGCGACGACGGAGAACGAGATCGCCTCGGGGATGAGGGCCAGCGCGGTGACGATGCCGGCCAGCACCTCTCGGGTGAGCATGCGGGGCGAGCGGAGGGCGGCGAGGACGCTCGGGGCCGTCGGCGCGTGTGTGATCACGGACATCGATCGGAACTCTACCCTCACGTGAGGGTAGAGTCGTACGCCGTGAGCACCAGCGACGTCCCCGACACGATGCACATCGGCGAGCTCGCCGACCGCGCCGGCATGTCCCTGCGCACGATCCGGCACTACGACGAGGTCGGGCTGCTCGTGCCGAGCGGCCGCACCACCGGCGGCTTCCGGGTCTACACGGCGCAGGACCTCGAACGGTTGCTCGTGATCCGCCGGATGAAGCCGCTCGGGTTCACGCTCGACGAGATGGCCGAGCTGCTCCGCGTGGTCGACGCCCTCGCGACGAAGGACCCCGAGGACGAACCAGCACTGGCAGCCCGCCTCGACGCGTACCTCGAGGATGCCCGCGCCCGGCACGCCAAGCTCGTCGAGCGGGCCGGCATGGCCGAGGAGTTCATCGGCACGCTCGGGTCACTCCGCGCGTCGCTCCCCTGATGTCGCGGTGTCCTCGGCGAGCACCCTGGCGCGCATGCGCTGCCGCTCGAGTTCGAGCTTGAGCTCCCCCTCTTCCACGTGGAGCTGCCAGTCGATCGCCCCACGTTGCGCCCAGTCCCACATGCTCTCGCCGGGCGCAGGACCGATGTACGGCCGCTCCGCGGGAACCGTGTCTTCCTTCCGTACCAGCTCTCGCCAGGCACGGCGCAGACGAGTCGTCATCACTGTCTCCTCTTCTCGATGAACAGTTCCGCCAACACCCTTGCAGCGGGTTCTTCTCCGGCAGGCACTTTCTGCATGTCGTACATCGCCTGTGCCAGATTCCGGCCGATCTCGCGACGCCCGACCTCGGCCGCGGTGATCAGGTCGAACACCACGGTCAACCGCGCCCAGTAGCGGTCCCGTTGCTCCCGCGCGACGTCCCGCCGCCACCGGATGACCGCCCACAGCCCACCGACGACCGCCACGAGCAGCGTGAACGCCGCCGTGCAGAGCGCCGCCACAACCACCGCGACCGCCGCAGGCGGCCAGGTCGCGAGCTCCCCCGTCCCCGTCCCCACCCGGTCCCCCTCTCGTCCCGCGACCTGGCCACGTCGAGAACGCTACGGAGTCCACGCACGCCGCCACGGGCCTCCCGGCCATCGGTGGAGAACGCCGGACGCAGGCGGCCCTGTGGAGGGAAGAACCCTGCCGCCCACGCCCCCGGACGCAGGCGGTTAGACTCGACCACCGTGATCGAACGCACCCGCATCGCCGACCTGGCAGCCCTCCCCGACGGTCCCGTCTCCGTGGCCGGATGGGTCGAGACCGTCCGAGACCAGAAGAAGGTGCAGTTCGTCGTGCTGCGCGACGAGACCGGCGCCGTCCAGCTCGTGAACCCGGCGACGCGCGAGGCCGAGGACGGCGACGACGCCGCACAGTCCGCCCTCGCGACCACCAACGAGATCTCCGGCCTGGCGCACGGCACCTTCGTGCACGTCACCGGCACACTGAAGCACGACGAGCGCGTGAAGCTCGGCGGGCTCGAGGTCAAGATCGGTGCGCTGCAGGTGGTGAGCGCCGCGATCCCGGAGACCCCGATCGCCGACGACTCGTCGCTCGACAAGCGCCTCGACTGGCGCTTCCTCGACCTGCGCAACCGCAAGCAGAACCTGATCTTCCGCATCCAGACGACGCTGGAGCACGCGTTCCGCACGTACTGGGTCGACCGCGACTACATCGAGATCCACACGCCGAAGCTCATGGCGTCGGCGTCCGAGTCGCGCGCCGAGCTGTTCCAGCTCGAGTACTTCGAGACGACCGCCTACCTGGCCCAGTCGCCGCAGAACTTCAAGCAGATGGCGCAGCCGGCCGGCTTCGGTGCCGTGTTCGAGATCGCCGACGCCTTCCGCGCCGACCCGTCCTTCACGAGCCGCCACGCCACCGAGTTCACCAGCGTCGACGCCGAGTTCTCGTGGATCGAGTCCCACGAGGACGTCATGGCGATGCACGAAGAGGTCCTGGTCGCCGGCATCACCGCCGTCAAGGAGAAGTACGGCAAGGACATCGCGGAGGTCTTCGGCTTCGAGCTGCAGGTCCCCGCGACGCCGTTCCCCCGCGTGACCCTGGCCGACGCGCGCAAGATCGTCGCCGACAGCGGCTACGACGTCGTCCGCGCCGACGGTGACCTGGACCCCGAGGGCGAGCGCCGCGTCGCCGCCTGGGCGAAGGAGCACCACGGCTCCGAGTTCGTGTTCGTCACGGAGTACGACGCCTCGATCCGGCCGTACTACCACATGCGCAAGCCCGGCGACCCGTCGGTCACCAACAGCTACGACCTCATCTTCAACGGCGCCGAGATCTCCACGGGCGCCCAGCGTGAGCACCGCGTCGACGTGCTCGAGGCGCAGGCCGTCGAGAAGGGCCTCGACCCGGAGGAGCTCGGCTGGTACCTCGACTTCTTCCGCTACGGCGTCCCGCCGCACGGCGGCTTCGGCATGGGCCTCGCGCGCGTGCTGATGCTGATGCTCGGTGAGCCGTCGATCCGCGAGGTCACGTACCTGTTCCGTGGTCCGACGCGCCTGACCCCGTAGTCACCGTGCGCGGCGACGCCGCGCGCACACGGTGAGCAGCAATGGTCGCCTCCCGACGCGGGAGGCGACCATTGCTGCTCACGAAGCGCGACGTGGAGCGACGAGCGCGCGCGGACGGGAGGCTCGGCTCAGCTCTGCCAGTCGATGGCGGCCCGCGCCGTGACCAGTTCGCGGATCTCCGCTGCCGCGGCCTGGTGCTCCGGGTGCACCTGGTACGCGTCGAGTCCGGCGAGGTCGTCGAAGCTGGCGACCACGGCGACGTCGTGGTTCTTGTCCGGGTAGGCGACGTTCTCGACGACCTCGAGCGACCGGATCGACTCGACGGTGCCGACCAGACCGGTCAGGAGTTCGCGGATGCGGGCGATCGACGCGGCGCGGTCGAGGTCGGTCCGCAGGGACCAGGAGACGACGTGGGAGATCATGCGCGGGCCTCGGCCTTCTCGAGCGCACGTGCGAGCCGGTCGGCGTCGACGTGCCAGTTGCTGTGGACGCGCCCGTCGATCAGCACGACGGGGATGTCCTCCGCGTACTCCTGGCGGAGGGCGTCGTCGTCGAGGATCGAGCGTTCCTGCAGGGTGACCCCCGGGTGGTCGGCGACGACGCGTTCGACCACGGGTCGGGCGTCGTCGCAGAGGTGGCATCCGGGCTTCGTCAGGAACGTCACTGCGGGCATGGTCCCAGCGTAGTCCGGGAACGCGAAAGCCCCGGCGAACCGGGGCTTCTCGTGCAGGTCCTCCGACCTGCGCAGACCTGTGCGGGTCTACTTCTTGTTGCGTCGCTGGTGACGCGTCTTGCGAAGGAGCTTGCGGTGCTTCTTCTTCGCCATGCGCTTACGACGCTTCTTGATGACAGAACCCATGTGGACCTCGCTCGGACTGATGCTGATGTACGGACACCGGGCCGAAGAGACCGCGGAAAATCAACCTGCCCGAGTCTACCGGCTGCCCGCTGGGATGTCGAACGCGCGCTCAGCCGACGTCCGCCACGCCACCGCGCAGCACGTCGGCGACGGCTGACTCGGGGACGCGGAAGGAACGGCCGAAGCGGATGGCGGGGAGCTCACCGGCGTGCACCATCCGGTACACGGTCATCTTCGAGACGCGCATCATCTCGGCGACCTCAGCGACGGTGAGGAAGCGCACGTCGTCGAAACTGCCGGTCATGGTCCGCCTTCGGGGCTCGCACGCGCGCTGCGCACGGGAGTGGTGTGACCTGTGTGGTCAGTGGCAACTGTAGAGGCGTGTGCGACCCGGTGTCCAGGATCAGTCCGCGCCGCGTGCACCGGCGCCGCCCCGGGCTCGGAAGCCCGAGCGGCAGGGCTCAGTCCTCGTCGCCCCGGCGGGTGAAGCGCTTGCGGCTGCGGTCGACGACGCGCTCCCAGCCCTGCTGCGCGCCGGAGATCGCCGCGGTCGCCCGGTACGACGCCTCGGCCATCACACGACCGAGCTCGGTGCCCACCTCGACAGTCGCCTTGCCGGCCGTGCCGTTCCGGCGGATCGACACCGGCTGGCCGTCCGGCGTCCACGCGGTGGTGGCCGGGGTGCCGTCGGCGTCGACCGCGCCCGTGAACGGCAGGACCCAGTCCTCGAGGTGCACGAGCGGCTCCGGGTCGAGTCGGTAGTAGCGGTGCTGCCCCTCTTCGCGACTGGTGACGAGCCCGATGTCGCGCAGGACGCGCAGGTGCTTCGACACCGTGGGCTGGCTGACCCCGAGGCGTTCGACGAGCTGGCCGACGCTGAGCTCGCCGCCGGTGACGTCCGATCCGTAGGCGGACAACAGCGTGCCGAGCAGCTCGCGCCGGGTCGGGTCCGCCACGACGGAGAAGATGTCGGCCATGGGGCAAGGCTAGCCGGGGCACCACGGATGTACCATGACGAACCGTCCCGGCCCATGTCCTCGGAGGCATACGCATGCTCGACCGAACCGAGCCGATCCCGCACCACGTGAGCGTCGGCCGACGGCGAGCGAGCCGGATCGCGACGGTGCTGCGCTCGTCGCCGTCCCGACTGGCGATCGTGGTGTTCATCGCGCTGATCTTCCTGTTCACGGTGCTCTTCATGACGCCGTGGGCCACCGCGGACCGCAGCAGCACCCACTTCGCGGACGCCCTGTTCACCGCGGCGTCGGTGGTCTGTGTCACCGGGCTGTCCACGGTCGACATGGCGACGCACTGGTCGGTGTTCGGCAAGGTCCTGGTGGTCATCGGCACGCAGATCGGCGCCGTCGGGGTCCTGACCTTCGCGTCGATCCTCGGGCTGTTCGTCACCCGCAAGCTCGGCCTGCGCGCCAAGCTCATGGCGGCCGGCGACTCGAACCCGCTCCGCACCCACCACGGCGCCGTGCCCGAGGGCCAGGCCGTCCGGCTCGGCGAGGTCGGCACCCTGCTCGCGACGGTGGCGGTGAGCACGCTGTCGATCGAGATCGTCCTCGGCCTGCTGCTCCTGCCGTCGGTGCTCATCGCCGGCATCCCGTTCTGGACAGCGGTCGGCGACTCCTTCTACTACGCGGCGATGGCCTTCACGAACACCGGGTTCTCGCCGAACGCCGACGGCCTGGACCCGTTCGCCCACGACTACTGGTTCCTGACGCTGCTCATGATCGGTGTCGTGGCGGGATCCATCGGGTTCCCGGTGATCCGTGCCCTGACGAAGCAGCTGCGCACCCCGCGGCGCTGGCCGATCCACGTCAAGCTCACCCTGGCGACGAGCGCGATCCTGCTCCTCGGCGGTGCGGTCGTCTACACCGCACTCGAGGCGTCGAACCCGACGACCTTCGGCGAAGAAGGAGCCGGGCGCACCGCGTTCCAGGCACTCTTCCTGTCGACGATGACCCGCTCGGGAGGCTTCTCGCTCGTCGACTTCGACCAGCTCAACGGCTCGAGCCTGCTCGTCACGGACATGCTCATGTTCATCGGTGGCGGATCCGCCTCGACGGCCGGCGGCATCAAGGTGACGACCCTCGCGGTGCTGTTCCTGGCCGCGGTCGCCGAGGCCCGCGGTCGCCAGAGCATGGAGGCCTTCGGTCGCCGGATCCCGAGCGACGTCCTGCGGGTCGCGGTGGCCATCGTGCTCTGGGGAGCGACGATCGTGGCCGTCGCGACCGTGGTGCTCCTGCAGATCACCGACGACTCGCTCGACCGGGTGCTGTTCGAGGTGATCTCGGCGTTCTCGACCAGTGGACTGTCCTCCGGCGTGTCCGCGGACCTGCCGGAACCGGGCAAGTACGTGCTCGCCGCCACCATGTTCCTCGGCCGGGTCGGTACAGTGACCATCGCCGCTGCCCTGGCCGCCAGCCAGAGCCGGCAACTGTTCCGCCGTCCCGAGGAGAGGCCGATCGTTGGCTGACCGCACCCGTTCGTCGCACCAGCACGGTGCCATCAGTCACGACGCCCCCGTCCTGGTCATCGGGCTCGGTCGCTTCGGGGCCGCCACCGCCGGCCAGCTCGAGCGCCAGGACCGCGAGGTGCTCGTCGTCGACACCGACGCCGGACTGGTGCAGAAGTGGTCCGACCGGGTCACCCACGCGGTGCAGGCGGACGCGACCGACATCGACGCGCTCCGGCAGATCGGCGCGCAGGACTTCGCCATCGCCGTCGTCGGCACGGGCAGCGACCTGGAGTCGAGCGTCCTGATCACGGCGAACCTGGTCGACCTCGGCGTCCCGCAGATCTGGGCGAAGGCGATCAGCCGCTCGCACGGCACGATCCTGTCCCGCATCGGCGCCAACCACGTCGTCTACCCCGAGCGCGAGGCCGGCGAGCGCACGGCACACCTGGTCTCCGGCCGGATGCTCGACTTCATCGAGTTCGACGACGACTTCGCCGTGGTCAAGATGTTCCCGCCGCGCGCGGTCCGCGGCAAGGACCTCGCCACCACCGTGATCCGCACCCGCTTCGGCCTGACCGTGCTCGGCATCAAGCCGCCCGGCAGCCCGTTCGTGCCGGCGACGCCGGACAGCGTCATCGGTGAGGACGACGTCATCATCGTCTCGGGTTCCGAGACCGACCTGGAGCGCTTCGCCGCGTACGAGTAGCGACCACCGGACGGACGGGAGGCCCGTGGCGGCGTCGCCACGGGCCTCCCGTCCGCACTCTGGCTGCGTCCACGACGCGGTGTGCGTCTACGAGGCGGCGATCTCCTCGGCACGCGCGATCGCGGCACGCGACGCGCGCAGCAGCGTGTCCGCCAGGTCGGCGTCCTGCAGCACCGCGACGGCCCGCTCCGTCGTGCCCTTCG
This sequence comes from Curtobacterium sp. MCSS17_006, assembly GCF_003234215.1. NCBI lineage: Bacteria > Bacillati > Actinomycetota > Actinomycetes > Micrococcales > Microbacteriaceae > Curtobacterium > Curtobacterium sp. MCSS17_006. The sequence goes on along the minus strand of NZ_QKSO01000007.1, from coordinate 82,295 downwards.
GGCTCGTCACCGCGCGGCGCAGGTCGGCGGGCTCACGACCCGACCGCTCGAGCAGCTCGACGGCGCCGCGGACGGTGCCCTGCACCATCGTCGCCGCCTGCTCGTGGGTGAAGCCGAGCTCCTCGGCGGCACGCTGCCACTGCTCGACCAGCAGGAAGACGTAGGCGGGACCGGAACCGGACACGGCGGACAGCGCGTCGAGCTGCGACTCCGGTACCTCGATGACGTCGCCCGAGGCGGTGAACACCGACGACGCCAGTGCGACGGCCTCGGCGTCGGCCGAGGTGCCCGCGCTGATGCCGGTGACGCCGTGGCCGACGCCGATCGGGGTGTTCGGCAGGGCACGGACGACGCGGACGCCGGCGGGCACCCGTGCCTCCATGCTCGCGGTGGTGGTGCCGACGGCGACGCTGACCAGGACGGCGCCGGGCTCCAGGTCGTCGGCGACCTCGTCGAGCAGGTCCGCGATCATGTACGGCTTCACGCCGACGACGACGAGGGCCGCGCCACGGACGGCCGACCGGTTGGCGTCGGGGTCGGTGTCACTCGCGGTCGCGTCGAGACCGCGCTCCCGGTGGGCAGCAGCGGACGCCTCGGACTTCGTGGTGAGGGTCACGGTGGCGGGGTCGAGTCCCGCGGCGAGCAGGCCGTCGAGGACCGCGCCGGACATGGAGCCGACGCCGAGCAGGGCGGCGCGGGGCAGGTCGATCGTCATGCTCCCGACCCTACCGACGCCACCCGCCTAGGATCGTGTCGCAGACCACGAGAAGGGGACAGCTGTGAGCGCTTCCGGAGGCACGAAGGCGATCTTCGCCGCACTGGGTGCCAACATCGGCATCGCGATCGTGAAGTTCATCGCGGCGGCGATCAGCGGATCGGCGTCGATGCTGGCCGAGGGCGTGCACTCCCTGGCCGACTCCGCGAACCAGCTCCTCCTGCTGCTCGGTGGCCGGAAGGCCCGGCGAGCGGCGGACCAGGAGCACCCGTTCGGCTACGGGCGTGAACGCTACGTCTACGCGTTCGTCGTCTCCATCATCCTGTTCTCGGTCGGCGGTGTGTTCTCGCTCTACGAGGGCATCGAGAAGCTCGCCCACCCGCACCCGCTCGAGAACTGGTGGCTCCCCCTGGTGGTGCTCGTCATCGCCATCGGGCTCGAGGGCTTCTCGCTCCGCACCGCCCTGAACGAGGCCCGACCGCAGAAGGGCTCGCAGAGCTGGGTGCAGTTCGTCCGCCGTGCGAAGGCCCCGGAGCTGCCCGTCGTGATGCTCGAGGACACCGCGGCCCTGCTCGGCCTGGTCTTCGCCCTGTTCGGCGTCGGCCTGACGGCGATCACCGGCAACGGGGTGTTCGACGCGATCGGCACCATGCTGATCGCGGCGCTGCTCATCGCGGTCGCGGTGGTGCTCGGCATCGAGACGAAGAGCCTGCTCGTCGGCGAGGGCGCGACCGCCGCCGACGTCGAGCGCATCAAGCAGGCGGTGCTCGACGGCCCCGAGGTCGACGCGATCATCCACCTGAAGACCCTGTACCTCGGGCCGGACGAGCTGATGGTCGGCGTGAAGGTCGCCGTCGACGGGGACCGCCGACTCGGTGATGTCGCCGCCGGCATCGACACCGTCGAGCAGCGTGTCCGGAGCGCCGTGCCGATCGCCCGGGTGATCTACGTCGAACCGGACGTCCTGCGCACCGGGCCGCAGCCGCCGACCGAGGCGATCGTCATCCTCGCCGCGGACTGAAGAAGTCGTCGAGCAACTCGGCACACGCTGCCTCGAGCACGCCGCCGATGACCTCGGAGCGGTGCGGCAGCCGGCGGTCCCTGGCGATGTCGTAGACGCTGCCGCTGGCTCCCGCCTTCGGGTCCCACGCGCCGAACACGACCCGTGGCACCCGTGCGGCCATGACGGCGCCGGCGCACATCGGGCAGGGCTCGAGCGTCACCACGAGCGTGTGCTCCTCGAGGTGCCAGTCCCCCGTCACCGCCGCTGCAGCACGCAGCGCGAGGACCTCGGCGTGGGCCGTCGGGTCCTGTCGCGCCTCGCGCTCGTTCCGGCCGGTGGCGACCACGAGGCCGTCGCGGTCGAGCACCACGGCGCCGACCGGGACGTCGTCGGTCTCCAGGCACCGTCGGGCCTCCTCGAGCGCGCGCTCCATCGCCGGGACGAACGGGCGGGCTGCGGGCTCCTCCACGGGACCTCCTGACGGTCGACGGCACGCTAGGCTCGACCCTATGCGAGTCCACGTCGCCGACCACCCGCTCATCACCCACAAGCTCTCGGTGCTCCGCGACCGTACGACGCCCTCCCCCACGTTCCGTGCCCTGACCGAGGAGCTCGTCACGCTCCTCGCGTACGAGGCCACGCGGGGCGTCCGGGTCACGGCGACGCCGATCGACACGCCCGTGGCGCACACCATGGGCGTCGCGATCGCCAAGCCGCGGCCGCTCGTCGTCCCGATCCTCCGCGCCGGGCTCGGCATGCTCGAGGGCATGGTCAAGCTCGTCCCGACGGCCGAGGTCGGCTTCCTCGGCATGGCCCGCAACGAGGAGACGCTCGAGCCGCAGACCTACGCCGAGCGCCTGCCCGACGACCTGTCCGGGCGGCAGTGCTTCGTGCTCGACCCGATGCTCGCCACCGGTGGCACCCTCGCCGCCGCGATCGACTTCCTGTTCGCCCGCGGTGCGCAGGAGATCACGTGCGTGTGCATCCTCGGTGCCCCCGAGGGGCTCGCCATGGTCGAGCAGGCCGTCGGCGACCGCAACGTCTCGATCGTCCTCGGTGCGCTCGACGAGAAGCTCGACGAGAACGGGTACATCGTCCCGGGCCTCGGCGACGCCGGCGACCGGCTCTACGGCCTGGCCGAGTAGCGCAGACCCGATACGTCACGGACAGGAGGCGCGGTGCCAGCTGGCACCGCGCCTCCTGTCGTCCGTGCGGTCGCGCTCACCGCACCCGCCCGTTCCGGGCGTACCCGCCCGTTCCGGGCGTACCCGGTCGGTTCTTTCCACCCGGTACGCCCGATTCCACTTTCCATCGCGGGCGCAATGGGAAGGAACGGGCGTGGCACTCGACGCGCGTGCGGTCGCGCCCACCGTACCCGCCCGTTCCGGGCGTACCCGGTCGTTCCGGGCGTACCCGGTCGTTCAGGGCGTACCCGCCCGTTCCGGGCGTACCCGGTCGTTCCGGGCGTACCCGGTCGTTCAGGGCGTACCCGCCCGTTCCGGGCGTACCCGGTCGTTCCGGGCGTACCCGGTCGTTCAGGGCGTACCCGCCCGTTCCGGGCGTACCCGGTCGTTCCGGGCGTACCCGGTCGTTCAGGGCGTACCCGCCCGTTCCGGGCGTACCCGGTCGTTCCGGGCGTACCCGGTCGTTCAGGGCGTACCCGCCCGTTCCGGGCGTACCCGGTCGTTCCGGGCGTACCCGGTCGGTTCTTTCCACCCGGTACGCCCGATTCCACTTTCCGTTGCGTGCGCAATGGGAAAAAACGGCGTGGCGCTCGACGTCCGTGCGGTCGCGCCCAGCGCACCGTCCGCGCGGACGGTTGACACCATGTTGGTATACCGCAGATACTCGTCACATGACTGCAACCGTGTCCACCCGCGTCCTCTCCGAGGCGTGCTCCTCCGCAGGGGCAGTGGGGACCGTCGGCGTGATGATGCCGACCATGCCGGTCATGCGTTGTCGAATGTGTGCCTGATCGGCACCCGTTCCAGCCGGATCCCCCGCGACACCACCCCCGTCGCGAGCGCGTGATCCCCGGGTGACGGACACCGTCGGCGACGCGCACCACGTCACGAGGTCTGTCTCCCGTTCCCCCGGGTCGGCCCCGGTCCGCAGCAGGACCGCAGGGCACATCGGCGTACCGCCGTACCCGGGATGACGCATTCGACACCGGCCGCCGCGCCACCCGCGCACCGGCCACACCGCCCGGAGAACCACCATGTCGCTCACCATCGCCCAGCCCCGCACCGCGCTCCGCTCCGCACCGGCCCCGACCGACCTCGGCACCGTCACCCCGATCCGTCCGCGCCCGGCCTCCCCGGCGGCGACCGGACCGGTCACCGTGCCGACGAGCCCCGTTATCGCACCGCAGCGGAACCGCGCGCTCCCCGAGGGCACCGAGGCCCGCGGCTTCGCCCTGTACGTCGGCATCGACGAAGCGAAGGCCGCAGCCGCCGGCACGAGCCTGGCCGCGGTGGTCGAGCAGCTGAAGGCCCTCACCGCGCAGCTCGTCCCGTCGTCCGAGACCTACGCGGCCGTCGCCGTCGCCGCCGAGCACTCCGGTGGCCGTGACGTCGACGTCGTCCGGCTCGCCCTGCAGGACCGCTCCGCGGTGGCCGCCCGCAAGCAGGCCGAGAAGCCCGAGCCCGAGGAGACCGGCGTCGTCATCGACATCTCGCGGAAGCGCGTGACCCTCGACGGCGAAGCGGCACCCCTGACCTACAAGGAGTTCGAACTCCTGCAGTTCCTGGTCCTCCGCGAGGGCCAGACCGTCGACCGTTCCGCGATCATCGAGGGCCTCTGGTCGGACGGCGAGGACGAGACCCCGAACGAGCGCACCATCGACGTGCACGTGCGTCGGCTCCGCTCCAAGCTCGGCGCGTTCGAGGAGATCGTCCGCACCGTGCGCGGCGTCGGCTACCGCTTCGACCGCCACGCGGACGTCGCCGTGCGGTACGCGTCGACCCCGTCGCCCGACCTCTTCTGAGCCTGATCGGCTGCTCTTGGTGAACTCGCAGCGAACCGGCCCCGGAGAGGCTGGCGCGCCGTTACCGCTTCGTTATACAGTCGGTGGTGCAGACGGTGTTTGCTGTGGCACCGCCTGTGGAATGTGATTGCAGGAAACTCTTGGTGCAAGGGAGAGGGCCGGTCGCCGACAGGCGGCCGGCCCTCGTGCATGTCGCCCGGCTCCTGTCGGACCCCGTCGGTAGTGTGGTCAGACCGTACGACCGGAGGGAACGCGAACGTGAGCGAGACACGCCGCAGTGAGAAGGCGACCGCGGTCGCCGCCTGGGAAGCGCTCTTCCGCGCCCAGGTCGCCGTGATGCGGAGTCTCAACGCGGACTTCCCCGGCGACGAGATCTCGTTCAACGAGTACGACGTCTGCTTCAACCTGTCGACCCAGCCCGGCCGCCGCTGCCGGATGCGCGACCTCACCGGGCACCTGCTCCTCACCCAGCCGAGCGTCAGCCGCCTGGTCGACCGGCTGCTCGCCCGCGGCATCGTCGAGAAGCAACCGGACCCCACCGACGCCCGCGGCGTGATCGTGGCACTGACCCCGCACGGCTTCGACGTCTACCGCCAAGTCGCCGTGCAGCACGCGGCGAGCATCGCGCAGCAGGTCGGCGCCGGACTGTCCGACCCCGAACTCCGCACCCTCACCGAACTCTGCACGAAGCTCCGGCTGGCGGTCGGCACGGCACCGAGCCGGCGGTCGACGGCCCGCCCGGTGGCCGCTGCGGATGCGGCAACGGTGTGACCGGCGCGATCGTCTGGCTCCGTGACGACCTGCGGCTGTCGGACAACCCGGCGCTCCGTGCGGCGATCGACCACGGTGGCGACGTCACGGTGGCGGTCGTCCTCGACGAGCAGTCCCCCGGGCTCCGTCCGATCGGTGCCGCGAGCCGCTGGTGGCTGCACCACTCCCTGACCGCCCTCGATGCCGACCTGCGCGAGCGGGGTTCCCGGCTGGTCCTCCGGCGCGGTGCCGCGGCGACGGCGATCGACCAGCTCGTCGCCGACACCGGAGCCGACGCCGTGTACTGGAACCGTCGGTACGGCGCCGTCGAGCGTGACGTCGACGCCGGCATCAAGGCGGCCCTGCACGACCGTGGCGTCGAGGCGCACAGCTTCGCCGCGAACCTGCTCTGGGAACCGTGGACGGTGCTCACCGGGCAGGGCGCGCCGTACAAGGTCTTCACCCCGTTCTGGAACGCCGTCCAGGCGCTGCCCGAACCGCGCCATCCCCTGCCCGACCCCGACGACTTGCCCGCTCCGGCCGACGTCACGGGTGATGCGCTGGCCGACTGGGCACTGCTGCCGACGAAGCCCGACTGGGCCGGCGGCCTCCGTGACGCCTGGACCCCGGGCGAGCACGGCGCGCAGCAGCAGCTCGAGCACTTCGTCGAGCACGCGCTCGAGGACTACGACCAGCGCGACGAGCCCGCGATGGAGGCCACCAGCAGCCTCTCGCCGTTCCTGCGGTGGGGCGAGATCAGCCCGTACCAGGTGTGGCACCGCCTGCACGAGCGGCTCGAGCCTGCGCAGCGCCAGAACGCCGCCGCGTTCCTCCGGCAGCTGGCATGGCGGGAGTTCAACTGGAACGAGTACTTCCACTGCGACGACATCGCCACCGTCAACGTCCGTCGGAACTTCGACGCGTTCCCGTGGCGTGACCCGGAAGCAGCTGAGGTCGACCGCTGGCGGCAGGGTCTCACCGGCTTCGACCTGGTCGACGCGGGCATGCGCGAGCTCTGGCACAGCGGGGCCATGCACAACCGGGTGCGGCTGGCCGCCGGCAGCTTCCTCGTGAAGAACCTGCTCGTCGACTGGCGCGTCGGGGAGCAGTGGTTCTGGGACACCCTGGTCGACGCCGACCCCGCCAACAACGCGGCGAACTGGCAGTGGGTCGCGGGCTCCGGCTTCGACGCCGCCCCGTACTTCCGCGTCTTCAACCCCGATCGGCAACTCGAGCGCTTCGACCCGCACCGCGAGTACGTCCACCGCTGGGTCCCCGCCGACGAGCTGCGGCCCGAGCCGATGGTCGACCTGAAGGCGTCACGGCAGCGGGCGCTCGACGCCTACGAACGGATGCGGCGCTCGTGACCGGGTCGCACCCCGCGATCGCTGCGGTCGTCGACCAGGTCGACGAGCTGTTCCGTGCTCGCGTCGAACAGGGCCTCGCGCCGAGCAGCGTGTGGGGCGTGTTCGACCGCTCCGGCCTCGTCGCGTCCGGCGGGCACGGTGACCGCGGTGACGGCCGGAGCCCGGACGCCGACACCGTCTACCGCATCGCCTCCTGCACCAAGAGCGTCACCGCCGCGACCCTGCTGACCCTCGTCGCCCGGGGTGCACTCGACCTCGACGCGCCGATCACCGACTTCGTGCCGGCCTTCGGCGCCGTCACCCTGCCGACCGCGGACTCCCCGGTCCCCACGGTGCGGATGCTGCTGACGATGTCGGCCGGGTTCCCCACCGACGACCCCTGGGCCGACCGGCAGGAGTCGATCTCGGACGCCGAGCTCGACGAGGTCCTGCGCGGCGGCCTGCTGTTCGACTCGCTGCCCGGCACCCGCTTCGCCTACTCGAACCTCGGCTACGCGCTGCTCGGCCGGGTCGTGGCCGCCGTGACGGGGCAGCCCTTCACCGCTGCCGCCAGCGAGACCGTGCTCCGTCCCCTCGGCCTCACCGACACGGTGTTCAGCGCGGCCGAGTCGACCGGCTTCGTGGTCACCGGTGCCCGCGGACACGAGGGCGACTGGGAACCCCTGCCGATGACCGGCCCCGGCGCCTTCTCGCCGATCGGCGGGCTCTTCTCGACCGTCCGCGACCTGGCGCGCTGGGCGATGCACCTCGGTTCGGCGTTCTCCGCCGCGCCGGAACCCGGCCCGGTCTCCCCCGCTGACCGCCGGCTGATGCAGCAGGCCATGCGGGTCGTCCCGTCGTCCGTCGTCCCGGGTTCGGCCCGCGCGACGGCGTACGGCTTCGGGCTGTTCGTCGAGCAGGACGACCGCTTCGGCGGGCTCGTCTCGCACTCCGGCGGCTACCCGGGCTTCTCCGCGCACATGCGGTGGTCCGTGCGCGACGGCCTCGGGGTCGTCGCGTTCGAGAACGCCACGCAGGCCAAGGTCTCCGCGGCCGCCCAGCGGGCGCATGACCTCGTGCTCGACGCGCTGCTGACGGCCCACACACCCGACGCGCCGGGAGCCAGCACCGACGTGACCGGAGCGAGCACCGGGGTGGCGGCGACCACCCGTGCGACGCGAGCCGCCCAGGCCGCCGTGACGCGCCTCCTGGCCGACTGGCGGGACGACCTGGCGGACGCGATCTGCACGCCCAACGTGGCGATGGACGTTCCGTACGACCGGCGGCGGCGGGCGGTGGCGCAGGCCGTCGCGGACGTCGGCGCCGACCTCGGTGCCGCACCGGTGTCCGAGTACTCGGCGGCGCCGTCGCACCTGCGCTGGTGGCTCCCCGGCACCTGCGGGCGGCTGCGCGTCGAGATCCGGCTCGCCCCCGCCGCCGCGGGGCGCGTCCAGACCCTGAACGTCGTCGCCGAACCGTCGGAGCGCTGACCCGACGGCACCAGGCGGACACCCGTCGGCTCAGACCGGCGGTCGACCGCCCACGAAACCGAGTGCCCGCGCGGCGACCCGGGTGCCCTCGCGGGCTGCCGCGCCGACGCGGACGGGATCCGTCGCCCACGCACGGACGAACCCGGCGACGAAGGCGTCCCCGGCCCCGATGGTGTCGACGACGGTCGCCGGTGTCGCGGGGACCCGGTGGACGCTGCGGCCCCGGCGCCCGATGAGCGCACCGTCGGCCCCGGCCGTGACGACGACCAGGGGGACGTGCTCGGTCAGCCGCCGCACCGCGGCGTCGAGGTCGTCACCCCCGGCGAGGGCGAGCGCCTCGTGCTGGTCGGGGAAGAGCACGTCGACGCCCCGCAGGGCTTCGAGGAACCGGTCGGCACCGATCGTCTCGATCACCGCCACCGACGAGGGGTCCACCGCCACGCGCGCCGGGCCGGTCCGGGCGCACGCCACCAGGTCGGCGAGCCGGTCGGCCCCGCCGCCGAGCATGGCAGCCCCGGTCAGGTGCACGATGTCGGCGCGGGCGAGCACCGACGGCGGGACGTCGGCGGCGCTGATCTTCCCGCTCGCGGCGGGGTCGGACATCGCGGTGCGACCGTGGTCGTTGCGGACCGAGACGACGACCCCGGTGGACGTCATCGCGTCGTAGCGCAGGTGGGCGCGGACCCCGGCGTCCTCGAGTGCGCGCTCGTGCCGGTAGACGTCATCGACCCCGACCCGGGCGACGACGTCGACCTCGGCCCCGAGCCAGCCGAGCCAGGTGGCCGTGTTGCCACCGGCACCGGTCGGCCGGTGGCGGATCTCCGCGGCGGGGTCGTGCACCCCGATCCGGTGCGCGGTGGTGTGCACAAGGACGCCGTCCAGGACGTCGCCGACGACCAGGAAGCGTTTTCCGGCGCCACGACGACGGCCCGCGACCACCCGTCCGGCGCGGGTCCCCTCGGGCCGTGACGGTGGCAGAGCGCCCTCGTACGGCATGGACATCCGAGACAGTCTACCCGGAGCCGAGTTTTTCTCCGTTTCTATCGGTGAAAACGGAGGTTCGGTGGAGAGATCGCACACATCGACCGATGGTGTCACTGATATACCGGCTGCTAGTATGTGGGCGGTCGCGCGACCACCGCCCCGACGACGGAGATGCCATGCCCAGGAAGCCCGACCCCACCCGCAAACCCGCGATCCTCGAGAAGGTCGTCGACCACTTCGTCGAGACCAAGATCGAGGACGTCACGGTCCGGGGCCTCGGCCGCGTACTCGGCACGAGCGCCTACCCGGTCGTCTACCACTTCGGCTCCCGCGACGCCCTGATCGACTCCGTCGTCGAGCACCTCGCGACCTCGCACCGAGCGCCCGCGCTCGACCCCGCCGCCGACACGGACGCCCTCGCCGATCACCTGATCGCGACCTTCGGCGGGCTCGACGACCCGCACCGTGCGCTGGCCGCACGGCTCACCTTCGAACTCGGGTCGGTCGAGTCCCTCGACGGGCGTGACCGGCAGCGCCGCGCGCACCGCTGCCAGGTCGCCGCCATCCGGGCCTGGTGCCGAGCACACGGCGCCGACCCCGTCCTCGCCGAGCATGCGGCCCAGCACACGGTCATGGCCGCCCGCGGAGCCCAGTGGGGCGCGCTCGTCGACGGCGCGCACACCGATGCCGACGCCGCACTGCGTCGCATCGCCCACGACCTGGCAGCCAGCACGGCCGACGCAGACCGCGTGCGCTGAGCGCACGCACGCACGCGATCGCGGACCGCTCGCGTACCCGGCGACGGGACACGGGGACGGCGCACGGCCCGGAACGTGACCCGGACCACGAACGGGAGGCACGGTGCCAGCTGGCACCGTGCCTCCCGTTCGTCAGGTGGTCACCGTGGTGACCCGCCGACGCGGATCAGAGCGTGACGAACCGCTGCGACTTCGCGTTCTCGAAACGAGCGGCGACGTTCTCCCAGTCGACGATGTTCCAGACGGCCTTGACGTAGTCCGCCTTGACGTTCAGGTAGTCGAGGTAGAAGGCGTGCTCCCACATGTCGAGCATGAAGATCGGGACGAGGCCGAACGGGATGTTGCCCTGCTGGTCGAAGAGCTGGAACGTGGTGAGCTTCTGGCCCACGGTGTCCCAGGCCAGCACGGACCAGCCGGAGCCCTGGATGCCGTTCGCGACGGCGGCGAACTGCGCCTGGAACTTCTCGAACGAACCGAAGAACTCGTCGATCGCCGCGGCGAGCTCGCCCTCGGGGACCTTCGTGTCCGGGCCGAGGTTGGTCCAGAAGATCGAGTGGTTCACGTGACCACCGAGGTGGAACGCGAGGTCCTTCTCGAGCTTGTTGATCGCACCGAAGTTGCCGGACTCACGGGCCTCACCGAGCTGCTGCAGCGCGGTGTTGGCACCGGTCACGTAGGCCTGGTGGTGCTTGTCGTGGTGCAGCTGCATGATCTTGCCGCTGATGTGCGGCTCGAGCGCGGCGTAGTCGTACGGCAGTTCCGGCAGGGTGTACTCAGCCATGTGAGGTCCTTTCGATCAGTGGGTTGTGGACGCGGCTCCGCGGCTCACGAGAGCCGGGAACGATCGGTGAGGGAGTGGAATTCCCGGTTGTGGTAGACCAGCGGCTCGCCGCGGTCGGCGCCGACGATGATGTCGAGCACCTCGGCCACGACGACGGTCGAGCTGCCGATCGGCGTCGTCGACAGCGGTCGGCAGCGGAGCGCACTCGCCGCACTCGGCAGGTAGCGATCACCGGACGGCAGGGTGCCCCAGATCGGGTCGTCGGCGGCCGGGCTGCCGGTCGACGCGAAGCGCTTGGCGAGTGCGACCCCGAGGGAGTCGACCAGGTGCACGACGAACAGCGGCGCACCGAGCACGACCCCGGCCGAGCCGGAGTTCGTCGAGAGCGAGAAGACCAGCACGGGCGGGTCGACGGCGACGCTCGCGACGCTCGAGGCGGTGAGGCCGGTCGGTCCGTCGGGGCCTTCGGCCGTGATGACGGCGACACCGGCAGGGTGCCCGCGGAAGGCGGACTTGTACGCGTCGGCGATGGTTGCCGGTGCTTCGTCGGGCATGGTGATCGTGGTCGTTCCTTCGGGAGGGGCTGCCGTCACTCGGCGGCTGTCACCCAACGTATGACCTGAACCCTGGTTGAGGTCAACGATTCACAGGTTCGGGCGTGGCCGGGCGCGCCGTGGCGGTCACTTCGTGAGCAGGAATGGTCGGGTCCCGCACGGCCACCCGACCATTCCTGCTCACGAAGCGCAGCGGCGCGCGCGAAGCGCAGCGACGCAGCGCGCGCCCGCGCGGCCGCTCAGCGGCGCTTGAGCATGACGAGCGCACCCGCGGCCGCCACCACCATGAGCACCGCGGCGACACCCGCCGTGATCGTCACGCCGGAGTCGAAGGCCGCCCGTGCCGACTCGAGCAGCACCTGCCCGGCGCTGCCGCCGAGCTGCCCCGCCGCGGCGACCGCGCCGCCGAGGGTCTCCTGCGCCGCGACGTGCGCCGCCGAGGACAACCCGTCGGGCACCACGACGTGCGCCCGGTAGGTCGTGGCCAGGATCGTGCCGAGCACCGCGGTCCCGAGCACGGCGCCGATCTCGTACGCCGTCTCGGACATCGCCGACGCCGCACCCGCCTTGTCCGCCGGTGCCGTCGAGATGATGAGGTCGTTCGTCACCGTCTCGGACGCCCCGATCCCGATCCCGAGCAGCACGAACGCGAACGCCAGGGCGGCGATGGAGGCGTGGTGTCCGAGGACCGCGACCAGGGCGTACGCCGCCGCCGAGAACAGCAGCGCGACCGACACGACCCAGCGCGGGGCGACACGCGCCACGATCGGCACGACCGCGAGCCCGGCGACGATGGTCAGGACCGACCCCGGGATGAGGACGACGCCGGATGCGAACGGGTCGAGCCCGGCCACGAGCTGCAGGTGCTGGGCGATGAAGAACAGGAACCCGGTGAGCGAGAACATCGCCGCCAGGTTCATCAGCACACTGCCGGTGAAGGCCGTGCTGCGGAACAGGCGCAGGTCGAGCATCGGCGTGCGGGACCGCAGCTGCCGACGGACGAACGCGATGCCGCAGACGACTCCGACCGCGAGCATGGCGATCGCGAGGCCGCGCTCCTCGGGGTGCACGACCGACTTGATGGCCCAGGCGATCGGTGCGAGCGCGCCGAGGGACAGGAACATGCTCGGCAGGTCGACCGGCCCGGGCATCGGGTCGCGGGACTCCGGCACGCAGAACGGCACGCCGACGAGCATGAGCACGAGGATCGGCACCGCGACCAGGAACACGCTGCCCCAGTGGAAGTGCGCGAGCAGCGCGCCGCCGACGAGCGGCCCGAGCGCGTTGCCGGCCGCGAACATCGTCGACCAGACGGCGAGCGCCATCCGCCGCTCCCCCGCGTCCACGAACACGTTGCGGATGATCGACAGCGTCGCGGGCATGAGCATCGCGCCGAACACGCCCATCGCGATCCGGGCCGCGACGAGCATCCAGGCGTCGGTCGCGAACGCCGCGGCCACCGAGAACAGGGCGAAGCCGGTCGCACCGATCACCAGGATCCGCCGGCGGCCGATCCGGTCGCCGATGCTGCCCATCACGACGAGCAGGCCGGCGAGCACCAGTGGGTACGCGTCCACGATCCAGAGCTGCGTGGTGGCGTCCGGGTTCAGCGCGCGGCTGATCGACGGCAGCGCGAAGCTCAGGATGGTGTTGTCGACCGAGATGAGCAGGACCGGCAGCATGAGCACGGCGAGCGCGAGGAACCGTCGGGCGCGGCTCCCGGTGACGCGGGTGGCGACGGGGCTGGTGAGCAGTGCGGACACGGCGGACTCCTGGGACTTCGAGCCGGACCAGGTCGACGGCGGGTGGTACGTGGGGCAGACGAGACGGGACGCGGGATGGACACGCGCCCCGTCAGGACTCCGTTAGTGTACCGTCCGGACGGTTTTGGTTGCAAATGCAACAGACGACGGCCGGGAGGCCCGTGCCGGTCCCGCCACGGGCCTTGCGTCGGTCCACTGGTCGCGTCGTCGGGCCTACGCCGATTCGCGGAGCAGCAACCGGTGGCGCACCGTGCGCTCGACGGCCTCGCCCGAGCGCGGCAGCTCGCCCGCGAGCATGCCGAGCGCCAGGTCGAGGGCCTGGCCCGCGACCTCGTCGAGGTCGACGGCCAGTGTGGTGAGCGTCGGCGCGACGAGCGTGCCGAGCGGCAGGCCGTCGACGCCGACCACGCGGACGTCCCCGGGGACGTCGACGCCGGCACGACGGCAGGCCGACAGCACGCCGAGGGCCAGCACGTCGTTGAACGCCAGGACCGCGTCCACCCGGCGGTGCTCGGCGAGGATCCGTTCGGTCCGTTCGGCACCGGCCTCTGCGGTGGGCGCGGACGCGACGACGAGGTCGGGCAGGTACCCGCGACGCCGGAGTGCCGCGACCATGTGCTCCCCGCGCTGGCTCGGCACGCCGTCGGCAGCGGCGTCGAGCACGACGGGGTGCTTCACCCCGACGTCGACGAGGTGGTCGGCGAGGTCCTCGATCGCGGCGGTCGGGTCGATCCGGACCGCGGCGCGGGTCACCGGCCCCGAGGGGTCGAGTTCGACGACCGGGACCGAGCCGAGCCGTTCGATCCACTCCGGGGCGCGGGACCCGAGGTAGCCGATCACGACGTCGGTCTGGGCGCCGAGGGACTCCACCATCCGGTCCGAGTCGCTCGCGAGCCCGACGTCGGCGAGCATGACGTTCCACCCGCGGGCGGCGGCCAGGCCGAGCACCGCGGATGCGAGTGCCGGTGCGTAGGGGTTCCGCAGGTCGTTGACGACGAGCCCGAGCTGGTGGTCGCCACCCGTGACGAGCCCGCGGCCGAACCGTGACGGACGGTAGTCGAGCGCCGCCGCGGCCTGGAGCACGCGGTCCTTGGTCGCCGCGCTGATGCCGGGCATCCCGTTCATCGCGCGGGTGACGGTCTGCCGGGACACCCCGGCGGCCGCGGCGACGTCGATGATCGTCGCGCGGCCGCCCGGGGTCAGGCGCGGAGGTCCAGCCATGCCACCTGTTCCGGGGAGAGGTCGACGGAGAGGCCGGTCATGGACGACCGGGCCTCCGCGATCGTACGGGGTCCGAAGAGCGGGAACGTCGGGAACGGCTGGTTGAGCACGTACGCCAGTGCGATCGCCGTCGCGGGGACGCCGAACTGCTCGCCCAGTTCGCGCGCACGCCGGAGCCGCTCGAAGTTGTCGTCCGAGTAGTAGCAGCGGACGAGTTCGGCGTCGCTGGTGTCCTCGGGAGTCGCACGGCCGGTGAAGAACCCGCGGGCCTGCGAGGACCACGGCAGCAACGGGACCTGACGTTCCTCCAGCCACGCCTTCGATGCCGCATCGGTCGCGTGTTCGCAGCCGTCCCACGGCACGTCGTACGCCTCGGCGAGACCGAAGTGGTTGCTGAGCACCTCGAACCCGTGCTTGCCGTTGGCCCGTGCGTAGGCGTTCGCCTCGTCGAACCGTGCGGGGGTCCAGTTCGAGCCGCCGTAGACGCGGATGCGCCCGGCTCGGCGGTGTTCGTCGAGCACGTCGACGAACTCCCCCACCGGGATGTCGGGGTTGTCGCGGTGCATCATGTAGATGTCCGCGTAGTCGGTGCCCTGGCGCTCGAGGCTCTCGAGCAGCTGCCGGGTGATCGACTCCGGGTCACAGTGCGGGGTGTGGGCGCCCTTCGTGATGACCACCACGTCCTCCCGGATCCCCCGGTTCTGGATCCACTTGCCGAGCCGACCCTCGAGCACCCCGCCGCCGTAGATGTAGCCGGTGTCGAACACGTTGCCGCCCTGCTCGACGAACAGGTCGAAGATCGCGCTGGCGTGTGCCAGGTCGGGCTGGTTGTCGACGCCCATCACCAGGCGGGACATCCGCTTGCCGACGCCCGGCACCTCGCCGTAGCGCATCGGGTTGCCGTCCTGCACGGTGAGCGGTCGGCCGGACACCGTCGGGATGTCGGCGGTCTCGCCCTCGAAGGGGTAGCGCAGGCCGATCGCCGCGCGCCACCTGTCGAGCGTGCGGGCGGTGGCGAGGGTCTCGTCGATGGTCATCTGCGCCGCCTCGACCGCACCGGCACGCAGGGCGTCGGTGGTGGCGTCGGCTTCTCGGGCGTAGGGGTGCTCACCCGCGAACGACAGCGAGCGAGGGGGTTCGTCGACGGTGTGGATCTCGATGGTGGGGTCGTCGCCCAGGGTCCACGGGTCGGTGAGCACGATGCGACCGCGCGAGCCGTACACCGACACGGCGTTGTCGTCCTGCACGAAGACGCCGGTCCGGACCGTCGCCGTGACCCCGCCCCGGTAGGTGAGCTGCGCGACCGTCCACTCGTCGACCCCGGTCGGTCCGAGCGTGCCCGTGGCGGTGAGGTCCACCGGCTCAGCGACGGCGACCCCGGTCGCGGCCTGCACGATCGCCGCGGCCATCGTCACCGGGTACCCGCCGACGTCGAGGATCCCGCCGCCGGCGGTGTCGACGTCGAACAGGCGACCGGTGCGCTCACCCGTCCGGAACGCGAACGAGGCGTCGACGTGGGTCACGTCGCCGATCACGCCGTCGCGGACCAGGTCGAGCAGTGCCGCGGTCTGCGGATGGAAGCGGTACATGAACGCCTCGACGAGCGGCAGGCCGGCCTGGCGCGCGGCGTCGGTGAGCGCCATCGCGGTGCCGTGGTTCACGGCGAGGGGCTTCTCGCACAGGACGGCCTTGCCGGCCTCGAGTGCGGCGAGCACGAGCCGGGCGTGCCCGGTGTGCACGGTCGACACGTAGACGGCGTCCACCCGCGGGTCGGCGAGGACCTCGTCGTAGGTGCCGGCGGTCACGTCCGTGAACCCGAACCCGGCGGCCTCGTCGGCGAAGACCTGCGCCCGCTCGGCGGACGAACTGCCGGCCGCGACCAGGACACCCCCGCTGGCGGGCAGCTGCGAGAGGAAGCGTCGGGCGATGCCGCCGGGGCCGAGGACGGCCCACCCGGGGCGGTCGGTGGTGGTCGAGGTCGGGGTGGTGGCGGTGTTCGCCGTCTGCGCTGACATGCGGATCCTTGTCGTCTCGTGAACCTTCACGGTCGGCTCGACGCTAGCGGGCGCCAGAGCGATCGGCAATGGTCCTACGGCAATTCGTGAGCGTTCACGGCGGCGGCGGAGGAGCCGGCGTCCGCGACCCCCGGAACTGCTCCTAGACTCTCGGCATGGCCAGTGCCCGCGACCGCGTCCTCGACAGCTTCGTCGCCATCGTGTGCGAGGAGGGCGAGCGTCCCGCCACGCTCGACGCCGTCGCCGCGCGCGCCGGTGTCTCGAAGGGCGGCCTGCTCTACCACTTCGGCTCCAAGGCCGCGCTGGTCGAGGGGCTCTGTGAACGCCTGTCCGACCTGTCCGCGATCGACGTCGAGCGCATGCAGGACGCCGAGGACGGTGCCGCGCGCTACTTCGTCCGCAACTGCCTGTTCGTCGGCAGCGAGCTGGACCTCGCCCTGCTCGCCGCGAGCCGCCTGCAGCAGGCCGGCTACGAAGAGGCCGGACGTACCCTCGACGACACCGAGAACGCCTGGCTCGCGACCCTCGTCGACGCCCTCGGCGACGAGCCGACCGCGCAGGCCGTCAAGCTCCTCGGCGACGGGCTGTACCACCAGGCCTCACTCGGTGCCGCGAGCGAGGTGCGACCGAAGCGGGGCAGCGTCGACATGGAGACCCTGCTCACCGTCGTCGACCGTCTGATCGCCACGCGACCCGGAGCGTGAACCGGCACACCCCCGGCTGGGGATAGACTGGGGAACGATCCACTCGTCGACACCCGGAGGTATCCCGTGGGCCGCGTCATCGCCGCTGTTTTCTCGATCCTGCTGCTGCTGGTGTCGATGTACCTGTTCGGGTTCGCCTTCCAGGTCGAGTCGGGCCAGGCCTTCGTCTTCATGGCGGGCGTGCTCCTGATGAGCCTCTCCTTCTTCCTGCCGATCCACGTGTTCGGCAAGCGCTAGCCAGCAAGCACTGATCAGCAAACACAGAACGGCCCCGCACCTCACCGGTGCGGGGCCGTTCTGTGTGGCGTGTCCGGCGCCTCAGACCGGGAGGCGCAGGGACCGCAGCGTCACCGCGGTGCTGATCGCCGCGTGTGCGGCCTCGGCGCCCTTGTCCTCCTTGGAGTCGGGCAGCCCGGCTCGGTCGAGTCCCTGCTGCTCGTCGTCCAGCGTGAGCACGCCGAACCCGACGGGCTTGCCGGTGTCGATCGCGACCTGCGTCAGGCCGCTCGTCGCAGCACCCGAGACGTACTCGAAGTGCGGGGTGCCGCCGCGGATGATGACGCCGAGCGCGACCGCCGCGTCGAAACCGGCCTCGAGCGCGGTCTTCGCGACCACGGGCAGCTCGAAGCTGCCGGGGACGGGGATGACCTCGGCCGTCGCCCCGAGCCGCTCGACCTCACGCTGTGCGCCGGCCAGCAGGCCCGCGGCGATGGTGTCGTGCCACTGTCCGGCGATGACGGCCACCCGGATCCCGGTACCGTCCACCTGGTCGCGGTCCGCCGCGCCTGCTCCGCTCATCGTGTCGTTCCTTCCGTGGGCGCTGCGGTCGCTGCCGCCGCCCGGTCTGCCGCGTCCAGCCACTCGGCGAGCGCGGCGATGGTGATGACGGGCACGCCCTGGCGTGCCCCGAGTGCGACGAGCGCCGGCAGCCGCATCATGCTGCCGTCCTCGTCGACGATCTCGCAGATCGCCGCAGCGGGCCGGAGCCCGGCCGCGGTGACGAGCTCGATCGCTGCTTCGGTGTGCCCGGCGCGCTCGCGGACCCCGCCCGGTCGGGCACGCAGGGGCACCACGTGTCCGGGTCGGTGCAGGTCGTCGCGCACCGAGGTCGGGTCGGCGAGGACCCGCAACGTGCGGGCGCGGTCGTGGGCGCTGATGCCCGTGGTCACGCCGACGGCCGCGTCGACGGTGACCGTGTAGGCCGTGCCGCGGACGTCCTCGTTGTTCGCCACCATCGGCGGCAGGTCGAGGGCATCGGCGATCTCGGTGCTGACCGGCGCGCAGATGAACCCGGACGAGTGCGCCACGGTCCACGCGATCCACTCCGGCGAGGCGAGCTCGGCGGACAGGATGACGTCGCCCTCGTTCTCGCGGTCCTCGTCGTCGACGACGATCACCGGACGACCGGCGGCGATCGACGCGATCGCGGCCTCGATGCTCGACAACCCGAGTGCCTGCGGGACGGCACCGGCCTCGGCGACCATCACCGGGCCTCCGATCCGACGGTCTCGAGCGACTGCGCCGCGGCGTCGAGCCGCAGCATGCGGCGGACGTGCCGTGCCAGGACGTCGGTCTCGACGTTCACCCGGTCACCCGGCACGCGGAGCCCGAGTGTCGTCGCCTCGAGCGTCTCGGGGATCAGGCTCACCTCGAACCAGGCCGCGTCGGGCGCGGTGTCCTCGGGTGAGACCGCGCTGACCGTGAGCGAGACGCCGTCGAGCGCGATCGAGCCCTTGTCGACCACGAGCGGGCTGAGTGCGGGCGCGAGCGAGAACCGCACACGCCGCCAGCCGTCACCGTCGGCCGTCTCGAGCACCGTGGCGGTGCCGTCGATGTGGCCCTGCACGATGTGCCCGCCCAGGCGGTCACCCACCGAGGCGGCGCGCTCGAGGTTCAGGCGGTCCCCCACCCGGAGTGCACCGTGGGCGCTCATGTCGAGGGTCTGCTTCATGACGAAGGCGGTGAAGGTCTCGGGGGTCTGCTCGACGACGGTCAGGCAGACACCACTCGTCGCGATCGAGTCGCCGTGCCGGGCGTCCTGCACGACGACGGGGCCGTGGACGGTGAGCGCGACGGAGTCGCCCTGCTGCTCGACGGCGGTGACGGTGCCGAGTTCCTCGATGATGCCGGTGAACACTGGTGTCCTCTCAACGGGACTCCGGGGGCGTTCGACGATCGTCGGCATCGACGGACGGGTCGCACCCCACGGGTCGTGGGGTCGTCCTGTCCGCCCAGCGCGCCTCCCATCCGGACTTTCACCGTCGGTCCCGGAATCCCACCGGGTCAACCTCTGTCGGGTTCGCACCCGTCATCAGTTCGTGGACTGTCACCACCGGCTCGGAATTACACCGACCCCGGAGCGCTTGCGTAGTCGGAACGATACCCCAGGCCGCTGACGGCCGCGCCACGGTGGCCGCGCCGTCGTAACCCGGCGTCTCCCCCGGGCGCGGTCAGCACGTGGCACCCGCGGTGTCCGGCGTCCGCGTCCGGCGGCGGGCGTCCGCACTGCGACGATGCACGAGTCGATCGACGAGCGTTCCGTCGGAACATGCACGCGCATCCGATGCGCCGACATGTTCCGACAGGACATCCGTCGATCCTCCGGTGTTCTGTCGTGGAACGCGCACGCCCCTCCGGGCACGGTGACGAGGGGCGCCACGGTGTGACGCCCCTCGATCACCCGCCGGTCAGTGCCGGCGACGGAGCACGAGCGTGCCCGCTCCGGCGAGGAGCAGCAGGAGCGCGAACCCGGCGGGCAGGACCGGCGAGCCGGCTCCCGTGTAGGCGAGCTCCGGCTGGCCGTCACCGGCCGCGGCTGCTACCGCGACGGTCCCGGCGCTGGTGCGGACCCCGCTGGTGGCAGCGGTCGTGGTGGTCACCACACCCGCAGTGGAGGCCCGGGTCGGCTCGACGACGTCGACCACGCCCACCGGGATGGTCACCGTACCGGGCGTGGTGCCGGTGTCGATGCCCGTCCCGTCGGTGGGGACGGTGCCCGGGTCGGTACCGGGGTCCGTACCGGGGTCGGTGCCCGGGTCGGTGCCGGGGTCCGTGCCAGGGTCGGTGCCGGGGTCCGTGCCCGGGTCCGTCCCGGGGTCGGTCCCGGGGTTCGTGCCGGTGCAGGGGGTGGTGCTGGTGCCGTCACCGACGATGCCGACCCCGTTGCCGCCGATCGTGATCGGCAGGCTGATCACCGGGGTGACCTGGGTGCCGGAGAGCAGGCCGCCGTCGCCGGAGGTCGAACCGCCGGTCGTCGGGGTCGTGGTGCCGGTGGCCGGAGCCGTGGCGCCGCCGGTGCTCGTGCCGTCACCGAGGAGGCCGATGCCGTTGCCACCGATCGTCACCGGGACGTCGACGACCGGGGACACCTGCGTGCCCGAGGCCGTGCCGTCCGAACCCGAGGTCGTACCACCGGCCGTCGGAGCGGTCCCGGTGGCCGGAGCCGTGGCGCCGCCGGTGCTCGTGCCGTCACCGAGGACGCCGATGCCGTTGCCGCCGATCGTCACCGGGACGTCGACCACCGGGGACACCTGCGTGCCCGAAGCCGTGCCGTCCGAACCCGAGGTCGAACCACCGGCCGCCGGAGCGGTCCCGGTACCCGTGCCTGCGGCGGGCACCGTGCCCGTCGCGGTGCCCGACCCGAGCAGCCCGATGCCGTTGTCCGCCACGGTGACCGGGATCGAGACGACCGGGGACACCTGCGTGCCCGAAGCCGTGCCGTCCGAACCCGAGGTCGAACCACCGGCCGCCGGAGCGGTCCCGGTACCCGAACCCGCGGTGGGCGCCGTGCCCGTCGCGGTCCCGTCACCGAGGACGCCGATGCCGTTGCCACCGATGGACACCGGGACGTCGACCAGACCGGTCACCTGGGTGCCGGAGAGCAGTCCGTCGGTGCCCGAGGTGGTGGGCGCCGACGGGGCTTCGGCAGCCGGCGCCGGTGTCGCCGCCGCCGGGGCGGTCGACGTCGAGGTGCCGTCGCCGAGGACGCCGATCCCGTTGCCGGACACCGTCACGGGGACGGTCACGGCCGGAGCGACCTGGGTGCCGGAAGCGGTGCCGTCCTCGCCCGAGGTGCTCGGAGCGGGAGCGGCAGGAGCCGGAGCGGGGGCAGCAGGCGCCGGAGCAGCCGCGGGTGCGGCGGCCGAGACCGCGTCACCGGCGACGGCAACGGCGTTGCCGCCGACCGTCACCGGTGCCGCGACGTCCGGCACCACCTGGGTGCCCGAGAGCGTGCCGTCCTGGCCCGAGGTGCTGGGGGCAGGAGCGGTCGTGGCCGGAGCAGGCGCCGGGGCCGGAGCGGCGGGCGTGGACCCCGTCGCCGTCGACACCGCGTCGCCGAGCACGGCGATCGCGTTGCCGCCGAGGGACACCGGGGCGTCCACGGCCGGGGCCACCTGGGTGCCCGAGACGGTGCCGTCGGCACCGGATGTCGTGGCCGCGTTCGCCGCAGCCGTGCCGCCGAGCGTGAGCCCGCCGACGAAGAGGGCGAACCAGAGCCCTCTGGAGACGTACTTGTTCATGGTCGTACTCCCTGATCGAGATCGTCACCGACCGCGGACGCAGCCGGGATGTGTGCGTGCCTGCCGTGGTGGACAGGCGCACCGATCTCAGTCAGGGGCGACGTCGTGCTCGCCGACGACCGATGCGGGGACCGCGTCGTCGGAGAGCGTGCCGCGAGACCCCGCGGCGAGGGAGACGATGTCGTCGGTCGAGCCGACGATGCCGACGGCTGCTGCGCCACCGGAGGTCGAGGAGGCACTGCCACCGAGCACGCCGACGTCGGCTCCGTCGAACGGGAGCCCGTGGCCCTCGCCGTCCGCGGGGACGAGCAGCGCGTGTCCGCCGAGGGTCGCGTCCTGCGCCTCGACGGCCGTGACGACCGGACCGGCCGTTGCCGTCGTGGCGGCTGCAGCGAGCGGCTCCGAAGGGCGGAGTCCGGCTGCGCGGTCGCCCGGGGCATCGGCGGCGACGACACGCGCCGATGCGGGTGCGGTGGGCACCGTGGCCCCCTGCGGGGCGACGGTTCCGGGCCGGACGGGGGCGTTCGCGTCCGGCACCGACGGGACGGGCCCGGCGGACGGGTTCGAGCCGCCGCCCACCGGGAGCGCGGGGACGTCGACGACGGGGTCCGTGCCTCCTGGCAGGGTGCCGCCGACGGACGGGACGACGCCCTCGACCACGTCGGGGACGGTGCCGACGGTCGTGCCGACCGAGCCGAGCGTGTCGTCGACCAGGCCCGTGACCGGGCCGGTGACGGTGCCGAGGGTGTCGTCGCCGAGAACCGTGCCGACCACCGGGACGCCGCCGACCACGTCGTCGACCGTGTCGACGACGGTGGTCACCGGGCGCGCGTCGGTGACGCGTTCCACGGTGCCGGTGACGGGGCGCAGGACGGTCGCGACGGTGTCGGTGACCGGCCTGGAGGCGCTGCTCACCTGGTCGACGACCTGTCGCACCGGGCGCGTGGCCGGGTGGGCCGCAGGGGCGGAGGTGGTCGGCTGGGCAGCCGGTGTGGTCGCGACCGGAGCGGGGCTCGACGGCGCGGGGGCTGCGGGAGCTGGAGCGGGTGCTGCTGGAGCCGGTGCGGGCGCTGCGACCACCGGAGCAGGTGCCGGAGCGGGAGCAGGTGCGGGGGCCGGAGCGGGCGCGGCAGGTGCAGGTGCAGGTGCCACGGCCTTGCGGACGGGATCCGTCACGCCACCGACGACCTTGCCGACCTCGCCGGTCACGCCCTGCACGGTGCCGCCGACGCCGTCGACGACGCTGCCGACGAGTCCGCGCTGCTCGGTCGGTGCGGCGGAGGTCGTCGCGGCGGAGGCCGGTCGCGCGCCGAGGAGCAGGGACAGCAGCACGAGGGCGGCGAGGGTCCCGACGCCCAGCAGGACGATGCGGAGTGCGGCGCGCCAGGGTGCGCGCAACGGGTGGTCCATGCGCTCACCTCCTGATCTCGGCTGCGCACGTAGAGTGGTTGACCGGCAATGTACGCCGATCCGGTCCGGAGCACACCCTGTTTCGGAAGAAATTCTCAGGAAGGGCCGTCCGTGGTCTCGATCTTCAACGCTCCGACCCGCAACCTGGACATCGTCACGCTGCACGAGATCCTGCGGCTCCGCCAGGACGTCTTCGTCGTCGAGCAGGAAGCCGCGTACGGCGACATCGACGGCCGTGACCTCGAGCCCGGCACCGTGCAGTTCTGGGCCGGCAACGGTTCGGTGGACGCGACGCTCCGCCTGCTCCGCGAGCCCGACGGCACCGAGCGCATCGGCCGGGTCGCCACCGCGAAGCACGCCCGCGGCCAGGGGCTCGGCGCGCAGCTCATGGAGGCCGCGATCGCCGAGTCGCGCTCGCCGAGCATCGCCCTCGGCGCCCAGTCGCACCTGGAGCAGTGGTACGGCCGCTTCGGCTTCGTGCGCTCGGGCGACGAGTACCTGGAGGACCGCATCCCGCACATCCCGATGACCCGGAAGCGCTGACCCGACGGCGCTGTTCCGACCGCTCTGATCAGGGGTTCCGCGCGTCAGGCCCGCCAGCGCCGCAGTTCGTCGAACGAGCGGCCCTGCGTGGCCCGGTCGGCGACGAGGCGTTCGAACACGATGTTCGTCTGCGTCGTCGCCACCGAGGGGTCACCGCTGAGCTCGTCGGCGACGAAGTCCCGGAGCTGCTCGGTCGACTCGCACGCGATGTGCACGAGGAAGTCCTTGTCCCCCGCCAGGAAGGACACGTCCTGCACGACGGGCACCCGCAGCAGGCGCTTGGCGAAGTCCCGCAGTTCGTGGCGGGCCGCTGCGTGCACCCGGACGGACACCATCGCCTCGATCGAGAACCCGAGCCGGGCGACGTCCACCTCGGCCCGGTAGCCGCGGATCACCCCGGCGTCCTCGAGCGCACGGACCCGTGCCAGACAGGTCGACGGCGCGATGCCGACGGCGGCCGCGAGCCGGTTGTTCGGGATCCGGGCGTCGGCCGACAGGGTCCAGAGGATGCGCTCGTCGACCTCGTCGAGGCGCGGAGCGGGGTCGGGGCGACGTGCGGGACGGTCGGACACGCCTCGACGCTACCGCGGCGGCGCGAGCAGGGCGCGGAGGGCGTCCTCGAGCGCCGCCGACACGACGGCGTCGTCGGCGGATGCCAGCGGTTCCACCGCGGTGGACTGTCGGAGCATCGACATCCCGAGCACCACCGCCAGCGCGATCTCGGCACGGACGAGCAGCTCCTCGGAACCAGCGCCGCCGACCGTGCCCGCGAGCCGTTCGGCGTACCGGCGCAGCGTCTCTCGGCGGATGGCATCGGCGCCGTCGTCACCGGAGGACCGGAGCAGGAGCATCAGCTGCAGTGAGTCGTCGTCGGTCGGGGCCCGCACGATGTGCGTGATGATGCCCGTCAGCGCCCGTTCGAGGCCCTGCTCGCTCGTCTCCTCGGCCCCCAGGTCGCGGACGACCCGGTCGAGGCAGGCGCGGAAGAGCCCCTCCTTCGAACCGAAGTACCGGTTGATCAGGGCGACGTTCACTCCAGCGTCCCCGGCGATGTCGCGGACGGTCGTCGCGCGGTACCCGTCGAAGGCGAACCGACGCCGGGCGGCCTGCACGAGCAGGAGTCGGGTGGCCGCGGCGTCCTTGCTCATGGAGCGCAGCCTACCGGTCCTCACAGGGATGTAAGCAAGCGTTGACATGCCCTCTCGAACGCGTACGCTCGTCATGTCAGCAATTGTTTACATCGACGACCACGACGACACGGAGCACGATGACCGACACCATGCAGAGCCCACGCACCGGCTCGCACCCCACCACCGACGGGCGCCGTCCGAACAGCACGGCGATCATCGTCTACCTGTCCCTCGGCGGCCTGTCCTTCGCGGTCCTGCAGTCGCTGGTCGCCCCGGCGCTCTCGACCATCGGGCAGGACCTCGGCGCCTCCACCAGCGCGACGAGCTGGGTGCTCACCGCGTACCTGCTCTCCGCCTCGGTGCTCACGCCGATCCTCGGTCGCCTCGGCGACATGATCGGCAAGCGCAAGGTCCTGATCGTCGTGCTGTCGATCCTGCTCGTCGGCGCCGTGCTCGCCGCCCTCGCCCCGAACCTCGGCGTGCTGATCGTCGGGCGCGCGCTGCAGGGTGCGGCCGGAGCCGTGATGCCGCTGTCGATCGGCATCGTCCGTGACGAGCTGCCGAAGGAGAAGGTCAGCGTCACGATCGGTCTGCTGTCGGCGATCTTCGGCATCGGTGCCGGTGTCGGCATCGTCGCGGCCGGGCCCATCGTCGAGCACCTGTCGTGGCACTGGCTGTTCTGGCTCCCCGCCGTGCTCGTCGTCATCGCACTGCTCGGCGCGGTCTTCGGGATGCCGGAGTCCCCGGTCCGGAAGCCCGGCCGCCTGGACATGGCCGGCACGTTCGTCCTCGCGGTTTCGCTCGTCGCCATCCTGCTCGCCGTCAGCGAGGGCGAGACCTGGGGCTGGGGTGACGGCAAGACCATCGGTCTGCTGGTCCTCGGCGCCGTCGCACTGGTCGTGTTCGTCCTGGTCGAGCTCCGGGTCGCCGAGCCGCTCATCGACGTCCGGCTCTTCGCGGTCCGTGGCGTCTGGACCGCCCACGTCGTCGCACTCGTCTTCGGGTTCGCGATGTTCGGCACCTTCGTCCTCGTGCCGACGCTGCTGCAGCTCCCGACGGCGCTCGGCTACGGCTTCGGCAAGGACGTCACGCAGGCCGGTCTCTTCCTGCTGCCGACCGTCGTGATGATGGTCGTCGCCGGGCCCATCGCGGGCATCCTGGTGCGCAAGGTCGGCCCGAAGCCGCCGATGCTCATCGGCGGGTTCGCCATCGTCGCCGCGTTCGTGCTGCCGGCGATCGCACACGCCGAGCTGTGGCAGGTGGTGGCCTCCGGCGTCCTGACCGGCATCGGCATCGGCATGGCCCTCGCCGCCTGCTCGAACGCGATCATCGAGAGCGTCCCCGCGAACCAGACCGGTGAGGCCATCAGCGCCAACACGGTCGTCCGGACCATCGGCTCGAGCGTCGGCACCGCAGTCATCGCCGCGCTGATCACCTCGCACAGCACGCCGCAGGGACTGCCCACCGACGACGCCTTCACCATCGGGTTCTGGGCGTGCACCGGTGTGGCGGTCGTGGCCGTGCTCGCCGCGCTCGCCGCGCCGACCATGCGTGCCCGCCGCGCAGCGGCCGCCGCCCGTGGGATCGACGACCTCGAGGAGGTCGCCGAGTAGGGCCGTGGGCCCGACCACCCGGGAGGCCCGTCCAGCGTCGACGACGCGGGGCGGGCCTCCCGTCCGTTGCACAACCTGGGAACGCACCGGGCGCACGCGAGTCAGCGTGACGATCATCGGACCGGTCGCGTCCTGTCAGGGGACGCGGACCGCCGCGCCCGGACAGGAGACCCCATGAGCAGCACCGACCACGACGACACCACCACTCCCGGACGGCCGTCGTTCCGCGACACCGTGACCGCCGGACTCGTGCAGAAGGCCCTCGAACCGGTGCTGCGCGCCGTGCGCGAGGAGGTCGCCTCGGCGCGGCGCGAGATCGGCGAGCGCGCGAGCGGTGCGAAGACCGGGCTGGTGCTCACCGGTGTCGCTGTCGGGTTCGCCCTGACGACCCTGGTCGCACTGGCCGGCTTCGCGGTGGCGCTGCTCGCCCTCGCGCTGCCGCTGTGGGCGGCGACCGGGATCACCTTCGTCGTGTTCGCGATCGTGACCGCGATCCTGTTCGTCGTCGGCCTGCGCGGGATCCGGCGGGGTGTGCCGCCGGTGCCGAAGGACACGATCCAGGCGGCGAAGCAGCGGGTGACGCACGCGGCGGGCGCCCCGACGGACAGCGCCGCCCGCGACTGACGGACCGGACGGACCGGCTGCGGGGCCGCGTCCGCCAGCGCGGGCTCCGCTACATCGCCAGGGTCATGCCGACCACGGCGACGGTCATCGCGAAGACCTCGCCGCTGCGGACGGCCCGCCGGTCCTCGCGGCCCCACTCGTACCGGAGCAGCCAGCCGCTGAACGCGCAGTAGCCGATCACGCCGGCGCCGAGGACCGCGGACAGTGCGATGCCGTGCCCCGCGTGGTCGCCGGCGACACCCGAGGCGTGGCCCATCAGCAGCATCCCCGCCATCACGACGGCGGAGAGCGCGCGGTGGACGTCCATCGGCTCCGCGCGGCGACCGTCGGCGCGGCGGCGACGCATCACGGGCAACGGCGCGAGCAGGAGCAGGAGGGTCGCGGCGAACAGCGTCCACACCGCTCCGGCGTCGACGACGGGCATCAGCATCGCGACGAGCATCACGCCCGCCGGCACGATCACGCCCGGGCGCGGTCGGTAGCGGTCACCGACGATGCAGCACACGGACGCGAACTGCGGCACGACGAGCATGGCGTCGGCGACGGTCTCGTGCACGTGGGGCGTCCTCGGTGCGGCGGAGTGGTGCGGGGTGGGGTCAGTCCTCGGCGCGGGCAGCGGCCTTGGCGGCGCGCTCCTGCTTCACGCGGGCGTTCTCCGCGTGGACGGCGGCCTGCGTCGCACGCTCGCGGACGAGCCACTCGGGCTTCTGCTCGAGCAGCGTCTTGATGTCCGCCGTCGTCAGGGCGTCGTCGATCCCCGCACGGCTCAGGCCGGAGATGGAGATGCCGAGCTTCTGCGCCACGACGGGTCGCGGGTGCGGGCCGTCGCGTCGGAGGTCCTCGAGCCAGGTCGGGGGTTCGGTGCGGAGCTCGTCGAAGGCGGTCCGCGTGAGGGGAGCGCTCTGGAAGGACTCCGGAGCCGCCGTCAGCAAGATGCCGAGCTTCTTTGCAGCCGTCTCGGGCTTCATGGTCTGTTCCTGCGCCATGAGGACAAGGGTACGGCCCCTATGCTCGTCTGCATGACCGCGGCTCTCACCATCGCCTTCGTGCCGGGGGTCTCCCCCGCAAAGTGGGCCCGTGTCTGGCGGGAACGCTTCCCCTCCATCGAGCTCCGGCTGCGGCCGATCGGCGCCGACGACGTCGACGACACGCTGGCCGGCGAGGCCGACATGGTCTTCGCACGCATGCCCGTGTCCGAGCAGCACAACGCCATCCCGCTCTGGACCGAGACGGCCGTCGTCGCGATGCCCAAGGACTCCCCCCTCGCTGAACTCGCCGAGGTCGACCTCGCCGACGCCGAGGTCCACGTGATCGACGCCGGCCCGGTGCCGGCCGACATCGACGGATCGCTCGACCTGGTCGAGGCGAACGTCGGCGTCGTCGTGCTCCCCCAGTCGCTGTTCCGCGCCGCCAGCCGCAAGGACCTGGTCGGTCGTCCGCTCATGGACGCCGAGGGCACGCGCATCGCGCTGGTCTGGCGGGACGAGGACGCCACCGAGACCACCGAGGAGTTCATCGGCGTTGTGCGCGGGCGGACCGCCAACAGTTCGCGCCAGCCAGGAGGCCCGGATCGCGACGCCGACGACGACTCGCGTCCGGCTCGTGGCAGCGCCAAGGCCGGGTCGGGTGCCAAGGGTGCGTCCGGCGGGTCGGGTGGGTCCGGCGGGTCGGGTGCGTCGGGTTCCAAGGGCGGCGCCGCGGGCGCCGGCGGCAAGGCCAAGGCGAAGTCGCCCGGCAGCGGTAAGTCCGGCGCCGGCAAGAAGTCGAACACCGGCAAGGGGCCGACACCCGGACGCGGCAAGATGCGCGGTAAGCCGAGCCGGGGTTCCAAGGGCAACCGATGACGGACACGCGGCTGGCACTGATGCCGGCCACGCGCCTCCCGGCCTGGCTCCAGCGCACGATGGCCGAGTACGTCGAGTCGCGGATGCAGGCGGGCGAGACCCGCGAGCAGGCCGAGGCGAACGAGCAGCAGTCACGGGACCGCTGGTTCCCGGGCGGGTCCCCCGCCGACGGGCACCTCGTGTGGGACGTCACCGACCAGGACGACACCGTCATCGGGTACCTGTGGATCGGACCGCTCACGCCGGGCAGCACCGACTGGTGGGTGTTCAACGTCGAGATCGACGAGGCACACCGGCGCCGCGGGCACGCACGGCGGGCGCTCGAGCTCGGGCACCGCGCCGCCGCCGAGAACGGCGCGACGAGCATTGGGCTGAACGTGTTCGGCTACAACACCGGGGCGCAGGAGCTCTACGCGGCGCTCGGGTACCAGGTGACGTCGGCGCAGATGCGGAAGCCGCTGGTCTAGCGCAGGACGGCTGCGGCGGCCCGGGTCACCCTCGCGCCGCGCGACTCCTCGGCTGCTGCGCGGGCCCGGGTGACGACGACGGCGTCGGCGCGCTCGGCCGATCCGTGGTCGAACGGCGGTTGCGGGTCGTACTCGATCTGCAACTGGATCGCCTCGGCAGCGGGCTGTCCAGCGAGCTCGGCGGCGAGCCACAGCGCCATGTCGATGCCCGCGCTCACCCCGGCGGCGGTGACGACGGCACCGTCCCGGACGATCCGGGCGTCCACCGGCTGCGCGCCGAAGGCCTCGAGCATCGGCTTCGAGGCCCAGTGGGTGGTCGCGCGTCTGCCGGCGAGCAGCCCGGCGGCGCCGAGCACGAAGGCGCCGGTGCACACCGAGGTGATCCACGTCGCGTGCTCGGCCTGGCGCCGCACGAAGGCCACGACGTCCGGGTCGAGCATCGCGTCGAAGGCACCGTCCCCACCGGGCACCACGAGCACGTCCGCGGGGCCTGCATCCCTGATCGTCACGGTGGGGACGAGCGCCAAGCCGCAGTCGCTCGGCACCGGGTCGAGCGTCGCCGCGACGTACTCGACGCGTGCGCCGGGCACGCAGCTGAGGACCTGCGCCGGACCGGTCAGGTCGAGCTGGGTCAGGTGCGGGAACAGCAGGAACGCGATCCGGATGTCGTCGGCCATGTCGTGACCATAGTCCCGGCGTTCTCGTTCTCGTGCCTGCTCGTGTCCGTGGGCGGGGCTCGGCTCGGCTGGGCTCGCCTGTCAGTTCCAGACGCCGGAGGTCCCGCGCCGGTGGCTGCCCATCAGGTGGGTGTCGACGATGCCGAGCGCTTCCATCAGGGCGTACATCGTCGTCGGTCCGACGAAGGCGAAGCCGCGCTTCCGCAGCGCCTTCGACAGAGCGAGGGATTCATCCGACTTCGTCGGGACCTCGGCGAACGACCGTGGCTCGGGGGTGGTCGTCGGCCGGAACGACCACACGGAGTCGGCGAGCCCGCCGTCCTGCCGCAGGGCGATCGTGGCGTTCGCGTTGGTGATCGTCGCGAGGATCTTCGCGCGGTTCCGGACGATCCCGGCGTCGGCCATCAGGCGTGCGACGTCGTCCTCGCCGAAGGCCGCAACGGTGTCGGCGTCGAAGTCCGCGAAGGCGGCCCGGAACGCCGGTCGTTTGGCGAGGATCGTGCGCCACGACAGACCGGACTGGAACGCCTCGAGCGAGAGCCGCTCGAACACCCCGCGTTCGTCGCGGACGGGCATGCCCCACTCGGTGTCGTAGTAGTCGCGCAGGAGCTCGTCCGACGACGCCCAGACCGGCCGGGCGAGGCCGTCGTCGCCGGTGACGAGGTCGGGCACGGGTGGGGCGTCGACGGGCTCGGTGCTCATACGACCATCCTGGCGGGCGCCGCCGACAGCCGATCACTCACTCGGCGGGCGGGCCGTCCTGCGTCGCCTGGTCGTCCATCCACACGTACTCCCAGCGGTGTCCGTCCGGATCGGTGAAGCTCCGCTGGTACATGAAGCCGAGGTCCATCTCCGGGCGGTCCTCGGTGCCGCCGGCAGCAACCGCGGCGTCGACGATGCGGTGGACGTCCTCCTTCGACGGGGCGCTGAGCGAGTTGATGACCTCGATCGTGTCGGTGTCGGCGATCGTCTTGTCCGTGAACTCGGCGAACTTCGCCGTCGTCAGGATCATCAAGTAGATCGTGTCGGACACCACCACGCACGCCGCGGTGTCGTCGCTGAAGGCCGGGTTGATCGAGTACCCGAGCGCCTCGTAGAACGCCTTCGAGCGCTCGAGGTCCGTGACGGGCAGGTTGATGAAGACCATCGTGTCCATGGCGGTTCCTTTCGTCACGCTCAACCTGGACCCACCCGGTCCAGCGCGCAACCGTTTCGTGGGGGAACCAACCGGTACACAATATGCTGGTCGGATGCGGGCGTACGTGGACGAGTCAGAACCCGGTGGTGGACGGGACCACACCGCGTACGTCCTCGCTGCGGTGATCATCTCAGTCTCGATCAGCGACGCCGCGCGTGCTGACGTCCGAGCGGCGACTCCGAGGCGGATGCGGAAGCTGCACTGGTACGAGGCGCTGCCGAGCCAGCGCATCTCGTGGCTCGATCTCCTCCGGCATGCGGTGGCCGTCATCGTGGTCCGGTACGACGGCGCCGTGGCACGGACGGAACGTCGGCGAAGACGGTGCATCGAACGCCTCGTGCACGAACTCGAGCTGCGAAAGGTCGGGCACGTGGTCCTCGAGACACGCGGACCCGCCCGGGACAAGGATGACCGAGCGATGTTCGATGCGCTCCGCGATCGTGGAGTCGGTCACGGAGTGCGGTTCGAGCACCTCAACCCCTCCGAGGAGCCGCTCCTCGCGTTGGCCGACATCGCCTGCGGGGCTCATGTTGCCGGCCTCGCCGGAGATCACGGACTGTCGAGCCCGATCCTGGTCTCCTGACGGAAGCCCCCGAAAGCGCAAATCCTCGGGCCCGCGCTGGCTGCAGGACATCCGAGGATCACTTTCGACCGAGCAGCACCCGATCGACATATCAATGCTACCCGCAACGCCCGGCCCCGGTCAAGGCGCCGGCCGCCGCGGCCGGAAACGACGAAGTCGCTGTCGTCCGACAGCGACTTCGTCATTCTGCGTCTGGCCGGGGACGCCCGACCCGAGCGACCTCAGGCCAGCTCGCGCCCCTCGCCCGCGGCACGCTGGTGCGACTCGGCCTCGGCCTGGCCGATGATGTCCTCGGCGGGCACCGGGTTCAGGCGGTCCCAGAGGAAGAACAGGCCGCCGCCGACGAGCAGCGAGATCCCGACCCACAGGTTGATGTGGATCCCGCCGGTCTTCTCGGGGTCGGTGTTCCAGTGCACGATCCCGACGATGGTCGTGATCACGCCGTAGAGCACGAACAGGCCGCCGAGGATGCGGCGCAGGTCGAGTCGGCGGGTGGAACGGACGAGGGCTGCCTTCTGCTCCTCGGTCATCGCGCCGGGGGTGGTGGTGTCACTCATGAGAAGTGGTCTCCTTCGCGGATCAGAGGAACGGGAGGTAGAGGACGACGCACAGGACGAGCGCGACGGTGCCGAGCAGGGCGGGCGAGCGGTACCAGGCGGTGTCCGTCGCGACCGAGTCGCCGTGCAGGTCGATCTTGCCCACGCCGTAGACGAGTCCACCGAGCTCCTTCTCGTCCTTCGGCTTGGTGAGCATCGAGACGACGAAGCCGACGACCAGCACGGTGACGAACGAGATGATCGCGCCGTACAGGGTCTCCGCGGTCGCGGTGGCGAACAGGTCCGGGTTGACCAGGTAGGCGATCCAGGTGATCGTCGGGGTCACGATGCCGAGGACGTAGCCCCAGAGCGCACCCTGCGTCGTCATGCGCTTCCACAGCAGGCCGAGGATGAACACGGCGAACAGGGGTGCGTTGAAGAACGAGAACAGCGTCTGCATGTACGTCATGATGTTCGACGCCTGGGCCGCGATGAACGCGGTTGCGATGCCGACCACGACGCCGACGACGGTGACCCAGCGGCCGGTCTTCAGGTAGTGCAGGTCGGGCATGTTCGGGCGGATGTAGCGCTGCCAGATGTCGTAGGTGAAGACGGTGTTGAACGACGAGACGTTCGCCGCCATGCCGGCCATGAAGGACGCCAGCAGACCGGTCACCGCGATGCCGAGCACACCGGTCGGCAGGTACATCTGGATGAGCTTCGGGATCGCGTCGTTGTAGGTCAGCGTGCCGTCGGCGAACTGGTTGCCCACGACGGCCGCGGCGATGAGGCCCGGGATCACGACGATGGCCGGGATGAAGAGCTTCGGGATCGCGGCGATGAGCGGGGTGCGGCGGGCCGCGGACATGTTCTTCGCCGAGAACGCGCGCTGCACCTCGGTGAAGTTCGTGGTCCAGTAGCCGAAGCCGAGCACGAAGCCCAGGCCGAGCACGATTGCGAGCCAGTTGGCGCCGATCGGGTTGGTGACGTCACCGAAGCCGGTGCCGGCCCAGGCCTGCAGGTGCTGCACGCCCTGGGTCTCGGTGATGGCCTTCGACAGGCCGTCCCAGCCGCCGACGCGGTGCAGACCGACGATCGTCAGCGGGATGAGCCCGGCGATGATCACGAAGAACTGCATGACCTCGTTGTAGATCGCGCTCGAGAGCCCGCCGAGGGTGATGTAGACGAGCACGAAGCCGGCGGAGACGATGATCGCCAGCCACTCCGGCCAGCCGAGCATGGCCTCGATGACGATGGCCATCGCGTAGAGGTTGATGCCCGCGATGAGCACGTTCGACACCGCGAACGCGATCGCGTTCACCAGGTGCGGCGCCTTGCCGAAGCGGCGCAGCATGAACTCCGGCACGGAGCGGACCTTCGAGCCGTAGTAGAACGGCATCATCACGAGGCCGAGGAACACCATCGCGGGCACGGCGCCGACGAGGTAGTAGTGCAGGGTGGCCATGCCGATCTGGGCACCGTTGGCCGCCATGCCGAGGATCTCGGTGGCGCCGAGGTTCGCGGACACGAACGCCAGGCCCGTGATCCACGCCGGCATCGAGCGGCCGGACAGGAAGAAGTCCATGCTCGTCCGGACCTGCTTGCGGGCGGTGAACCCGATCCCGATGACGACCGCGAAGTACACGATGATCATCAGGTAGTCGACCCAGCCCAAGTCGAGCCGGATCCCTTCGTTCGCTGCAGCGAGAACCATTCACATCTCCACGTCAGTGTGTTGCAGTCGACAACTCTGCCGACCCGGACGGAGACGCTACACCGATTGTGACCGTTCACATAGCCAGCGCATGCATCGTCCGAGCCGCGCAGCGCGCCCCCGGTTCGCTACGCTCGGCCCATGACCGACGCGTCGCGCATCCTCGTCCTCAACGGCCCGAACCTCGACATCCTCGGGCGCCGCGACCCGGAGCAGTACGGCACCGTGACGCTCGCCGAGATCGAGGCGATCGTGCACACCGAGGCGGCCGTGCACGGGCTCGAGGCCGACTTCCGCCAGACGAACCGCGAGGGCGAGCTGGTCGAGTGGCTGCACGAGGCCCTCGACGACTTCGCCGCGGTCGTCATCAACCCCGCCGCCTACGCGCACACCTCGGTCGCGCTGCACGACGCGGTGGAGGCCCTGTGGGTCCCCGTCGTCGAGGTGCACCTGTCGAACACGTGGAAGCGCGAGCCGTTCCGCCACGTCGACCACGTCGCCACCGCCGCGACGGCGGTCATCGCCGGCGCGGGCGCCGATGGCTACCGCCTGGCGGTCGCGCACGTCGCGTCCCTGCTCGGCTGAGCCAACGACCGGACGGGAGGCCCGTGGC
Organism: Curtobacterium sp. MCSS17_006; assembly: GCF_003234215.1. Lineage (NCBI taxonomy): Bacteria > Bacillati > Actinomycetota > Actinomycetes > Micrococcales > Microbacteriaceae > Curtobacterium > Curtobacterium sp. MCSS17_006. The sequence goes on along the minus strand of NZ_QKSO01000007.1, from coordinate 47,753 downwards.
GGCGTCGCCACGGGCCTCCCGTCCGCCATCTGGTCACGCTGGGTCGCGCCCGTTCCTTCCCATGGCACGCGCGATGCCAGGTGGTTCCGGGCATACCTGGTGAGAACTTTCGACCAGGGACGCCCGGAACCACCGGGGACGCCCGGAAGAGCCGGGCGCGCGCACGAGGATCAGAACTCGGCGGGGCGCCGCACGTCGGTCAGGCCGGCGGTGGCGAAGCCGCCGCGGATGAGCGGCACGGCCCGGCGCACGGCCTGGTCGATGCGGAGCTCGAGGTCGACGCTCGCGATGTCGTAGCCACCCTCGCGCTTGGTGAAGTCTCGCTCGTTGCCGAACACCCCGAGCGGCAGGGTCGTGGACTGGAAGAACCCGAACAGCGGGCGCATCTGGTGCTCGACGAGCAGGGCGTGCCGGTCGCTGCCGCCGGTGGCGGTCAGGAGCACCGGGGTGTCGACGAGGTCGTACTGCCCGACCCAGTCGAAGAAGAGCTTGAAGGCACCGGAGTAGGCCGCCCGGAAGGCCGGGCTGCCCACGACGAGCACGTCCGCGGCCTCCACCGTCTCGAGGGCCCGGCGGGTGCGGTCGGACATCGTCTCGCGACCCGACGCCGCTCCGAGGTCGGCCAGCAGCGGGCCGATCTCGATGGTCTCGGTCCGGGCGCCGTCGATCTCCTCGGCCAACCGGGCCACCGTCGCCGCGACCAGGGTCGAGGTCCGCGAGGGGTCCGATGGGCTGCCACTGACGCCGACGACCAGTTCTCCGCTCATGCGGTCGATGCTCACACGCTGCCGGGGCGGGCGGCACGTTCGTGACGACATGTGTCGGGTGCCAGTCGGTCGGGGTAGCGTCCGCGCCATGCAGACCTTCCTGCCGTACGCCGACTTCCGGGCATCCGCCGAGGTCCTCGACGACCGGCGGCTCGGCAAGCAGCGGGTCGAGACCCTGCAGGTGATGCGCGCACTGACGCTCCCCGACTACGGCTGGCAGCACCACCCGGTGACGGCGATGTGGCGCGGCTACCGTCCGGCGCTGATGGCGTACCAGGAGGCCACGTGCCGCGTCTGGGCCGAGCGCGGGTACGCCGACACGTGTCTCGAGAAGACCCTGCTCGACCTGGGCCGTGTGCCGGAGGACCTGGCGGCGTACGAGCGCGGCGACGTGCCGGTCCCGCCGTGGAACGACGACGAGGCCCTGCACGTCTCGCACCGCTCGAAGCTCGTGCAGAAGGCGCCGGAGCACTACCGGGAGCTGTTCCCGGACGTGCCGGACGACCTGGACTACGTCTGGCCGGGGACACCCGAACCGGCGACGCACACCGCCTGACCGTCAGGCGACGGGGATCCAGCGACCGCCCTCGCGCCGCGTGACGACGTCGGAGCGGATCTCGACCACGTCCCGCAGCCCGTCGACGGCGGCGTCGCGGACGGCCGCCGCGGCACGGTCGTCCTCGGCCTCGAAGCGCACGACGGCACAGGGGACGCCACGGAGCAGCCGGACGTCCTCGGCCTCGACCACGGCGTGTTCGCGCACGAGGGCGGCCGCGGCGGGCAGGACGGCGTCCGGGGCGATGCCGGGCGCGAGGGCACCGATCGCCAGGGTCGCACGGTACGAGGGCATGCGACGACGCTACCGGGGAACCGGATCCCGCCGTGGGCTGCAGGGGAACCGACGCCGCTCAGGGGTGCGGACGTCGACCCACGGCGGGATCGCGGTGTACGGCGGGACACGACGACAGGGGGAACGTCGCGCCCCGCGCCGGACGTCGATCAGGGGGTCGACATCCGGTCTGGGTCCACCGCGCGGCTCGGTTCAGGGGAACCGCACGGTGGTGGACCTCAAGGGTGTTCGGTGTCCTCTCGGTACCGGTCCGTCTCGGTCGGTGCGGGCATCGACCGGTGGGCGGCGGCTGGCCGGACCATCGGGAGCAGGGCACTCCCGGCGGTCGCGAGCGCTCCGACCACGGCGATGATCCCGAGCGGGGCCGTGCCGAGGTCGTGCTGCGCTGCCAGGGCGAGCGCGACGAGGGTGGCCGGCGCCGGCAGGAGCTGCACCGCTCGGAAGCGGTCGTCCCGTCGTGTCCGGGTCATCATCGCGTTTGCCATGACGACACTCTGACGCAGATCGGTTGTCCGCAGAAGGGGGGACACGTACCCAGAGATGGAGTAGAACGTCTAGTACACCTCAGCCGAGGGCACGGACGGTCGCCACGGCGTCGGCGACGGCCCCGACGACGACCGGGACGTCGTCGGCTGTGAGGGCCGCGTCGAACGTCAGACGGAGCGCGGTGCGGGCCACGTCCTCCGGGATCCCGAGCGCCGTGAGCACGTGGGAGGCATCGGTGCTGCCCGCGGCACAGGCACTGCCCGACGACGACACCACGTCGCGCTGCTCGAGCTCGAGCAGGACGGTCTCGCCGTTGACGCCCGGGAAGCAGAACGACGCGTGCCCGGGCAGCCGGTGCTCCCGCGACCCGGTGACGAACGCGCCGGGGACCGCAGCGAGCACGCCGTCGAGCACCGCGTCGCGCACGGTGGTCGCGGTGCCCTCCCCCGACCGCACCGTCTCCGCCGCCAGCCCGAGGGCGGTCGCCACCGCCACGGCACCGGCCACGTCCTCGGTACCGGACCGCCGCCCCCGTTCCTGTCCCCCGCCGTGCAGCAGCGGCTCGAGCGGGACGCCGGCGCGCACGGCGAGCACGCCGGTGCCCTTCGGGGCGCCGAGCTTGTGCCCGGACAACGACAGCGCGTCGACGCCCAGCACCCCGAGACCGATCGGCAGCCAGGGCGCGGACTGCACGGCGTCGGTGTGGAACCGCGCCCCGACCTCGTGCGCCACCGCCGCGAGCGCGGGGACGTCCTGCACGGTGCCGATCTCGTTGTCGGCGTGCGCGATCGAGACGAGCGTGGTGTCCGGGCGGAGTGCCGCGCGCAGCACCGCCGGGTCGACGCGGCCGTCCGGGCCGACGGGCAGCACGGTGACGTCGAAGTCGTGGAAGCGGGCGAGGTACGCGCAGCTCTCCAGCACGGCCTCGTGCTCGATGGCGCTCGTGACGACGTGCCGACCACGGGGCGTGGCGAGGGCGATCCCCTTGATCGCGGTGTTCGCACCCTCGGTGCCGCCGGTGGTGAAGACGACCTCGGCGGGCCGGCACCCGAGCACCCCGGCGACGGCGGACCGTGCAGCGGTGAGTCCCCGCGCGGCTTCGCCCCCGACCCCGTGCGTCGACGAGGGGTTGCCGAACACCCCCGTCAGGTAGGGCCACATCGCCTCGAGCACCTCGCGGCGGACCGGGGTGGTGGCGGCGCGGTCCAGGTAGAACACGGTCAGTCCCGGACCGGCACCGCGACGTCGATGTCGAGTCCGAGGTCGAGCGCCCGCGCCGAGTGGGTCAGCGCCCCGACCGAGATGACGTCGACGCCGGTCGCCGCGATCGCCGCGACGGTGTCGAGCGACACGCCTCCCGAGGCCTCGACGAGCGCGCGTCCGGCGACGATGCCGACCCCGGTCACGAGTTCGTCCGGGGTGAAGTTGTCGAGCATGATCGTGTCGACCCCCGCAGCGACGACGGGTTCGATCTGATCGATGCGGTCCACCTCGACCTCGACGTGCACGGTGTGCCCGAGCCGCTGGCGGGCCTGGGCGATCGCGTCGCCGATGCCGATGCCGCCGGCCAGGAGCACCGCCAGGTGGTTGTCCTTGGCGAGCACGGCGTCGGAGAGCGAGGTGCGGTGGTTGTGTCCGCCGCCGCACCGGACGGCGTACCGCTCGAGTGCTCGGAGGCCGGGCGTCGTCTTCCGGGTGTCGACGATCCGCGCCGAGGTGCCAGCGGCGGCGGCGACGTGCGCCGCGGTGGTCGTCGCGATGCCCGACATCCGCTGCACCAGGTTGAGGGCGACCCGCTCGGCCCGCAGCACGGCGCGCGCCGACCCGGTCACGGTCGCGAGGACGTCGCCCGCGACGAAGCGCGTGCCGTCGGCGACGTGCACGACGGCGTGGATCGACGGGTCGACGGCGTGCATCACGGCGACGAACACCGCGCCGCCACTCAGCACGCCGGGCTCGCGCGCGCCGAGGGTCGCGGTCGCGGTCGCCTCGGCGGGGATCAGGGTCTCGCTGGTGACGTCGCCCCAGGGCGCGTCCTCCTCGAGCGAGGTCTCGATCACGCGACGGAGCGCGTGCGGCGGGATGGTGCCGGGGTCGGTGGTCATGCGGGTACCTCCTGCGCGACGACTGCGGAGCCGTCGGTGCGTTCGTCCGTGTGCTCGTCGGGGTGTGCGTCGGTGGGGTCGGCGACCCAGGCGTACGAGGCCGGGGCGCTGGGGTCGGTGTCGGGGTGGTCGGTGCGGGCGTGCGCCCCGCGCGACTCGGTGCGGGCCTCGGCGGCGAGCGCGACGAGTCGGGCCAGGTCGAGCAGCGCACGGTCCTCGTGCTCACGCACGCCGCCGCCGGTCGGCGCGGTCAGCGCGTCGAGGTCGCGGCGCGCGCTGGCCAGCCCGACGGCGTCACGGAGCAGCCCGACGCGGTCCGTCATGACGGACTGGACCACCTGTCGGACGGCACCGACGTCGTCGAGGTGGGTCGCGCCTCCAGGCGGGGTCGGACGGGAGGAACGGATCGCGTCGGCCGCTCGGGGCACGCTGGTGACGTGGAGACCGGCGTCCCCGCGCAGGCGGAGCAGGCCGGGTCGCGGTGCGGCGACCGCGTCCGCTGCGCGGACCGCGAAGACGAGTCCCTCCAGCAGCGAGTTCGAGGCGAGCCGGTTGGCGCCGTGGACCCCGGTGCAGGCGGCTTCGCCGACGGCGAGGAGTCCGGGCAGGCTGGTACGGCCCTCGGCGTCGGTCGCGATGCCGCCCATCGAGTAGTGCGCGGCCGGTGCGACCGGGACGCCCTCGTGGGTCCAGTCGAAGCCGGCGGCGCGGGTGGCCCGGGTGAGTCCGGGGAACCGCGTGACCAGGAACCCGGCGTCGAGGCCGGTGGCGTCGAGGAGCACAGGCGAGCCGCCCTGGTCGCGCACCGCGGCGGCGATCCCCCGGGCGACGACGTCACGCGGGGCGAGCTCGGCGTCCGGGTGCACGTCGGTCATGAAGCGGTGCCCGGCGGCGTCTCGGAGGACGGCGCCTTCACCGCGGACGGCTTCGGACACCAGGCCGCCGCCGGGGACCGCCAGCCGTGTCGGGTGGAACTGGACGAACTCCAGGTCCGCGAGGACGGCACCGGCGCGCCAGGCGGCGGCGACCCCGTCGCCGGTGGCGACCAGGGGGTTCGTCGTCTCGCGGTACAGGTGTCCGGCTCCCCCGGACGCGATGACGACGGCGTCCGCGTCGAGCCGGCGGGGTTCCCCGAGCAGGTCGAGGACGTCGACGCCGACGACCACGCCGCCGCGGACGACGAGGTCGGTCAGGCTCGTGCGCTCGAGGATCGTGACGTGCCGTCGGTGCAGTGCCGCGATGAGGGTGCGTTCGATGGCGGCCCCGGTCGCGTCACCGTCGGCGTGCACGACGCGCCACCGGCCGTGCGCGGCTTCACGACCGCGGGCGAGGTCGTCGCCGTACCGGTCGAGGGTCGCCGGGTCCGACGACCGGTCGAAGGGCACCCCGAGGGCGAGCAGGTCGCGGACGCGGGCCGGGCCGTCGGTGCACAGGACCTCGACGGCACGCGCGTCGGCGCTGCCCGCCGCGGCGACGTGGGTGTCGGCCTGGTGCAGCGCCGCGGAGTCGTCGGCACCGAGCGCCACCGCGATCCCGCCCTGGGCGTACGCGGTGGCGCTGTCGGCGAGCGCCCCCTTCGTCACCAGGGTGACGTCGTGCAGGGCACTGGCGCGGATCGCTGCGGTCAGCCCGGCGATGCCGGAGCCGACGATGACGACGTGCACGGTGGTCTCCCTCGTTCGGTCGGGTCCGCGTCTCAGCCGCGCGGCTTGGCGGCGAGCATGCGCTCGAGCGCCACCTTGGCGTCGGCCTGCACGTCGGCGGGGACGACGATCTCGTTGAGGACCTCGCCGCGGACGAGGGCTTCGAGCACCCAGGCGAGGTAGCCCGGGTGGATCCGGTACATCGTCGAGCAGGGGCAGACGACCGGGTCGAGGCAGAAGATCGTGTGCTGCGGGTACTCGGCGGCGAGGCGGTTCACCATGTTGATCTCGGTGCCGATCGCGAAGGTGGTCGGCTCGGTGGCCGCGGCGACGGTCTTCCGGATCAGGTCGGTGCTGCCGGCGTGGTCGGCGGCGTCGACGACGGCCATCGGGCACTCCGGGTGCACGATGACCTGCACGCCCGGGTGCTCGCGGCGGGCCTGGTCGATCTGGTCGACGGTGAAGCGGCGGTGCACCGAGCAGAAGCCGTGCCAGAGGATGACCTTCGCCGCTTCGAGGTCGCTCGTCTCGTTGCCGCCGAGGGGCTTCCGGGGGTTCCACATCGGCATCAGGTCCGTGCTGATGCCCATCGCCTTCGCGGTGTTGCGGCCGAGGTGCTGGTCGGGGAAGAACAGGACGCGCTGCCCACGCTCGAAGGCCCACTCGAGCACGGTCGCGGCGTTCGACGAGGTGCACACGATGCCGCCGTTGCGACCGCAGAAGGCCTTGAGGTCGGCGGCGGAGTTCATGTAGGTGACCGGGATCACGGGGACGCGGCCGTTGGCGTCGGGCTCGGTGCCGTACACCGCGGTCAGCTCCGCCCACGCGGCCTCGACGCTGTCGATGTCGGCCATGTCGGCCATCGAGCAGCCGGCGGCCAGGTTCGGCAGGATCACGCGCTGGTCGTCGCGCGCCAGGATGTCGGCCGTCTCGGCCATGAAGTGCACGCCGCAGAACACGATCGCCTCGGCGTCGGGCTTCGTCAGGGCGGCGTTCGCGAGCTGGAACGAGTCGCCGAGGAAGTCCGCGTGCCGGACGACCTCGTCGCGCTGGTAGAAGTGCCCGAGGACGACGACCCGGTCGCCGAGGGTGGCCTTCGCCCGCTCGATGCGTTCGTGGAGCTCGTCGGTCGGGGTCGTCTTGTACTCGTCGGGCAGGACGCCCTGGCGCGGGGCGCTCGTCGGGATGACGTCGGACATCGACGACCCCGGGCCGTACCCGGGGCGGGAGTCGAAGTCCCACGTCGGCATGGCGAGGTCGGGCGTGCAGGTGCTGCCGCCGGCCTTGCCGTTGGAGATGAGTTCGATCGTCGTGGCGATGGACACGGGGCTTCCTATCGGTTCCGCTGCTGGTGCTGATCGGCCCCGGTCTGCAGCGGGCCGTTGTCCGCGTAGGCCAGGTCGGGGTTCGAGCGGTACAGGCGGGCCGGACGGTGCCGGCCCCCGCTCGTGGTCTCGTCGGTCGGCAGGACCGCGTCGGTCTTCTCGACCTGCCGACGGAAGTTCGCGGGGTCGAGTGCACGGCCGAGCACCGCCTCGTACACGCCGCGGAGTTCGGCGAGGGTGAAGCGGTCGCCGAGGAACGCCTGCGCGATCCGCGAGTACGACATCTTGTTGCGCAGCCGCCACAGGGCGTACTCGACGATGCGGTCGTGGTCGAAGGCGAGCGGCGGGTGCTCGTCGGCCAGGAACCACCGGACGTTCCAGTCGTCGGGCACGACGTTCGCCTCGTCCGGGTGCACGAGTGCCCAGTACACGATCGACACCACGCGGCTCGGGGAGCGTCCGACGTCACCGAACGCGTAGAGCTGCTCGAGGTACCGCGGCTGGACGTTCGTCGTCTCGCGCAGTCGGGCGGCCGCGGAGTCCTCGAGGCCCTCGTCGTCGCCGACCCAGCCGCCGGGGAGCGCCCAGGAACCCTCGAACGGTTCGGCGACGCGACGGACGAGCGGCATCCACAGCGCCGGGGCCCCGGTGTCGGGGTGCGGGCGCAGTGCGACGATCACGGTGGAGACCGCGACGCGGATGCCTGCTTCGTCCATGGTGGAGATAGTGTCAATCTGACTCGAAGTGTTCGAGTTGGGATGACACTATCACTGCCGACGCGGCGCGCTCGTCACGAGCCGGAAACAGATCGTCACGGGGCCGAAAACTCCCGGAGGGCCGTCGCGGTTAGCGTGGAGGACATGACGACGGTGACGAGGGTGCATGCCGTGGTGTCGGGGACGGTCCAGGGGGTCGGCTTCCGGTACTGGACCGCTCGGAAGGCGGACGGGCTCGACCTCGTCGGCTACGCGAGGAACCTCTGGGACGGCACGGTGGAGGTCGAGGCCGAGGGACCCTCGGTCGCCGTGGACTCGTTGGTCGAGTGCCTGCGCACCGGTCCGCCGTCGGCCACGGTGACCGACGTCAGCCTGCGGTCGGTCGTGCCGCACGGCGACGCCGACGGGTTCGCGATCCTGCACTGAGTGGACGTGCACGGGAGCTGCGCCGACGACCGGCGTGCTCGGCACCGATCGTTCACCTGCGGATGTCGGAGCGAAGCGGAATAATCGCATCCACTCAGGGAGTTGGCCTGTCTGCGCGTCCTGCGCCACACCCGTTCCACCCGTCGTGACCCACCAGGAGCACCCGCATGACCCAGGCCGTCGATTCCGCCCCCCGCACGGGAAGCGTCTCGCAGCCGTCCGCTGCCGAGACCCGACTCGTGATCGGGCTGCTGCTCGTCTCCGCGTTCGTCGTCATCCTCAACGAGACCATCATGGGCGTGGCCCTGCCCCGGCTCATGGACGACCTGGACATCAGCGCCGCGACCGGCCAGTGGCTGACCACCGGCTTCCTGCTCACCATGGCGGTCGTCATCCCGATCACCGGGTTCCTGCTGCAGCGCTTCAACACCCGACCGGTGTTCGTCTGGGCGATGGGCCTGTTCTCGGTCGGCACGCTGATCGCCCTGCTCGCGCCGGGCTTCACCGTCCTGCTCGTCGGCCGCATCGTGCAGGCCAGCGGCACCGCGATCATGATGCCGCTGCTCATGACGACGGTCCTGACCCTGGTCGACCCCGCGCACCGTGGCCGCATCATGGGCAACATCTCGATCGTCATCTCGGTCGCTCCGGCCATCGGCCCGACGATCTCCGGCCTGATCCTCAACGCGTTCTCGTGGCGCTGGCTGTTCGGCTTCGTGCTGCCCATCGCGATCGCGGCGCTCATCCTCGGCATGGTCAAGGTGCAGAACGTCTCGACGCCGCGCAAGGCACCGATCGACGTCGTCTCGGTCGTCCTCTCCGCCTTCGCGTTCGGCGGCATCGTCTACGGCCTGTCCAGCATCGGTGAAGCCGGCACGACCGGTCCGCTCGTCCCGGTGACCGCCCTGGTCGTCGGTGCCGTGGCCCTGGCGGTGTTCATCGTCCGGCAGACGCGCCTGCAGCGCACCGACAGCGCCCTGCTCGACCTGCGCACCTTCCGCACCCGTGGCTTCACGGTGCCGATCGTCGCGATGGGCCTGAGCTTCATGGCGATGTTCGGCACGCTCATCCTGCTGCCGATCTACCTGGAGCGCGTGCTCGGCCTCGAGGTCCTGCAGGTCGGCCTGCTGCTGCTCCCCGGTGGCTTGCTGATGGGCCTGCTCTCCCCCATCGTCGGTCGCATCTACGACCGCCGTGGCCCGCGCGTGCTGCTCATCCCCGGATCGATCATCGTCAGCGCCGTGCTCTGGGCGCTCTCCACCGTGGGCGTCGACACCAGCGTGTGGTTCGTCCTCGGTGCGCACGTGGTGCTGAGCATCGGCCTGGCCCTGACCTTCACGCCGCTGTTCACCGCGGCGCTCGGTGGGTTGCCCCCGAAGCTGTACTCGCACGGCAGCGCGGTGCTCGGCACGGCGCAGCAGCTCGCCGGTGCGGCGGGGACGGCCCTGTTCGTCACGCTGCTGACGATCGGTGCGGCCACCGCTGTCGAGGGCTCCGGTGCCCGCGGGGTCCAGGTGGCCACCGCGTCGGGCGTCGGCACCGCCTTCATGGTCGGCGCGATCATCTCGCTGTTCGGCATCCTCGCGTCGGTGTTCGTCCGCCGGCCCGAGGTGCCCGAGGGCGCGCCGACGCCCCCGCCGGTGCACTGACCGACGAGCCTCGCGCACTGACCGACGAGCCGGGCCGGACGCCGAACCCGTGACGGGACCGGCGCCCGGCCCGCGCCCGTCTCCGGACCGCGTGGCAGGGTGGGCGCCATGCGGTCGACGACGAGCGAGCTCAACTGGTCCGGCACGGTCACCTACACGGCCGAACGGGTCGTCCGCCCGTCGTCGATCGACGAGGCCGCCCAGGTCGTGGCCGACGCCGATCGGGTGCACGGCCTCGGTACCCGGCACTCGTTCAACGACGTCGCCGACTCCCCGGGCACCCTGCTCGACCTGACCGGGATCCCCACCGACCTGGTCGTCGACGCCGAGCACCGCACCGTCACGCTCGGGGCCGGCACCCGGTACGGCGACGTCGCGGCCGACATCAACCGTGCCGGGTTCGCCCTGCACAACACGGGGTCCCTGCCACACATCTCCATCGGGGGTGCGGTCGCGACCGGCACCCACGGTTCCGGCACGACACTGGGGTCGCTCGCCACCGCCGTGCGCGCGTTCGAGGTGCTCGGTCCGGACGGCTCCGCCCGGACGATCGACCGGACGGACCCCGCGTTCGACGGCGCCGTGCTGCACCTCGGACTGCTCGGCATCGTGACCCGGGTGACCCTCGACGTCGAACCGGCCTACCGGATGCGTCAGGACGTCTACGGCGCGATCCCCTGGGACACCTTCACTGCGAACGTCGCTGACGTGCACGCCGCCGCGTACTCGGTGTGCGCGTACACGGTGTTCGGCGACGCGATCACCGAGGTCCTGGTGAAGTCGCGCGTGCCCGACGGAGCCGACGACGTGCCCGTCCCGGACGCACTCGTCGGCGCACCCCGGCTGCCCGGCACACCCGGTGACGACCGCCGCACCGCCCGCGACGGGTCGGTCGGCCCGTGGTGGGACCGACTGCCGCACTTCCCGATCGGATCCGTCCCGAGCCACGGGTCCGAGGTGCAGAGCGAACACTTCGTCCCCCTCCGGCACGCGGCGGCCGCCCTGGACGCGCTCCGGGGGCTGGCGGACCGGATACAGCCGCACCTGCACGTCTGCGAACTCCGGACGATGGCCGCCGACGGGTTCTGGCTCAGCCCGACCCAGGGCGAGGACGTCCTCTGCATCGCCTTCACGTGGAAGAAGCACCCGGCCGAGGTCGCCGCGCTCCTGCCCGACCTCGAGGCCCGGCTCGCGGCATTCGACGGCCGTCCGCACTGGGGCAAGATGAGCTCACTCGACCACGCGGCCATCGCCGGGCTGTACCCGCGGCTGGCGGACTTCCGCGACCTCGTCGCCCGAGCCGACCCGGAGCGGACGTTCGCATCCGCGTTCGGCGAGCGCGTGCTCGGGACCTGACCCGGGCCTCCAGGCAGTGCCCCGCTAGTCGGTCGTGAGCGCGAGCGGCGTGATCGTCCGCGTCTCACCGTCCCAGTGCCGGACGCCACCGACGTCGAGCGTCTCCGGCAGGGGCACGGCGCGCAGCGCAGCAACGGCGCTCGGCAGGTCCTCGTCACGCACGCGGCGGGCCAGCGTGACGTGCGGCGACCAGTGCCCGGGAAGCGACGTCTCGACGCCGCCGGGGGCGACCGCGTGCACCTCGGCGTGGAAGGTCGTGAGCGCCGCGTCGAGGACCACCGCGCGCACCAGCACCGACCGACCGGCACCCGCGGGGAAGAGCAGCAGCCCGCCGAGCCGGATCGCGGTCGGGACCGACGTCCGGAACCCGGCCGGCACGGGCAGCGTGTCCCCGGCGGCCAGGGTGACGTGCGGGGCGTTCGACGGCGACGGGTGCCGACCGAGGCTCGGCAGGTCGGCGTCGATCAGGGCCTGCCAGGCGGACCGCACGGCGGCGTCCGACTCCGGGCCGAGGACGAGTTCGATGCTGCGCACGATCCGAGTCAACCAAGTCGTGTCGGGACGCGTGCTCCGACGCAGGCGGCACGGGTCGAGTGCTGCGTAACACGACGGAACGGAACTCGCACCGGGGGTGGACCGCACGTCACACTCGTCTCCACGCCGCGGACCACCGCGGCTCCCCCACACGCACTGCCCACGAGGAGCACCAGCATGTCCGCAGCCCCCGCACTGCCCGAGAAGCCGAAGGGCAAGCGACCGATCGGCTGGATCATCGCCGCCGCGATCGTCGTCGTGGCGATCGTCGTCGCCGTCATCGTCGGAGCCGTCCGCTCCGGGAGCAACGACGCCGGCGCCGCCGGTGACGCCGCCCCGAAGACCGTCACGATCGGTGTCGCGGACAAGTCGCTCGGCTACTGGAGCACGTACACGAAGCTCGCGAAGGACAAGCTCAACGTCACCGTCAAGCTGACCAACTTCTCGGACTACTCGCTGCCGAACCCCGCCCTCAAGGACGGCCAGCTGGACATCAACCAGTTCCAGCACATCCAGTACCTGGCGGACTACAACGTCACCTCGAACGACGACCTGCAGCCGATCGGCTCGACCGCCGTGTACCCGCTGCCGCTCTACGCGACGAAGTACGACAAGCCGTCCGAGCTGCCCGCGAACGCGAAGGTCGCGATCCCGAACGACTCGATCAACCAGGCCCGTGCGCTCCTGATCCTGCAGGCGGCCGACCTGATCACCCTGAAGGACGGCGGCTCGGCGTTCTCCACCGCGGACGACATCGAGACGAAGAAGGTCGACGTCCAGCCTCTCGACGCCTCGCAGACCGCGAACGCGCTGCAGCAGGGCTCCGTCGCCGCGGCCGTCGTGAACAACAACTTCGCCACCGCCGCCGGCCTGCCGATCTCGGACGCGATCTACCAGGACGACCCCTCGAGCGCGAGCGCCGCCCCGTACGTGAACGTGTTCGCCGTCCGCGACGAGGACAAGGGCAACAAGACCTACCTCGACCTGGCGGAGCTGTTCCAGGACGACGCCGTGCAGAAGGCCTTCGCGAAGGACCTGCCCGAGGCCGTCGCCCGCGACGAGAGCGCCTCGAAGCTGCAGGACGAGCTCGCCCAGGTCGAGCAGGACGCGAAGGCGGCCAAGCAGTAGTGCCGGTCCTCGTCGAACTCCGCGGCGTCTCGAAGCACTACCGCCGCGCCGACACCGGCGAGACCGTGGTGGCCGTCGAGGACGTCTCCCTGGACGTGCACCAGGGAGAGGTCCTCGGCGTCATCGGGTACTCCGGTGCCGGCAAGTCCACCCTGGTCCGCCTGGTCAACGCGCTGGAGGTGCCGAGCTCCGGCACGGTGACGGTCGCGGGCCGCGAGCTGACGGCGATCCCCGAGCGGGACCGCCGTCTGGCGCGTCGCAACATCGGGATGATCTTCCAGCAGTTCAACCTGTTCCGGTCCCGCACGATCGCCGGCAACGTCGCGTACCCGCTCAAGGTCGCCGGTGTGCCGAAGGCCGAGCGGGACCGTCGCGTCGCCGAGCTGCTCGACTTCGTCGGCCTGCTCGAGCGCGCCCACGCCTACCCGGAGCAGCTGTCCGGCGGCCAGAAGCAGCGCGTCGGCATCGCCCGCGCCCTCGCCGCGTCGCCCGACCTGCTGCTCGCCGACGAGGCGACCAGCGCCCTCGACCCGGAGACCACCTCCGAGGTGCTCGCGCTGCTCCGCCGGGTCAACCGAGAGCTCGGCGTCACCATCATCGTCATCACGCACGAGATGGACGCCGTCCGGCAGATCGCCGACCGGGTCGCCGTGATGGAGCAGGGGCGGGTCGTCGAGGTCGGGGACGTCTACGACGTGTTCTCGACCCCGAAGACCGGTGCCGCGCAGCGCTTCGTCCGCACCGCGCTGCACGACCGGCCCTCCCCCGAGACGCTCCGGCGCCTGCGGGACCGGCACCCGGGTCGGCTCGTCACGGTGCAGATCACCGACGAGGCCGGGCTGCAGAACCGCATCGACGCCGCGTTCCGCGCCGCCGGGGTCACCGCCGAACTCGTCTACGGCGGGGTCGGCGAGATCCGGGAGCGTCGGATCGGGTCGCTCACCTACGAGCTGAGCGCGCCCGGCGCCGAGCCCGACGCCATCGATCGCGCGATCGCCGCACTCCGCGCCGACGGCGTCACGACCGACGAGGAGGCCGCCGCGTGAACAACAACTCGTTCCAGAGCGTGATCGACACGTTCGACGTCTTCCTCGCCGCCATCCGCGACACCATCGTGATGTCGCTGATCTCGCTGGTCATCGCCGGGGTCATCGGCCTCGCGCTCGGCCTGCTGCTGTACGCGACCCGGCCGGGCAACGTCCTCGGCAACCGGACCGCGTACACGGTGCTCAACGTGTTCGTGAACCTGATCCGCCCGATCCCGTTCGTGATCTTCCTCGCCGCGATCGCGCCGCTGTCGCGCGTCGTCGTGCAGACCACGATCGGTGTCCCCGCGGTGACCTTCGCGATCTCGTTGGCCGCGGCCTTCGCGGTGTCCCGGATCGTCGAGCAGAACCTGCTGTCGGTCGACCCAGGCGTCGTCGAGGCTGCTCGGGCCTCGGGTGCGCACCCGGTCTCGATCCTGCTGACCGTGCTCATCCCCGAGGGTCTCGGCCCCCTGATCCTCGGCTACACGTTCATCTACATCGGCATCGTCGACATGACGGCGCAGGGTGCGCTGATCGGTGGCGGCGGACTCGGCGAGTACGCGATCACCTACGGCTCGCAGCGCTACGACTGGTGGGTGGTCTACGTCTCGGTGGCGGCGATCGTCGTCATCGTGCAGCTCGGCCAGTTCATCGGCAACCGCTTGGCGCGGGCGACGCTGCGTCGCTGACGCGGGCGGGTTCCGAGGGCAACCGCCTGGAGGCCCGGTGCCGGTCCACGAGACCGGCACCGGGCCTCCGGTGCGTCGCCGCCCCGACGGGCGCGCCCAGCGTCGTCCGCCGAGCGGTCACGACTCCCCGCTCATCTCCGCCGAGGTCGCACGAACCGTCGACTGGCGTCTCCGCAAGCGACAGTTTGCGACCACTCGGCGATGCGCACGCGGCACGTCGTGCGACCTCGACACGCACCGCCGAGCGGTCACGACTCCCCGCTCACCTCCGCCGAGGTCGCACGAACCGTCGCCCGGCGCCCCCCGCAACCGACAGTTTGCGACCACTCGGCGATACGCCCGCGGCATGTCGTGCGACCTCGGCACGCACCGCCGACGCGCCCGACGGCCCCCTGCCGAGCGGTCACGACCCCCCGCTCACCTCTGCCGAGGTCGCACGAACCGTCGCCCGACGCCCCCGCAACCGACAGTTCGGGACCACTCGGCGGCACGCACGCGGCACGTCGTGCAACCTCGGCACGGGCTGCCGAGCGGTCACGACTCCCCGCTAACCTCCGCCGGGGTCGCACGAAGTGTCGGCTGGCGCCTCCGCAACCGACAGTTCGTGACCACCCGGCGATGCACACGCGGCATGTCGTGCGACCTCGGCACGAGCGGCTGCCGGCGGGTCAGGCGGCGGGAGCTTCGACGGTGGTGACGGCGCCGGTCTCGCCGGGGTGCTCGTAGTGGGCACGGACCAGGATCGGGCGGTGGTCGGAGATGCCGGCCGGCAGGGTCTCGACGCCCGCGATGTGCAGGCCGACGCTCGTCGCGAAGTCGAAGTGGCCCGTGAACTTGCGGTAGCGCAGGTACGTCGGCTGGTCGGACAGCGACAGCGCGAACCCGCCCTGCTCGATCTTGCGGCGCAGGTTCGTCTGGAACCACGGGTAGTTGAAGTCGCCGACCATGACCGCGGGGACGTCCTTCGCCAGCTCGCGCAGGAACTGGTGCGCCGCCTCGATCTGCTTGCGGCGCAGGGAGTTCGTCGCGGTCAGGGGCGAGGCGTGGAACGACGCGACGACGACCTCGGCATCGGCCTCGGTGTCGCGCAGGTGCATCGCGATGAGCCGTTCGTGCGCGGGCGCGAGGACCCGGTCGTGCAGCGACTTCTGCAGCGAGTGGATGCTGAAGTCCTGCACCTCGAAGCGGTCGTCACGCTTGTAGATCGCGAGCCCGAGTCGGTTGGTCCGGGTCGAGGCGGCGAGCGAGAGGCCACCGATCGACGGAGCGAGGTCGTTGCTGTCGCACTCCTGCACGCACAGGACGTCGGCGTCGGATGCCTCGGCCAGTGCGGCGAGCTCGCTGTTCGCGGTGTGCTCGCGGAGGTTGTAACTGACGACACGGAGCTGCGTGGGCTGCACGGTCTGCTCTGATGCGATCGTGCTCTGCTGCTCTGGCGCGGCCATGCTGCCTTCCTGTCCGGGTGTTCCGGTCACCCTGCCGCGGTCACCGTACTCGGGTACCGCGGACGGTTGCTGAGACTGTAACGCCTGCCGGGTTTCGTCCGTGTGACCGTGACGGAAACGGACAGCGGCGGGATCAGGCGCGGACACGGCGGACCGGGCGGACGGTGTCGCCCGCTGTGCGACTCATCAGGATGCCCTCCACGCAGGCGACCACGAGCAGGGCGGCGATGACCCAGAACGCGGCCGCGTACGGCCCGTCGCCGCCCAGCCCGGAGGCCGCGCGGATGACCACGGCGGCGACGGCGACACCGAAGCCCGCGGCGGTCTGCTGCAGCGTCGACGACAGCGTGTTCGCGGGGGTCATGTCGGCCTGCTCGACGTCGGCGAAGGCGATGGTGTTGTACGCCGTGAAGCCCACCGAGCGGGCGGCACCGCTGACGACGAGCAGGACGGCGAGCAGCCAGAACGGGGTGTCCTCGGTCATGAACGCCATCGCGACCACGGTCAGCGCGGCGACGGCCGACGACACGATGATCACCGGGCGGTAGCCGAACCAACGGAGGAACGGAGTCGTCATCGGCTTGATGCCGAGGTTGCCGACGAACACCCACAGCACGGCGGACCCGGCGAGCACGGCGCTCCAACCCCAGGCGTCCTGGAACAGCAGCGGGAGCACGAACGGCACCGCGGACACCGCCAGGCGGAACAGGCCGCCGCCGGCGTGCGACACCCGGAAGGTCTCGAGCCGGAACGCGTCGAGCCCCATGATCGGGTGGGGAGCCCGGCGGAAGTGCCGGATCGCGAGCCAGCAGCACACCGCGCCGAGGATGCCGGAGACGACGACCGCGGTGACCGGCACGACGTCGAGCGCGAGCAAGGACGCCATGACCACGAGCGAGCCGAGCCCGACGCAGGCGAGCAGCGACCCGAACCAGTCGAACGGCACCCGCTGTGCCGCACGCTCCTGCGGCACGAGCACCAGGGCGGCGACGAAGGCGATGACGCCGAGCGGGATGTTGATGAGGAAGATCCAGTGCCACGACAGCGTCTCGACGAGCACGCCGCCGATGAACGGCGCGATGATCGGTGCGGCGAGGGCCGGCCAGGTCAGGATGGCGATGGCGGTGACGAGTTGTTCGCGCCCGGCGCTCCGGAGCACGACGAGCCGGCCGACGGGCACCATGAGCGCTCCACCGAGCCCCTGCAGGATGCGCCACAGCGTCAGCTCGACCAGCCCGGTGGACAGCGCGCACAGGGCGGACGCGATCGTGAACAGCGCGATGGCCCAGGCGAAGACGGTCCGCGAACCGATCCGGTCGGTGAGCCAGCCGGACACCGGGATGAACACCGCGAGGGTCACGAGGTACGCGGTGATCGTGACGCCCACCGCGGCGGAGTCGACCCCGAGGTCACGCCCCATGGCCGGGGCGGCGGTCGCCAGGATCGTGCCGTCCAGGAGCTCCATGAAGAAGGTCCCGGCCACCAGCACGGCGACCGCCGTGCTGCGCGTCCGTCGTCTGGGTGTCGTCGCCGTCGTCGTCATCGCCCACCGAGACTATGCCCGCGGACGTCCGCGCCGTCACGGACGGGCCGCCCACCGGACGGGACACCGGACGCGACACCGGGCGCGGCACCGGGCGCGGCACCGACCATCCGCCGGACCCCGCACCCGCCACCCACCGGACGCGACGCGGCGCACACGACGCGGGACGGGCCTCCAGGCGCAGTTCCGGGCGATCCTCATGCTCGGGCCGACTACCCTGGCCGGGTGCCGACCCGACCACCCGAACGCCGAGGAACTCGCGCGTGAGCCGCACCGACAGTGCCGGCGTGGTCGCCGCGGGCACGTCCAGCGGTCGACGACGTGTCCTGGACACCGTGGCTTCCCTGCCGGCGTGGGCGGCGGTCCTGCTCGTCTGGACGGGCGGCCGGGTCCTGTCGACCCTGTGGCTCGCGCTCGCGTACCCGCTCATCGGTCGTGCGCTCCCGGGCAACGCGATCTGGGGCAACGAGCACGGGTTCGGCGCGTTCCTGGTGGCCTGGGACGGGCAGTACTACGAGCAGATCTCGCTGCACGGGTACCCCGACGCGCTGCCGCTCGACGCCGCCGGCAACGTCGCGCAGAACGCCTGGGCCTTCCTGCCGGCGTTCCCCTTCACGATCCGGGCGCTGACCGCCTCGACCGGGGTGCCGTTCGAACTCGGCGCACCGCTCGTCGCGATCGTCGCCGGGCTGCTCGCCACCTACCTGCTGCACCGCCTGGTGCGGGACCGCGCCGGGCACGCCGCCGCGATGTGGGCGGTCTTCTTCTTCAGCTGCGGTCCGCTGTCGTTCCTGCTGCAGGTCGGGTACGCGGAGAGCATGTTCCTCGCGCTGTCGTTCGGGGCGCTGCTCGCCCTGGAGCGTCGGCGCTACGGGCTCCTGACGGCACTCGGCGTCGCCGCGGCCTTCACCCGCCCCGGTGCCCTGGCGATCCCGCTCGTGCTCGGCGTCGTCGCACTCGTGCGGTGGGTCCGTGCGCGGCGCGAGACCGGCCGGGTGTTCGAGGGCTTCCCGCTGCGCGAGCAGGTCCGGGTCGTCGCCGCGGGCCTGACCATGGTCCTCGCCGGGCTCGCCTGGCCCGTGATCGCCTCGCACGCCACCGGGACACCGAACGCCTACCTGGAGACCGAGATGTCCTGGTGGGTGAACTTCATCGGCCGGGTGGACTTCGTGCCGCTGACGCCGTGGTTCCTCATCGCGGGCCGCTGGCTCGGCGTGGGCGGGATCCTGATCGTGGTGTTCCTGCTCGTCACGTACCCGATCTGGCTGCTCCGCCGGTCGACGCTGCGGCTCGGGCCCACGACGGTGCTGTACTCGGCCGCGTACGCGCTGTACATCTTCGCGGTGTCGCTGCCGATGGCCTCGACCCCGCGGCTGCTCATGCCGCTCGCGCCGCTGTTCGGATCGCCCGAGCTGGTCGCGAAGCCCTGGATGCGGTGGACCTTCGTGACGGCCGCGTTGGCCGGGCAGCCGGTGCTGGTCGCGGTGCTGTGGCTGCTCGGCCCTCCGTGAGCGGCTGACGCACAGCTCTCGGAGGCACGCGTCCCGACATGACGCGACGCCGCCGTCCGGACAGGACGACGGCGTCGTGCGTCAGGCGTCAGGCGTCGCGCCTCAGAGCTCGATCGTGCCGTGGTCGCCGGTGTCCGGCTGGCTCTGCTTGCCGAGCGCCGCCTTGAACATCTGCACCAGGCTGCCGACCGGCCCGGTGTCCTGGGTCCAGTACTCGACCGAGACCCCCTCGACCGTCAGCAGCCGGATCGACGGGTCCTGACGGCCCTCGGGGAACCAGGCCTCGGCGAACGGGGACCACAGCTCGTCGACGACCGAGTCGTCCTGGGTCACGGTCGCGGTCCCGGCGATGGAGAGGTACCCGCCCTGCGACTCGATCGAGACGTTGACGTGCGGGTTCCGCGCGATGTCCTCGACCTTCTCGCTGCCGTCCTGCACCAGGAACCGCAGTGTCCCGTGGAACGTCTTGTCCTGCACCGCGAGGGGCCTGGCGTGCAGGTTCCCGTCCTCGCTCACCGTGGTGAGCAGTGCCGTGTGGGCGCCGTGGACGATGTCCGAGATGGCGGCGCGCTGCTCCGTCTGTGTGTCGGTCATGGTGCTCCTTTGCGTCATGCGCCCCGCTCCTGCCGACGTGCGACCGTCGGTGCACGGGGCCGTACCGTTCCGACCAGTGTGCCCCTCCGGCGCTGGACGCGTCAGCCCGGCGCGTCGACGTGCCCGGGTCACGGTCGGCCTGGAGGCCCGGTGCACGTCCGCCACGCCGCCCCCGCCGGGCGCATCCCGGCCGTCGGGCCGCACATGCGTGTGCAGGAAGCGACAGCACACGCGTCGATCGACAGGTGGAACGTCGTTGCATGCACAAGCACCGGATGCGCGTGCATCGAGCGACCGGACACGAGTCGATCGACGCGCGGATCGTCGGAACATGCACGCGCACGGAACCGACTCCGGGCCGGCCGGGGTCAGGCGGGTTCGCGGATGGTGGTCTCGACGTCGACGACCTGGGGGATCTTCGGCATCGAGGCGAAGCCGAACGCCACGGGCGGGTCGAGCGGCGCCAGGTCACCGAGCGGCTCCCCCGCCCAGGTCCCCCGCACGCCGGTGACGTCGTGCGCCCCGGTCACGCCGTAGTACTCGCGGCGGCCGTTGCCCGCCGAACCCGCCGTGCCCGACCCCGGCGCGAGCAGGCGAGCCACCGGGTCGATCGCGGCGAGCCAGCGCGGATCGCGGGCGATCGGCTTCGGGACGATGCGCAGGATCCGGCCGAGCGGCGAGATGCCGCCGACGTCAATCGAGGCCTGCAGCGCCCCGGCGGACAGCTCGAGGCCGCTGGCGGTGCGCCGGGCGTGGACGTCGACGACCGAGACGGTGTCGAAGCGGTAGGTGCCGGAGACGTACGCGGCGACGATCTCGTCGGGTGCGAGCAGCACGCTGGTGCCGTCGGGGAGCTCGAGGAACACGTCCGTGAACGGCCCGAACGGCGAGCGGTCCCACATGCCGACGACGATGCGGACACCCGAGGTGGTGCCGACGCCCATGATCCGGCCGCGGAACCGGCGTTCGACGACGGAGTCGGAGGCGTGACCAGCAGCGGGACCGGAGGCGTGGTCGGGGCGTGACGACATGCCCTGGACCGTACCCGCGGCCCCCGTGAGCCGATCTCGGCGGCCGCCCCGGGCCTCCCGGCCGTCACCCGCACGGACCGGGCCCGCGACCGTCAGGCGACGGGGACGGGCTGCGCCAGCAGCTCGCGCACGCGGGGCGCGACCTCGGTGCCGTAGAGCTCGATCGAGCGCATCATGTCGGCGTGCGGCAGGCGACCCGTGGCGTACCGCATGTCGAAGCGCGAGGCGCCGAGGATCCGCATGTTGCGCGCGACCTTCCGGGCGACGGTCTCCGGCGAGCCGACGTAGAGCGACCCACCGGCCGACAGGCTCGCGCGGTACCCGGCGACGTCGAGGGGCGGCCAGCCGCGCTCCCGACCGAGCTGGTCGGTGACGGCCTTGTGGTACGGCCAGTAGCGCTCGGCGGCCTCTTCGTCGGTGGCGGCCACGAAGCCCGGTGAGTGCATCGCGATGGGCTGCTGCGGCAGGTCGAGCTGCGCGAGGGCCTGGCGGTACAGGCGCGAGAACGGGGCGAACTGGGCCGGCTGCCCGCCGATGATGGCGAGGAACAGCGGCAGGCCGTACGACGCGGCACGGATGACCGACTGCGGGGAGCCGCCGACACCGATCCACGTCGGGATGGCGCCGTGCTCGAGCTTCGGGAAGACGTCCTGGTCGACCAGACCCGCACGCTTCGTGCCGGACCAGGTGACGGCGTCGCCGCCGCGCAGGGCCGCCCAGAGCTGGAGCTTCTCCTCGAACAGGACCTCGTAGTCGCTCAGCTCGTAGCCGAACAGGGGGAACGACTCGGTGAAGGAGCCACGGCCAAGGATGACCTCGGCGCGGCCGTTCGACAGGGCGTCGACGGTGGCGAAGCGCTCGTACACGCGGACGGGGTCGTCGGAGGACAGCACCGTGACCGCGGAGCCCATCCGGATGCGCTCGGTGCTGGCGGCGATCGCGGCGAGGACGACCTCGGGGGCGCTCACGACGAAGTCGGCGCGGTGGTGCTCCCCGACGCCGATGAAGTCGACGCCGACCTGGTCGGCGAGGACGGCCTGGTCGACGACGTCGCGGATGCTCTGCGCGTCGGACTGCAGGCTGCCGTCGGCGCGCTCGGTGACGTCACCGAAGGTGTCGAGGCCGAGCTGCAGCGGTCCGATCCGGTCGGGTGCGGGCGGCGGGACGTCCGAGGGACGGTCGGTGCCGAATGCGTTGCTCATGGTGTCCTCCTGGTCGCACTTCCATGCGTTTGCATCAACATAGCACGACGGCGGCGTGCGCGCACGGGGTCGGCGACCGGGTCGGCACGGGCCCGGGCCGGGCCCGGACCGGGGTCGGCCAGCACGGACGAGTACGGTCACCCGCATGCCGAACCTCCCCGACCAGACCGGACGCCGCATCGTCGTCACCGGGTCCAACAGCGGCACCGGACAGGAGGCCGCCCTGCGCCTCGCCGGAGCCGGCGCCAGTGTCGTGCTCGCCGTCCGCAGCACCGAGAAGGGCGAGACCGCCGCCGCCGGCATCCGCGCCGCCCACCCCGCAGCCGACGTGGAGGTCCGCGAACTCGACCTCGCCGACCTGGCGAGCGTCCGCCGCTTCGCCAGCGGCATCGTCGACGAGGAACGTCCGATCGACGTCCTGGTCAACAACGCCGGCGTGATGGCCCCGCCGGAACGCTTCGAGACCGTCGACGGGTTCGAGCTGCAGTTCGGCACGAACTTCCTCGGCCCGTTCGCCCTGACGAACCTGCTGCTGCCGTCGCTGCTGCGCGCCGGGGCGGCTCGGACCGGTGCCCCCCTCGCCGAGGCACCCCGGGTCGTCACGATGTCGAGCCTCGCCGCGATCCCCGGCCGGATCCGCTTCGCCGACCTGCAGTGGGAGCGCGGCTACAACGGCTGGCGCGCCTACGCGCAGTCGAAGCTCGCCGACCTGCTGCTCGCGCTGCACCTGCACCGCCTGACCGTCGAGGCCGACGTGCCCCTGGTCAGCACCGCCGCCCACCCCGGCTACACCCGGACGAACCTGCAGGCCGCGGGACGCTCGCTCGGTCGGTCGAAGCCGGTGCGGTCGAGCAACCGCGCCCTGCCGTTCACCCAGGCGGTCGAGCAGGGCACCGAGCCGCTGCTGTACGCGGCGGTCGGGCCGAACGCCGTGGGCGGCGCGTACTACGGCCCCTCGGGTCCGTTCGGCATGACCGGTCCGACCACCACCGTGTCGATCCCCGGGTCCGCGCGGAGCGCCGACCTCGCCCGCTCGCTCTGGGCCGTCGCCGAGGACCTCACCGGGACGCGCCCGCCGCTCTAGCCGCGACGCCGGCGTCGCGCTGGCCGCGCCCCTCGCACGGTGCGAGGGGCGCCGCGGCCCGTGCGAGGTTCCGGACGTGGTGCGAGGGGGTGCGGGTCGCACCGAGAACGCAACCTCGCACCACTCGGACGTCGTGCGCGTTGGGGAGCGGGCGAGGGACGGCCAGGAGGCCCGGGGCGGGTCCGGCACGCCGCCAGCGTCAGGCGCGGTGCAGCTCCACCGACCCGTCCAGCTTCCCGGGTTCGGTCAGGCGTGCGTGCTGCAGGACGATGCGGCCCGGCGCGATCGCCGCGGCCACGATCGACAGGGTCGTCATGTGCCCCTCGGCCTCGTGCACGTCGCGGAGGATCGCGTCGGGGTGGTCGCTCGGCAGCGCTGCGGACCCCGCCAGCACGCCGAACCAGCCACCCCAGCCGTCCCCGGCGTCGCCACCGGAGTCCACGGTGCGGAGTTCGTCGAACGGGCCGAGCACCGGTGGGCCGGCCGGGGCGTCGACGGCACGGAAGGCCTCGAGCCACCGACCGATGCGCGGCGCCGCGGGGTCGTCGGCCGCACCGTGCGTGACCATGTGGACGCCGGGGCCGAGGTCGGTGGTGCGGACCTGTTCGCCGTCCCAGGTCAGCACCGAGGCACCCTCGGCCGTGGCGCGCACCAGGTTGAAGGCCCGGGTGGTCGGCAGTGTGCCGTCGTGTCCGGGCAACAGGTCGTCGGCGACGGCGTCCACCGGCACCACGCCGCGGGTCGTCCACGTGCCGTCGACGCTCGTCACGGGTTCGGCGCGGTTGAGCACCACGGCCAGGCCGGCTCGGTCGGAGGCGGCGAGCCACGCACCACCGGCGGAGCGGTCACGGACACCACGGAGGTCCGGGTCCCGGTCCGGCCACCAGGCCGCGGGCGGGTCCCACGGGCGCTCGGGCGACTCGTCCCGCAGGGCGAGCACGGTGACGGGCCACGCGGCCCCGGGGTCGACGCGGACGACGACGGTGCACATGCCGTCGATCCTCGCACGTGGCCCCGGTAGCGTGAGCCAGGTGAACGCAGCAGCAGAGCGCGCCCTGACCGTCATCGTGGGGATCACCGGGGGCATCGCCGCCTACAAGGCCGTCGGGGTCGTCCGCGACCTCGTCAAGCGCGGCCACGACGTGCACGTCGTCCCGACCGAGGGCGCCCTGCGCTTCGTCGGACTGCCGACGCTCGAGGCCCTCAGCCGCAACCCCGTCACCACGAGCGTGTGGGACGACGTCGCCGAGGTGCGCCACGTCGCGCTCGGTCGCCGGGCCGACCTGGTCGTCATCGCCCCCGCCACCGCCGACTCGTTGGCCCGGATGGCGCACGGCCTGGCGAGCGACCTGCTCGGCACGACTCTGCTCGCGACCGAGGCACCCGTCGTCGTCGCCCCGGCGATGCACCCGCAGATGTGGGAGCACCCCGCGACCCGGGCGAACGTCGCCACGCTGCGTGACCGCGGCGTCCACCTGGTCGGCCCGGTCGTCGGCGCACTCACCGGCGACGATGCGGGCATCGGTCGGATGGCGGAGCCCGAGGACATCGTCGCCGCCGCGCTCGCCGTGCTCGACCAGCACCCCGCCCCCGCCGGCCGCCGCGGTGCGGAGACCGGCACCGCGTCCAGCACCGGGGCCCGTGGCGAACAGGGCGACCTGGCCGGCGTCCGCGTCGTCGTCAGCGCGGGCGGCACCCGCGAGCCCTTCGACCCGGTGCGGTTCGTCGGCAACCGCTCGAGCGGCCGCCAGGGCATCGCGATCGCCGCGGACGCCATCCGCCGTGGCGCGTCCGTGACCCTCGTCGCCGCGAACGTCGAGGGTTCGCTGACCGCCGGGCTGGACGCGACCGTGGTATCCGTCGGGTCCGCGCTCGAACTCGCCGAGGCCGTGCACGCCGCCGCCACCGAAGCGGACGTCGTCGTGATGACCGCCGCCGTCGCCGACTACCGTCCGGCCGAGGTGCTCACCGAGAAGCTCAAGAAGGACGCGCAGGGCGAGCGCATGACGCTCGAGCTGGTGCGGAACCCGGACGTGCTCGCCGACCTCGTGGCGGCACGGCGGACCGGGCAGATCATCGTCGGGTTCGCCGCCGAGACCGAGCCCGACCGCGACGCACGGATCGAGCTCGGACGCGCCAAGATCAGCCGGAAGCCGGCGGACCTGCTCGTCGTGAACCACGTCGGCTGGTCGGCCGGGTTCGAGCGCGAGGAGAACGCGATCGAGGTCCTGGTGCCCGGTGGCGAGGTGGTCCGCGAGACCTCCGGCACGAAGGCCGAGGTGGCGACGGCGGTCCTCGACCTCGTCGCGACCGCCCTGACGTGAATGCACACTGACGTGAATGCACACTGACGTGAGCAGCGTCTCCGGCTGCTTCCGAGGACGAGCGGGCACGATGGGGCGCATGCGACGACGTGAGCGGATCAAACGTGCCAACCGCACGGCCACCATCCTGGCGGTGGCCCTCGGCGCGGCGGGCACCATGCACTTCCTGCGCCCGACCCACTTCGACCGGATCGTGCCGGAGGCCCTGCCCCCGCGGCTGACCACGCTGGCCTCCGGGGTGGCCGAGCTGGGCATCGCCGCCGGGCTCGCGTTCCCCGCCACCCGCCGTGCCTCGGGCTGGGCGGCGGCGGCGCTGTTCGCGGCGGTGTTCCCGGCCAACGTCAAGATGGCGAACGACCTGCTCGACCATCCCCGCTCGAGCCGGGCGATGCGGCTGATCGGGGTCCTGCGGCTCCCCCTGCAGCTGCCGCTGGTCCTCTGGAGCATGCGCGTCGGTCGGCACGCACCGAAGCCGTGACCCAGCCGTCGTGGACCCGCGCGGCGGTGCCGCTCCTGCACCGCCCGGTCACCCAGCACGCCTGGGAGGACATCGTGTTCGCGCACTGGCGGCACGACCCGGCGTCGTTGCAGCGGCTCGTCCCCCGCGGGACCCGTCCGGACGAGGTCGACGGCAGCGCCTGGGTGGGGCTGTCGGCGTACGTGTTCCGGGAGACCCGGGTGCCGCCGTTCCCCTCTGCCGGGCGGCTCGGCACCATGACCGAGGTCACGATCGAGGTCCTCACGGTGGACGACCAGGGTCGGCGCGGGGTGACCTACCGCACGGTCGACACCGCGAACGTGCCTGCCATCGTGGCCGCGCACGCACTGCTCGGCGTGCCGTACACGTTCGCGCACGCACGTTCCCGTCGCCGCGGTGACGCGGTGGCGCACCGGTCCGTCCGGCACCCGACCCGCGCGCTGCACCCGGTGCGGTGGGCGCGGTCGCTCCGGCAGGAACGCCCGACCGGTGCGGTGCGGCCGAAGCACGCTGCCTCGGTGCGGGTGACCGCCGGCGAGGTCGTCGACACCCCGCTGGCCGCCGAGCTCACCACCCGCGCCGGCATCCACGCGCGGTACCTGGCGCAGACCCTGTTCTGGCAGCGACAGCACCCGGCGCTCACGACCCGTTCGGCCACGCTCGACCGACTCGAGGGCGACCTGCCCGACGCCGTCGGCATGCCCGGACTGTTCGACCGGGCGCCGGACTCCTTGCTCGTGGTCGACGGCACGACCGTCCGGTACGGCTGGGGCGGGGTCGTCCGGTGACGGGCGCACGCCCCGACGCACCGGCCGACGACCCGTTCGACCTCGACCGCTTCGTCCGGGCCCAGCAGGGTGTGCACGACGTCGCACTCGACGAACTCCGTCGGGGCCGGAAGTCGTCGCACTGGATGTGGTTCGTGTTCCCGCAGCTGGCCGGTCTGGGGCGGAGCGCCACGGCCGTGCGCTACGCGATCACCGGCGTGGTCGAAGCCCGCGCCTACCTGACGCACCCGGTGCTCGGGCCCCGTCTGCTCACCGCGGCCGACATCGCACACCACGCCCCCGCCCGCTCCGCCGACGCCCTGCTCGGGGGCATCGACTCGGTGAAGCTCCGGTCGTCGATGACGCTCTTCGCCCGGGTCGCGACCGACCCGCGGCCGTTCGCCGCCGTGCTGGACCGCTGGTACGACGGCGCCGAGGACCCGGCCACGGTCCGCCTGCTCGAGGAGCACTCGGGTCGCGAGTGACGCACGCGACGCACGACGCCCGACACGCGTGACCGGCATCTGAACGTCGACACTGACACGCGCTGAGCCGACCGCAACGCCGTTGTCATATCAGGTACGGTGATGCGAGCACGTGCGATGTCGACCGTGCCCGTTCGCCCGGCGCCCCGACGCCGCCGCCCCCGAAGGAGAACGCATGCCGGTCCCCCGCAGCGCCCCGACCGAGCACCAGCTGCTCCGTGACACCGTCCGCCACAAGATCCACGACGCGATCATGGACGGCACGCTCCTGCCGGGCGAACGACTGAACGACGACGAGCTCATCTCGTGGCTCGGCGTCTCCCGGACACCCATCCGCGAGGCCCTGAGCCAGCTGTCCCGCGCCGGCCTGATCGAGATGGCCCCGAACCGGTACACCCGGGTCACCACGCCGGACCCCGCCGAGGTCATCGAAGCGATGCAGACCCTCGGCGTGCTGTTCGGCGGCGTGGTCCGGCTCGCGGTCCCACGCCTCGGTTCGGCGAGCCGCAAGAAGATCCTGGCCCAGCTCGACAAGACGATCACCGAGCTCGAGGCCCACGAGGTCGCCGCCGTCAACCACGACGCCCTCGACGTCTTCGCCCTGTACGTCGCCGAGTGCGGCAACGAGAACCTGCAGCGCGTCTGCCGCGACACGATGGACGGCCTGGCGTTCCGACTGCGACTGCCGAACCTCGACGAACTGGTCGACTGGGACCGGATGACCGAGGACTTCCGGCGTCTCCGGGCGGCGACCGAGTCCGGCGACAACGTCGCGGCCGAGCTCGCGACCGAGGCGATCCACCAGCTGCCGGGCGAGAAGCACTGAGTCCACCTGTACCCGCGTACAGGAACTGCCCGTCTCGCACACGCGAGGCGGGCGGTCGACGTTCCACGGGCCTCCCGGTCGGTGGCCCGGCCACGCGCGTGACGCTCCCAGTCCCGGGGCCGCGCGGACCGATAGCATCGCTGGCGACCACCTGAACCAGGCACCCGGAGCAGCACATGAACCCCCGCCCGACGGACCGTACCGAGGTCGCCGCACGCCTGGCCGCCGCGGTCGGTCGGATCAACCGACGGGCCCGCACCGACTCGGCCTCGCTCGGGTACGGCATCGTGTCGGCGCTCGCGTCGATCCAGCGGCACGGACCCCTGCGCCCCGGTGACCTGTCGCGGATCGAGGTGGTCACGAAGCCCACGATGACCCGCATCCTGACCGAGCTCGAGCAGCGCGGCTTCATCCAGCGCGAGGCCGACCCGCGCGACGGCCGGGCGTTCATGGTGACGGCCACACCGGAGGGCATCGAGGCGGTCGAGCAGGCCCGCGCGAACCGCACCGGGATCGTCGCCGAACTCATCGCCGAGCTCGACGAGTCGGACGTCCAGGCGATCGCCGGCGCCCTGGCCGCGCTCGAGCGTGTCGCCCAGGGCGAGCACGCCCAGGAACCTCACACCTTCTAGGCCCCGTAGGACCGTTACCGAACCGTTACCAAG
The DNA here is from genome assembly GCF_003234215.1 of Curtobacterium sp. MCSS17_006. Classification (NCBI taxonomy): domain Bacteria; kingdom Bacillati; phylum Actinomycetota; class Actinomycetes; order Micrococcales; family Microbacteriaceae; genus Curtobacterium; species Curtobacterium sp. MCSS17_006. The sequence continues at coordinate 19,096 of NZ_QKSO01000007.1, read as the reverse complement.
TGGTGGACGGACCGTTCTGCCAGCGTTCCTGGACGCGCTGCCCAGTCTGACCGGTCATGGTGTCGGCTCCGCCTGACCGCGGCCACCCCACGGCTGCTCCCGGCGGACGGACGGGCCCCACACCACCGTCCGGTCCTCACCGGCTCGAGGACTCCTCGTCGTCGTCGACGGTGTCACCGACACCGCCAGCCTCCGGCGTGCCCGCACGACCTCGGTCGCGCGAGCAGGAGTCCCTCCCCCAGCGAGCCGCCGACCTGCGGAACCGATGCGACACACCCCTGAGCTCCCCACCACGACGGCCTCGACCCGACGTGAAGCCCTGAACACCCCCACCCGCCGGATGCGTCGGGCCCTGCGGCACCGCGCGACGCTGATCGCCGGCGGCGCGGCGGTCCTGGCCGTCGCCGGTGGCGCCCTGACCGTTGGCACGCAGCCCGCCATCGGCGAGGCCCTCGGCATGCCGGCCGGCACCCCGAGCGCATCGGCGACCGCGGAGCCCGCCCTGCGCGGCACCGCGCTCGACCGCGCCCAGGCCGCCGCCACGATCACCACGGCGAAGACCGTCATGCAGACCGCGAACCACAAGGTCGACACCTCGGCGCTCGAACAGCGCGTCGACGCGCTGAGCGACTACCCGGACCTGTCCGGCGCTGCGCTGACGAACCGCATCTCGACGACGGTCGCGTCGACCACGCACGTCGCCCAGGCGAGCGCCACGCAGGACAAGCGGGACGTCGACGCGAAGGCCGCGGCCGCAGCGAAGGCCGCAGCCGAGCGCAAGGCGGCCGCCGAGGCAGCGGAGGCCGCCCGGAAGCTCGCCGCCGGCAACACCGTCGCCGGTGCCAAGGCCACGGCGAGCTCGCTCGCGTCGTCGGAGTACGGCTGGGGTGCCGACCAGTTCCAGTGCCTGGACAACCTGTGGACCAAGGAGTCCGGCTGGAACTACCAGGCCGTCAACGCGAACGGCGGCGCGACCGGCATCCCGCAGGCGCTCCCCGGCTCGAAGATGGCCACGATCGCCGCGGACTGGCGCACCAACGCCACCACCCAGATCACCTGGGGCCTGCAGTACATCAGCTCGGCGTACGGCACCCCGTGCGCGGCGTGGGGGCACTCGCAGGCGAACAACTTCTACTGATCGGCGCGGGTCGCGACGGCGACCGGCAGACGGACGGGAGGCCCGTGGCGGATCCGCCACGGGCCTCCCGTCCGTTGCGTGGTCGCGGTCAGCCCACCCGCGCGACGCGTACGTCGACGCGGCTGAGCGCCAGGCCGTGTGCCGCGGCGGTCGCCAGGGCGACGTCGTGGACGGCGCGGGCGACCTCGGGGGCCGGGCGGAAGCCGTCGGTGCCGATGACGACGCGCAGGGCGTCGTCGTCGACGACGATCCGGAGCGGCCCGGTGCTCGTGGCGATGCTGCGGACCGCCTGCACGGCGCTCGCGACCGTCGGGCGGGAGCGGTACAGGTCGGTGACGCCGGGGACCTCGAGGACGGCGGCCTCGATCGCGGCGAGGGTCTCGTCGGTGGTGCTCATCGGGCCTCCTCCGGGTCGGTGCCGGGCTCGTCGGTGCCTGTTTCGTCGGTGCCGGGCTCGGGGTCCGGCAGCAGGTCGCGGACGACGACGTCGATCGCCTCGACGAGCAGGTCGGTCTGCTCGGCCAGGGCACCGGCCACGGCGGCGCGGACCAGCTCGGCGGTCGCCGGGATCGACGGACCGGACGCGATCGCGATCTCGACGACCACCCGGATCGGGGACGCGAGTTCGGTGACGTCACCGTCGAGGCGGCAGCGGGCCACCAGCACCCCGGGGACCTCGTCGCCGGTGCGGCGGATGAGGGACCGGATGGCGCCCTCGGTCATCACCGGGCGCTCGGTCTCGGACAGGGGGCGGAGCGGGACGTCGCGACCGGAGCGGGACTCGATCGAGATGTTCGCCAGGACACCGCTGATCCAGGACTCGTCGGCCGGGGCCTCGTCGCGGGCGGCCGCCTCGAGCGAGCGGAGCGACGCGTGGCGGACGCGGATGATCGCGGCCAGGGCGTTCTGGCAGGCGGGCGAGTCGTCGATGCTCGGGTCCGCCGGCTGCATGCCGGCGTCGAGGTAGTCGGCGAGTTCGTCGATCGAGTGGCCGTCGAGGTCACCGGGTTCGAGGGCGTCGAGTGCTTCGGGGCTGTCGGGCAGGTCCGGCCGGATGCCGTCGTGGTCGGTCATCGCCATCCCTCCATGAGTCGGATCATGTTCTTCCTCGCTCGGGACAGCAGTCCCCGGACCGTCGAGGGTGGCAGGTCGAGTTCGGCGGCGATCTCGTCGTACCGGTACTCGAGCACCTCCTTCATGATCCAGCACCGTCGTTGGGCTTCGGGCAGTTCGGCCAGCGCACGTTCGACCGCGTCCTCGCGCGAGCGCGCCTCGGCGACCCGGTCGGGTGCGTCGTCGGCCGGCGCGGCGACCTCGAGCTCGGTGACGTCGTCGTGGACGCGCCGCGCGCGGATCCGGTCGAGGCACTTCCTGCTCAGGATGCGCATCAACCACGACTTCACGCGTGCGAGGTCCTCGAGGGAGTCGAGGCGGTCCCACGCGGTGATGAAGGTCTCCTGCACGACGTCGTCGAGTTCGTCGGTGGAACCGAGGGTCCGACGGGCGTAGGCGCGGAGCAGCGGGGTGTGGCGACGGATCAGGACCTCGAAGGCCCGGACGTCGCCGTCGGACGACCGGCCGGCGAGGACCGCGTCGTCGAGCTCGGCGAGGGACTGGTGGTGCACGCGTTCCTTCTACTGGTGGTGGATGGTGAACGGCTGGGTGCGCCCGCGTGCCGGCACGACCTTGAACGGTCCGGCGGGCCGGGCGGCGAGCGAGCGGACACGCGCCAGGGCGAGCGCGTGTGCGGGGGCTTTCCTGGGGACTGCAGCGGTGCGGGTCACATCGGCTCCTCGAGGTGTTGTCCCCGATGGGACGTGCGTCGCACCCGATTCGTCACACACGACGTCGGGGGCGCACCCGGACGGTTCCGGTGCGCGCCGCCGACGTCGTGTGTGTCGGCTCGCCCTACTGCTGGATGAAGGCGAGCAGGTCGGGGTTGATGACGTCCGCGTGGGTCGTCAGCATCCCGTGCGGGTACCCCTCGTAGATCTTGAGCGTGGCGTTGCTGAGCAGCTCGGCCTGCTTGAGCGAGGCCGCCTTGTACGGCACGACCTGGTCGTCGTCGCCCTGCGTGACGAGGACCGGGACGGAGATCGCCTTGAGGTCCTCGGTCTGGTCCGTCTCGGAGAACGCCTTGATGCCCTCGTAGTGGGCCAGGGCGCTGCCCGTCATGCCCTGGCGCCACCAGTTGGCGACCACCGGTGCGGACACCTCGGCGCCCGGCCGGTTGAAGCCGTAGAACGGCCCCTCGGCGACCGCCTGGAAGAACTCGGCGCGGTTCGCGGCGAGTGCGCTCCGGAACCCGTCGAGCACCGAGATCGGCGTGCCCTCCGGGTTGGTGTCGCTCTGCAGCATGATCGGGGGCACCGACGAGACCAGGACGGCCTTGGCGACCCGGCCCTGGGGCTCGCCGTACTGCGCGACGTACCGTGCGACCTGGCCGCCACCGGTGGAGTGCCCGATGTGGACCGCGTTCTGCAGGTCGAGGTGCTGCACGACCGCATCCGTGTCGCTCGCGTAGTGGTCCATGTCGTGACCGGTGCCGATCTGCGACGAACGCCCGTGCCCGCGGCGGTCGTGCGCGATCACCCGGTAGCCCTTGCCCAGGAAGAACAGCATCTGCGCGTCCCAGTCGTCCGACGACAGGGGCCATCCGTGGTGGAAGACGATCGGCTGCGCGTCGCGCGGCCCCCAGTCCTTGTAGAAGATCTCTGCCCCATCGCTCGTGGTGACGAACGCCATCTCGTGCCTCCCTGGTTGCCTGTTCCACTCGTGACGCGGGCTGGCCGCTGCCTCCACGTCGGCGGGAGGCCGGAACTTGCTCACCGTAGTTCCGAGGGACGCTCAACCGCTAGCGCCGATGTGTCGCTCGGGCGTGAGCGCGGCTTGGTGCACGGGCCCACGTGCGCCAGAGTGGCTCCATGTCGCTCGTCACCGCCGTCTGCCGCGTCGACCGTCTGCTGCCGGACTCCGGCATCATCGGCGTCACCGCCATCGACAAGCGTCCGGTCACCGGCAGCGTCCGGGTCCGCCCGCTCGGCCTGCGCGCCGACGTGCAGGCGAACCGCAAGTACCACGGCGGTGTGGACCAGGCCGTGTACGCCTACGCCGACGAGGACGCCGCGTACTTCGCCGACCTGCTCGAGCGCGAGGTCCCGCCCGGCCTGTTCGGCGAGAACCTCCGCACCAGCGGCATCGACGTCACCGGGGCCGTGACCGGGGAACGCTGGCGGATCGGCGACACCCTCGTGCTCGAGGTGACGGTCCCCCGCACACCCTGCGGCACCTTCGCCCGGCGCATGGGGATCGACGGGTGGGTCAAGCGGTTCGCCGACGAGGGGCGGCCCGGGGCGTACTTCCGCGTGGTCAAGTCCGGTTCGGTCGCCGCGGGTGACCCGATCGAGGTGACCCACCGGCCGGAGCACGGGGTGACCATCGGCGAGATCTTCGGGGACCTGGCGCCCGATCGTGCGCGGGCCGTGCTCGAGTCGGGAGAACGGCTGGCGCCGAAGGTCGTCCACGACCTGTCGAAGGTCGCGGCGCGGGCCTGAGCCGGTCGAGCCGGTCGAGCCGGTCGGGCCCCTCGAGCCCGATCAGCTCGGCAGCACGCCGCGCGAGGGGTCGATCGGACGCTTCGCCACGGGCAGCCCGGCCACGACCAGGTCGTAGGCGTTCGCCACGAGGTCCTCGACCAGGGTCTCGTCGATGCCGTCGCCGGGCGTCAGCGTGATCCAGTGCCGCTTGTTCATGTGCCACCCGGGCGTGATCTCGTCGTGGTCACGCACGAGCGCTGCCCCGTGCGGCGGCGCGCACTTGAGGTTCACGATCGGGGTCCCACGCACCTCGGTCACCATCACGAACATCTTGCCGACGACCTTGTAGACCACCGAGCCCTCGCCGAACGGCTGGGTCTCGACGGCCGCCGGCAGCCCCAGTGCCGTGCGACTCGCGATGTCGTGCAGCTGCTCGCCGTCCATGTGACCAGGATGCCGCAGGCCGCCGACAGCGCACCCCGTTCGGGGGCAGGTCATGAGTGTCGATCACGTCGTAGGATCACCACGCCGCGCACCCGACGCGGCGGTCGCTCGCGCGATCACCACCAGTTCCAGGGGGAACCCGTGCGCATCATCCGTACCCTCGGCATCGCCGCCGCCACCGCCGTCCTCGCGACCACCGTCGTCGTCGGCGGGACCTCGACCGCGCAGGCCGCTCCGAAGTCCTACGCCAACTGCACCGCGGTGCACAAGGTGTACTCCGGCGGCATCGCCAAGAAGTCCGTCACGAAGAACAAGGTCGTCTCCGGCGGCAAGACCACCTACCGTGCGCTCAAGGGCACGGTGAAGAAGGACGACGCCCTGTACAAGGCGAACACCAAGCTCGACCGCGACAAGGACGGCATCGCCTGCGAGAAGAGCTGACGCTCCCACTCGCTCGGTGACACCGGCAGGACACCGCTGTTCGCGTCCTGAACACCCGCACGCCGGGGTGCGCTGCGCGAACACCGGTGTTTTGCGTGCCCGGCACCCGCGGCCGTGCCCGGCGCGGCGCGCTCAGAGCGTCGGGACGCCCTCGTGCCCGGACCGGGGACGCGGAGTCCCGGCGACGCCCGTGACGACCGACCCCGCCGGCACGTCCTTCGTGACCACCGTGTTGGCACCGACGACGGAGTCCGGACCGATCGTGATCGCCCCGATCAGCGACGACCCGGCGCCGAGCACCACGCGGTCCCCCACCACCGGGTGCCGTCGGGCTCCCGGCCCGTGGTCTCCGCCGCGTCCGCCCAGGGTGACGCCGTGGAACACGAGCACGTCGTCACCGATGACCGAGGTCTCGCCGATCACGACGCCCATGCCGTGGTCGATGAAGAACCGACGGCCGATGCGCGCGCCGGGGTGGATCTCGACGCCGGTGACCGACCGTGCGACCTGACCGAGCAGGCGGGCCGCGAACCGGGATCCGGGCAGCCCCTGCGCGTTCCAGAGACGGTGGGTCACCCGGTACGTCCATATGGCGTGCAACCCGGAGTAGACGATCGCGTTCTCCAGGTCACCCCGGGCAGCGGGGTCACCGCGGCGTGCTGCGGACAGGTCCTCCCGGATGGTCCGCAGCACGCCTCGTCGAAGAGGACGACTCACGCAGTGAGCCCCTCGAAGAGCACCGTCGACAGGTAGCGCTCTCCGGTGTCGCACACGATGGCGACGATCCGCTTGCCGGCGTTCTCGGGGCGTGCGGCGATCTCGAGGGCCGCGTGGATGATCGCGCCGGACGAGATACCGGACAGGATGCCCTCCTGCGTCGCCAGGGCACGGGCGACCCGGAGCGCGTCGTCGAGCTCGACGTCGAACACCTCGTCGATGACGCTCTGGTCGAGGACCTCGGGCACGAAGTTCGCGCCGATGCCCTGGATCTTGTGCGGACCGGCCTTGCCCTCGGTGAGCAGGGGCGAGTCCTTCGGCTCCACGGCGACGATCTGCACGCCGGGCACGCGCTCCTTGAGCACCTGCCCGACACCGGTGATCGTGCCGCCGGTGCCGACACCCGCGACGAACACGTCGACGTGCTCCTCGGTGTCGCGGAGGATCTCCTCCGCCGTGGTCTTCCGGTGGATCTCGGCGTTCGCGGCCGTCTCGAACTGGTGGGCGAGGATCGCGCCGGGGGTCTCCGCGACGATCGACTCGGCCTTGGCGACCGCGCCCTTCATGCCCTCGGGCCCGGGGGTCAGGACGATCTCGGCCCCGTAGGCACGGATGACCGCACGGCGCTCGACGCTCATCGTCTCGGGCATCGTGATGACGACCCGGTACCCACGGGCGGCGCCGACCAGCGCGAGGGCGATGCCGGTGTTGCCGGACGAGCCCTCGACGATGGTGCCACCGGGCTGCAGCGCGCCGGAGGCCTCGGCGGCGTCGATGATCGCGACGCCCAGACGGTCCTTGACGCTGGCGCCCGGGTTGTAGAACTCGAGCTTCGCGAGCACCTCGGCCCCGCCCGCCTTCGGCAGCCGGTTCAGCTTGACGAGGGGGGTGTTGCCGAACGCCTGGGAGATGTTCTCGTAGATGGTGCCGCTCATCCGGTCCGTCCTTCGCAGCTCAGGTCGCGCATCGCTCTTCCTGGAGGCGCGGTGTGCGCCCGATCCTAGCGACCGGACCCCAGGCGGTCCTGTCCGTGACGGCGCGTGCGCGCCGGACGCGAGTCGCGCCTCCAGGCCCCTTCCTGCCCAGGCCTGCGAAAGCGACAGATGCCCGCGGAAGGTTCGCAGGGTTCTGTCGCTTTCGCGGGAGTGAGCACGACCAGCGCCGAGGAGAGTCGCTTTCGCGGCGCGATCGACCGCGTCAGCGCACGAACGCCGTGCGGGCGAACCGCTCGTCGGTCGCCTCGAGCACCCGCAGCACGTTGCCGCCGGCCAGCGCACGCAGGTCCGACTCACCCCAGCCGCGCCGGACGAGCTCCGCCGCGAGCACCGGGTACCGCGACACGTCCCGCAGGTCCGGCGGCAGCACCGGGGTGCCGTCGTAGTCGCCGCCGAGGCCCAGGTGCGCCACGCCCGCGACGTCGCGGGCGTGCTCGACGTGGTCGGCGACATCCGACACCGTGACCAGGGGCGGTTCGCCGGACATGCCCGACTCCTCCCAGTCCGCCCACGCCCGCGACACGAACTTCGGCACGAAGGTGATCATCACCACGCCGCCGTTGTCGCCCAGCCGGGCGAGCACGTCGTCGGGCACGTTCCGCGGGTGGTCGTCGATCGCGACGGTCGACGAGTGGCTGAACACGACGGGCTGGGTCGCCACGTCGAGGGTGTCCCGCATGGTGGCCGGTGCGGTGTGGGACAGGTCGACGAGCATGCCGATCCGTTCCATCTCGGCGACGATCTGCCGCCCGCGGTCGGTCAGGCCGCCGTGCGCCCGCTCCCCGGTCGCGGAGTCGGCCCAGGGGGTGTCGTCGTTGTGGGTGAGCGTCATGTAGCGGACGCCGAGCCGGGCCAGGGTGCGGAGGACCGCGAGGTCGTCACCGATCGAGTGCCCGCCCTCGGCGCCCAGCAGCGACGCGATCCGGCCGGAGTCGACGGCGGCTCGGACCTCGGCGGCGGTGCGGGCGAGCGCGAGGTCGTGGGGGTAGCGCTCGATGATCCGGTGCGCGAGGTCGACCTGCTGCAGCGTCGTCGTCACGGGGTCCGGGTCGTCCGCGGGCACGAACACCGACCAGAACTGCCCGACGACGCCGCCGGCGCGGAGCTTCGGGATGTCGGTGTGCAGCGAGTCGGTCTCGGTGTCGATGCCCTCGACGCCGGAGTCGTGGCTGTCACGGCGCTCCCAGGGCAGGTCGTTGTGGCCGTCGATGACCGGGAACGGGAGCGCGTCGAACGTCATCCCCCGACGCTACCGCCCGCGCCGTCATGGCTAGGCTCCAACCGTGCAGCCCGTCACCCTCCGCACCGAGCGATTGGTGCTCGCGGTCCCCGAGCTCGGCGACGCCGACGACGACCGGTCCGACCCGATGGTCTGGCCGATGTCGTGACCGTCTCGTTCCGGGTCGTGACGGACCTGCCGGTTCCGCCGGAGCGCGCCTTCGCGCTGTCGCTCGACATCGGCGCGCACGAGCGATCGATGGCCGCGACCGACGAACGCGCCGTCGCCGGCACGACGGCCGGCATGATCGGCCTGGGCGAGACCGTCACCTGGCGTGCGCGGCACTTCGGGATCGTCTGGCGGATGACGAGCAGGATCACCGCCCTGGAGGCGCCCCACCGCTTCGTCGACGAACAAGTGCGTGGGCCGTTCGCCCGGTTCCACCACGAGCACCGCTTCGAGCCGTCGGCCGGCGGCACGCGCATGGTCGACACCATCACGTTCCGCGCACCGCTCGGTCCGCTGGGCCGCCTGGCCGAGGTGCTCGCGCTGGCCCGGTACATGCCGCGGCTCATCGCCGACCGCAATGCCTCGCTCGCCGCCGAACTGCGTGCCGAGCAGCGCGCCGGGTCAGACGGCGATCAGGGCGCGGCGAGCTCCCCCAGCGCGTCGTAGGCGGTGGCGACGGCGTCGACCCGCACCCGGCCACCGGGACCGGAAGCGTCGTAGACGTCGTTCGTGATCGCGGCGACGACGGCGAACAGCGCGGCCATCGAGTCGAACGCCGACGGTGAGTCGACCGGGCAGAGGATCGCGGTGGCGGCGGGAGCGGCGATGACCGCGGCCGTCGGGTCGCCGAGGACGATGACGTCCGCCCCGGAGTCGACGCAGTGCCGGACGATCCGTTCGACCCCGGCGGTGTGCCGACGAACGGTCACCAGGACCACGAGGTCGTGCCGGTCCAGGTCGGCGACCTCTTCACCGAGTCGCTGCCCGGGCGACGGACCGACCCGGACGTCGGACCGCACCTGCGCCAGCTGGGACCGCAGTTGCAGCGCGATCGGGTACGCGCCGCGTTCACCGAGGACGAGCACGCGACGGGCACGGACGATCCGACGGGCCAGCCGCGGGCGGTCCGCTCGGCCGAGGGATGCGAAGGCCGCGTCGAGGTTCCGCGCCTCGACCGCGCGCTGGTCGACGTGGGCGGCGTCCTCGGCGACCCAGGGCAGGCCCGAGCCCCGTGCGGACATCAGGTTCTGCCGGACCTCGGCGGCGTCCTGGAACCCCAGCGACCGCACGAGTCGCGAGACCGTGGCCTTAGAGGTGCCGGACTCGGCCGCGAGTTCGGCGGAGGTGCCGACGAGCAGGAGTTCCGGGTCGTGGCGGACCATGGCGGCGACGCGTCGTTCGGCGGGCGAGAGCTGTTCCCAGACGGAGTCGATCCGGGCGCGGACGTCGGGGCCGGCGGTGCTCATGCGCGGGCCACCCGGTCGACGGCGACGGCCAGGGCGTCGAGGCCGAGGGCGATGTCCGGCGTCGACACGAACTCGTCCGGGTGGTGGCTGATGCCGTCGGGGTTGCGGAGGAACAGCATCCCGACGTCGGTCACGAGCCCGAGCGACATCGCGTCGTGGCCGGCTCGTGAGAACAGCTCCATGGGTGCGGTCTCACCCGTCGACGCGATCCCGGCGCGGACGGCGTCCATCAGCCGGGGCGAGCAGAACACCGCGGGCGCACGGTGCACCTCGGTCGGGGTGACACTCACCCCGCGCCGTTCACCGATGAGCGTGAAGGCCTTGGTGAGTTCTTCCCAGACCTCGTCGCGCTCGTCGTCGAACTCGCCGCGCAGGTCGACGGAGAACCGTGCGAGCCCGGGGACGACGTTGACGGCTCCGGGTTCGACGGTCATCGTGCCGACGGTGCCGACCTGGTGCGATGCCCGGCAGATCCGTTCCACCGCGAGCGCGGCCTCGGCGGCGGCGAGCAGGGCGTCGTGCCGGCGCTCGTAGGGGGTGCCGCCGGCGTGCCGGGCCTCTCCCACGGCCTCGACCGAGAACCGGCGGGCACTCGCGATGCTCGTGACGACCCCGAGGGCCTGCCCCGCCTGCTCGAGGTACGGCCCCTGCTCGATGTGCGCCTCGAGGTAGCCGACCACCGAGGCCGGGTCGACCGCGGCGTCGCCGACGCGCTCCGGGTCGAGGCCGAAGTCGGTGAAGGCCTGCCGGAGCGTGACGCCGTCACCGTCGGCCAGGTCCCACCAGGCGTCGTCCCAGACGCCGGCCACCGCGGACGACCCGAGCAGGGCCTTGCCGAAGCGCGTGCCCTCTTCGTCGGAGAACGCGATGACCTCGAGCGCGACGGGCAGCGGACCGTCGGCGGTGAGCCGGGCGACCGTGCGGATCGCCATGAGCACCCCGACGACGCCGTCGTACCGTCCGGCGTCCACCACGGTGTCCAGGTGCGAGCCGAGCAGCAGCACGGGCGCGTCGGGCGTCGCACCCGCGGCCCGCCCGTGCAGGTTGCCGGCGGCGTCCTGCCAGGTGGACAGTCCGGCGTCCTGCATCCAGCCCGCGACGACGGCGTTCGCCCGGGCGTGCTCGGGCGACAGGTAGACGCGGGTGATCCGGCCCGGTTCGGCGCTGAGGGCGGCGAGCTCGTCGCACCAGCGGGCGACGAGTTCGGCGTCGGCGGTGCCCACGGCGGTGGCGTTCAGGACGGGCACGGCGCTCACGCGAGCACCTCCGCCCCGGCGGGAGCGACCGCTGCGGTGTCGTCGCGGAAGACGTCGAGGGCGGCATCGACACCACCGCCGTGCGGGACCGTGTGCCCGGCCCGGCGCAGGGTGTGCTCGAGCGCGGCCAGGGTCGTGACGACGGTGTCCTTCCGGGCGTTGTAGCCCATCGTGCCGATGCGCCAGACGCGTCCGTGCAGCGGCCCGAACGAGGTGCCGATCTCGATCCCGTGGTCGTCGAGCATCGCGCCGCGCACCTGGTCGCCGACGACGTCGGACGGGATCTCGACGGCGACGACGTTGTGCATCTTGTGGGCGACGTCGCCGAAGACCCGGAGTCCGAGGGCCTGCACCCCGGCGAGCATCGCGCGCCCGGCCGTCTGGTGGCGGGCGACGACGGCGTCGCGGCCTTCCTCGAGCAGGATGCGGGCGCACTCGTGGGCGGCGTAGAGCATCGAAGCGGCCTCGGTGTGGTGGTTCAGGCGGCGGGGGCCCCAGTAGTCGAGGATCATCGCGAGGTCGAGGTAGTTCGAGCGGATGGGTTCGTCGGCGACGTCGTCACCGGGTTCGCGGATGCCGGCCTCGACGCTCCGCCGTTCGTCGAGCACGGCCACGGCCTTCGGCGACAACGTGACGGGTGCGCTGCCGGACGGGCCGCCGAGGCACTTCTGCAGCCCGGCGCTCACGGCGTCGATCCCCCAGGCGTCGACCTCGAGCGGGTTGCCGCCGACCGTCGCCGTGGCGTCGGTGTAGAGCAGGACGCCGTACCGCTCGCAGATCGCACCGAGCTCGTCGAGCGGCTGGTTCATCGTGGTCGAGGTGTCGCCCTGCACGACCGCCAGCACCTTCGGCCGGACGCGGGCGATGGCCGACTCGATCGCGGACGGCGTGAAGACCTGACCCCAGTCGGTCTCGATGGTGTGGACCTCGGCCCCGGCACGGCCTGCGATCTCGGCGAGCAGGTGCCCGAACCGACCGAACACCGGCACGAGCACGCGGTCACCCGGGGCGAGCAGTGACACCAGCACCGCTTCGATCCCCGCGCGCGAGGTGCCGTCCACGAGCAGCGTCGCGTCGTTGCGGGTGCCGAACACGCGGCGGTAGAGCGCCTGCGTCTCGTTCATCGTCGAGGTCATCCACGGGTCGTACTGGCCGACGAGCGGCGTCGACAGCGCACGGAGCACGCGCGGGTCGGCGTCGATCGGACCGGGCCCCATGAGGAGACGGGCGGGTGGGTTCACTGGGAGCATGCTGGTTCCTTCCGTTCCTGATCCGACGATACGGGAACGATCGTTACAGGGGTGTTTCCGCCGCGAGCACGGGCCGTCCGGCCAGCTGCCCCTCGACGCCGACCACGCCGCCGTCCGCCGTGGCGATGCGACGGCCGCGGAGCCAGGTCTCGGTGACGCTGCCACGCACGCGGAGCCCGTCGAACGCGGACACCGGGTTGCGGTGCTCGAGCCCGGCAACGTCGACGACGGACTCGGCGGACGGGTCGAACACGGCGAAGTGCGCCAGGGCACCGGGAGCGATCACCCCGCGGTCGCGCAGCCCGACCAGGGCGGCCGGACCGGTCGTGAACAGCGGGAGCAGCGCCTCGAGCGGGATCCCGCGACGCTCGGCCTCGGTCCACACCGCCCGGAACCCGACCTGCAGGCCGGCGACCCCGCCCCAGGCCAGGCCCCAGTCGTCGGTCTTCAGGTCGGCGGTGGAGGGCGAGTGGTCCGACACGACGAGGTCGATCGTGCCGTCGAGCACGCCCGCCCACAGCGCGTCGCGGTTGGCGTCGTCACGGATCGGCGGACAGCACTTGTAGGCGGTCGCGCCGTCCGGGATCGTGCCCGCCTCGAACGACAGGTAGTGCGGGCACGTCTCGACCGTGATCCGGACGCCGTCGTCCTTCGCCGCGCGGAGCATCGGCAGCGCGCCCGCGTCGGACAGGTGCAGCACGTGCACCCGCGCACCGGTCGCCCGCGCGCCGTCGATGACCTGCGCGATCGCGGACCGTTCGGCGGCGACGGGCCGGGTGGCCAGGAAGTCGGCGTACCGGCCGCCGAGCGCCCGGTGCGGCACGAGGTGCTCCGGGTCTTCGGCGTGCACGATCAGCAGGGCGTCGATACCGGCGACCTCGGCGATCGCGGCGCGGAGCTGCTCGGGGTCGAGGTGCGGGAACTCGTCGACACCGCTCGGCGCCGTGAAGCACTTGAACCCGAAGACGCCGGCATCGTGCAGGGCGTCGAGCGAGCCGAGACTCGCGGGGACCGCTCCGCCCCAGAACCCGACGTCGACCGCCACCCGGCCCTCGGCACTCGCACGCTTGACGGCGAGCGCCTCGACCGTGGTCGTCGCGGGGATGGAGTTGAGCGGCATGTCCACGATCGTGGTGACGCCGCCCATCGCAGCGGCCCGGGTCGCGGACGCGAAGCCCTCCCACTCGGTGCGGCCGGGCTCGTTGACGTGCACGTGCGTGTCGACCAGTCCGGGGAGCAGCACCTGCCCGTCCGGCACGGTGTGGTCCTGCACGGCGTCGACGACCGCGTCGACGGGCAGGACGCCGGTGACCCGGCCGTCGTCGACGACGACCGAGGCCGGGCGGAACGTCCCGTCGACCCAAGCTCGCTGCGCGCGGACGACCAGGTCTGCCGTGTCGCACGCCGGGAGGCCCGTCATGCGCCCGCCCCGGCCGTCGCGACCGCCGCCGGGTGGCGTTCGAAGCCCGCCAGCAGCCCCGACATCGCCTTCACCGGCGGCAGGGCGTACTCGCCGCGCTTGCCCGTGGACAACCCGAGCCGGACGAGCGACTCCGCCAGGACCGTGGCCGCCGCGACGCCGTCGACGACCGGTGCCCCGATGGCCAGCGAGACCTCGGCGCAGAAGTCGGCCATGCCCGCGCACCCGAGCACGACGGCGTCGGCTCCCCCGTCGATGACTGCTCGGCACTCCTCGATCACGAGCGCACGGGCACCGGAATCGTAGTCGTCGAGCTCGAGCACCGGGACCTCGCACGCCCGGATCTCTGTGACGAGCGGGGCGAAGCCGTAGCGCTGGGCAAGCTCGTGGGCGCGGCCGGTCGTCCGCGCCAGGGTGGTGACGACACCGAACCGGCGGCCGAGCATCGCGGCGGCGTGGAACCCGGCCTCGGCGATCCCGATCACCGGCACCGTGGCGAGCTCCCGCGCAGCGTCGAGCCCCGGATCCCCGAAGCAGGCGACGACGAAGGCGTCCACCCCGTCCTGCTCACCGCGGGCGATCTGTTCGAGCAGCCCGGGCACGGCCAGGGCTTCTTCGTAGTGGCTTTCGATCGAGGCCGGCCCCATCGAGGGTTCGACCGCTTCGACCAGTGTGCCGGGAGCGGCGACGGCCTGGGCCGCGACGCCGATCGTCCGCGTCATCGACGCGGTGGTGTTGGGGTTGACGACGCGGATGCGCATCGGGGTCCTTCCGGTGGAGCGAGTGGAGCGGTGGAACCGGTGGTGCTGGGTGGTGACCATCGTGGCGGGGGCGGGGCGGGCCTCCCGGCCGTGGTGTGGATCTGTGGACGACCGAGCGCCGCGACCCGCCCTGTGGAGGACGGGCCGCGACGCCGGCTGTCAGGCGCGACCGACGGCCGCGCCGTCGTCGACCGAGGGGTCCTCCGCGTCGAGCACGGGCATGCTCGGCCGGACACGCTCGAGCGCCCAGAAGACGACGAGGCCCAGGCCGCACCCGATGAACCAGCTGTAGCTCGCCAGCCACGGCAGCACACCGAGTGCCGGGGGCAGGACCGCGCTCGCCACCGAGATCGCGCCGGTGACCACGAGGGTCCAGATGGCGTTCGGGTTGAACCCGCCGCGGTACCAGTAGCGGGCGGTGCGGCTCGTGGAGTACATGTCGTCGATCGCGATGCGCTGCTTGCCGACGATGTAGTAGCCCGCGATGAGGATGCCGAACAGCGGGCCGATCAGCGCACCGAGCACCCCGAGCGTGTACAGGATCGCCTGGTCGTTGCCGTACCAGTTCCACGGGGTGAGGAGCACGGAGCCGACCGCGGCGATCATGCCGCCGGCCCGCCACGAGATCTTCCGGGGTGCCACGTTCGAGAAGTCGAACGCGGGGCTGATGAAGTTCGCCACGATGTTGATGCCGACGGTCGCCGTGACGAAGGTCAGGCCACCGAGCAGGATCGCGAAGGGTGCTCCGATGGCCTGCACGGTCTCGATCGGGTCGGTGATGAGCTTGCCGAACACCGGCACCGTCGCACTGGCGCAGAGGACCGTCAGGACCGAGAAGAACAGGAAGTTGATCGGCAGACCCCAGAAGTTGCCGCGCTTGACCGCACGGAACGACCGGCCGTAGCGCGAGAAGTCACCGAAGTTCAGCATCGGGCCGGAGAAGTAGCTGACCACCAGGGCGACCG
Organism: Curtobacterium sp. MCSS17_006; assembly: GCF_003234215.1. NCBI lineage: Bacteria > Bacillati > Actinomycetota > Actinomycetes > Micrococcales > Microbacteriaceae > Curtobacterium > Curtobacterium sp. MCSS17_006. Next base: position 3,479 of record NZ_QKSO01000007.1, on the reverse strand, counting down.
CGGACAGCATCACCGGGATCGACGCCCCGAACGACAGCGGCTCGCCGGCCGACAGGGTGAACGAGATGTTGCCGATGCCCGCCTGGCTGACCAGGTAGACCGCGAGCACGATCATCACCACGTAGACCGCCGGTCCGGCCCAGTCGATGAACCGCTTGATGGCCTCCATGCCCATCCAGAACAGCGCGCCCTGCGCCACCCAGAGGATCGCGTACGAGATCCAGCCCAGGGCCGACAGCCCGAGGAACGAGTGGTCGAGCAGCCCCGCGGACGCCGGGATGAACTTGAGGAAGATGATGTTCAGCGACTGGGCGGCGAGGAAGGTCTGCACGCCGTACCAGGCCATCGCGATGAGGCCGCGGATGATGGCGGGCACGTTCGCGCCGAGCACCCCGAACACCGCGCGGTTGATCACCGGGTACGGCACACCGGTGCGCTGCGACGGCTTCGCGACCAGGTTGGCGAAGACCTGCACGATGAGGATGCCGACCACCAGGGCGATGAGCACCTGCCAGCTCGCGATCCCGAGGGCGAAGAGCGACCCGGCGGTGACGTAGCCGCCGACGGAGTGCACGTCGGACATCCAGAACGCGAAGAAGTTGTAGCTCGTCCAGCGCTGCTCGCGCAGCGGGGCGAGGTCCTCGTTCGTGAGCGCCGGGTCGTACCCGGGCTTGACGACACCGGCGCCCGCTGGGGCGGGAGCGGCGGTCGTGGTGGGGGCGTGGGGCGCGGCGACTGGTGTCGCGATGTCGGTAGCCATGGCGTCCTCCGAGGGAGTGGGAAGCGGGGCGGTGCGTGCTTGAGCACGAAGCTACGGAGCGACTTCGCCCCCGCCGTTTCCCTCGTGTAACGGTCGTGTGTCCCGCACCCCGTCCTGGAACGACTGTTCCGGGACGGTGGTCGAGACCGGCGCCGACCGCTCCCGGTGCGGCGCGCGGAGCCGCGGTGCGGCTTGCCGCATCGATGGGCACCGACCCCGCACGGACCTCGCCCCGACCCGAGCCGCGGGGACCGCCGGTGGTACGAATCGACCATGAGCAGGGGAATCAGGATCGACCACGTGGGCGTCACGGTGCCGGACATCGACGCAGCCACGCAGTTCTTCGAGGCGGCGTTCGACGCCGTCGTCCTGTACGACATGCGGCGTCGTGACGAGACGCCGAACAGCAGTTCCGAGGCGCACGGCTACCTCGGCATCCCGAGCTCCATGGCGCAAGGGGCCATGCGGATGCTCGCGCTGCCGGAGGGGCCGGGGCTCGAGCTGTTCGAGTACCTGGGGCCCGAGCAGCGGAACGCCGCACACCCGTCCGACCTGGGGTGGCAGCACCTGGCGATGTACGCCGACGACCTGGACGAGACGCTCGCCCGGGTCGAGGCGGCCGGCGGCACCCGGAACTCCGACCCGCGCGACCTGCGTGGCGACGAGGCGGGGGCCGGCAACCGGTTCGTGTACACCCGCACGCCGTGGGGGTCGACGCTCGAGCTCGTCAGCTACCCGACACCGCAGCCGTACCTGGTGTACGCGCCGCGGCCGAAGTGGGCGCCGTGGCCGATGCCGGACGACGTCTACCCGGTGCCGGCACCCGCCGTGCACTGACGGCCAACCGCCGCACCGACCGAAAGACCGCCCCTCAGTGGCGGGGCACCTGCCCCGTCCGCCGCACGGCCCGTTCGAGCAGTTCGACGTCGATCCCGACGTGCTGCCGGGCGATCACGCCCGCCTCGGGCGCCCGCCCCGAACACACCGCGTCCACCAGCAGTTCGTGCTCGTGGAGCGCGCGGGTCTCCATCTCCGCCATGCCCTCGGCCGTGCCCCACAGGTGCGCCGGAGCGGCGATGGAGATCTGCGCCTCCAACCCGGCGAGCGCCATCCGCAGGGCGTCGTTCCGCGCGGCGTCGATGATCGTCCGGTGCAGCACGGCGTCGGCCTGCTGCTTCTCGAGGCCCGAGGTGGCGTCGCGGAACACCTCGAGCCGTGCACGGATCAGGGCGGCGTCGTCCGGGGTGACCCGTTCGGCGGCGGCCGTCGCGAGCGCGCCGTGCAGCAGCGCGATGGCGTCGGCGGTGTCCTGGATCGCCTCCCACCGGGCGAGCAGCACCCGTCCGACGGCGTCCGATGAGTTGTCCGGCCACTCGGTGCGGACGAACGTGCCGCCGCCCCGGCCTCGACGGGTCTCGAGCAGCCCCCGTTCGACGAGCCGGGCGATCGCACCGCGCACGGTGACCCGGGCGACGCCGAGCAGGCCGGCGAGTTCGCGTTCCGGCGGCAGGTTCGCGCCGGGCAGGTACTCGCCCACGGCGACGGCGGTCACGAGGCGGTCCTCGACCTTGTCGACGCGCGTCTCGGTCGTACGATCGGACAACACGGACCCCCTTTGCGGTGTTACGACCACGTTAAGGCAGCAGAAAAGGTATTGCGTGGGACCTTTTTCCGCTCCATGCTGACCCCCATGTCCAGCATCACCGAATCCACGATGCCGTTCCGCGACGGCGAGACCTGGTACCGGGTCACCACGCCCGACACCCCGGTCGCGGGCGCGCTGCCCCTCGTCGTCCTGCACGGCGGGCCCGGCATGGCCCACGACTACCTCCGGAACCTCGCGGCCCTGGCCGACGAGACCGGCCGGGCCGTCGTCCACCACGACCAGTTCGGCTGCGGCCGGAGCAGCCACCGCCCGGACGCGCCGGTCGACACCTGGCAGCCGCAGCTGTTCGTCGACGAGTACGCCGCCCTGGTCGAGCACCTCGGGCTCGGCGACCACCACGTGCTCGGGCAGTCGTGGGGCGGCATGCTCGGCGCCGAGATCGCGGTGCAGCAGCCCGCGGGGCTCCGGTCGCTGGCGATCTGCAACTCCCCCGCGTCGATGCAGCTCTGGGTCGACGGCGCTGCCGAGCTCCGCGCGCAGCTGCCCGCCGACGTGCAGGACGCCCTGACCCGGCACGAGACGGCCGGCACCGTCGACGACCCCGAGTACCTGGCGGCGACGCAGGTCTTCTACGAGCGGCACGTCTGCCGCGTGGTCCCGATGCCGCAAGACTTCGTCGACTCCGAGGAGCAGATGGAGCGCGAGCCGACGGTCTACCACACGATGAACGGCCCGAACGAGTTCCACGTCATCGGCACGATGCGCGACTGGACCATAGTCGACCGGCTCGACCGCGTCGCCGTGCCGACGCTCGTCGTCGCCGGCGAGCACGACGAGGCCACGCCCGCCACGTGGGCGCCGTTCGTCGAGCGGATCGCCGACGTCCGGCAGCACGTCTTCCCCGGCGCGAGCCACTGCTCGCACCTGGAGCAGCCGGCGGAGTTCCGCCGGGTCGTCGCGGCCTTCCTGGCCGCGCACGACGACGCCTGACCCGGCCACCTTCGGCCTGGAGGCGCGGGACGGCCCCGCCCCGCGCCTCCAGGCAAGCAGTCCCCACCCCCACCGCCGCACCCGCCTTCCCGACGACACCACCCGCTCCCCTTCCCCCATAAC
>NZ_QKSO01000006.1:0-185169 GCF_003234215.1 Curtobacterium sp. MCSS17_006 | reverse complement strand
TGCACTTGTTGCACGGGCTCGCGTCCACTTTGTGGTTCCCGACAGACGATCGGGAATCGAAACTGAATACACCGCTCTGCCCTCTTCACCGAGAGCAGCAGCTGGAACAGCTTTGAGACCAATGTATGATCTGGTCGAGAGTGTTCCGGTGGTCATAGCGAGAGGGAAACGCCCGGTCACATTTCGAACCCGGAAGCTAAGCCTCTCAGCGCCGATGGTACTGCAAGGGGGACCTTGTGGGAGAGTAGGACGCCGCCGGACTTAACGTATGAAAGATGTGGCCATCGGCCCTCCATCGAGAATTCGCAGGGGAAACCCTCGTTCTCGGTCGGGGCCGGTGGCCATTTCTGTTTCTGCCGCCGTTCACTCGACGCCGGCTCCGGTTCGTGATGGACTGGAAGCCGACGTCGGGTACCTGACGCGGCACCCAACACAACGACACAGCGGACGAACGCCCGAGGCACTGCACCGGGCACGCGATGAGGAGCAACGGTGGCGAACGACGACGATCAGCGGCGGAACGACCCGGACCGCGGAGATCGACCCCGACGGGACGGCGACCGGTTCCCCCGTCGCGACGGCGCTCCGCGTCGGGACGGCCAGAGCGATGGTCGTTGGTCGTCCGGTCCTCGTGAGTTCGAGCGCCGTGAAGGCGACCGTCGTGATCGTCCGCAGGGTGGAGACCGTCCCTTCCGTGACGGCGCGCCTCGACGGGACAGCGCTCCGCGTCGGGACGGCGATCGTCCGTTCCGATCGGGCGACCGGAACGACCGGCCGTCGTGGCAGGGCGACCGTGGTGACTCCGGCCGGCCTCCGCGCGGCGATGGTCCGCGCGGTGCCGATCGTCCGCGGCGCGACGGCGATCGTCCGTTCCGTGGTGGCTCGGACCGCCCGGCTCGTGACGGGGATCGTCCGTTCCGTGGCGGGAGCTCTGACCGTCCGCGTCGTGACGGTGACCGCCCGTTCCAGGGCGGTTCGGATCGTCCCCGCCGTGATGGCGATCGCCCGTACCGCGGCGGTTCGGACCGTCCGGCTCGTGATGGCGATCGTCCGTACCGTGGCGGCTCCTCGGACCGTCCCGCTCGTGACGGCGACCGCCCGTACCGGGGCGGATCGTCGGACCGGCCGCGGCGTGACGGCGACCGTTCGTACCGTGGTGGTTCGGATAGTCCCGCTCGTGACGGGGACCGTCCGTACCGTCGTGGTTCGGACCGTCCCGCCCGAGATGGCGACCGTCCGTACCGTGGTGGTTCGGATCGGCCCGCTCGTGACGGGGACCGTCCGTACCGTGGTGGCTCCGATCGGCCCGCTCGTGACGGGGACCGCCCGTACCGCGGTGGATCCTCCGATCGTCCGGCCCGTGGTGGTTCGTCCGACCGCCCGTTCCGGGGCGGTTCGTCGGACCGCCCGGCTCGCGACGGCGGTGAGGACCGTCGTCGTTTCGGTGACGGCAGTCGTCACGCCGGCGCCCGTTTCGGCGAGGCCGCGCGCGACGACTGGGAAGACCGCGACCCCTACGGCACGAAGTCGATCCGTCCGCGCCACGACGACCCGGAGATCCCCGAGGAGATCCAGGCGCGCGACCTCGACCCCGCCGCCCGGATGGAGCTGAAGACCCTCAGCAAGGACAACGCCGACTGGGTTGCCCGTCACCTCGTGGCCGCTGCGCTCTTCGTCGACGACGACCCCGAGACGGCCAACCAGCACGCCCTGAGCGCTGCTCGTCGTGCCGGTCGTGTCGGTGTCGTCCGCGAGACGGCCGCGATCACGGCCTACCGCCTCGGCGACTTCGCCACCGCGCTCCGGGAGCTCCGCACCTACCGTCGGATCTCCGGTCGCAACGACCAGCTCCCGATGATGGTGGACTGCGAGCGTGGCCTGGGCCGTCCGGAGCGGGCACTCGAGCTCGGTCGTTCGGTCGAGCGCTCGGCCCTCGAGACCCCGGTGCAGGTCGAGCTCGCGATCGCCATGTCCGGCGCTCGTCTCGACCTCGGGAATCCCACAGCCGCCCTCGGCGAGCTGGAGATTCCACAGCTCGACCCGTCCACCGCCTACACGTGGTCCCCGGCGCTCTACAGTGCTTACGCGGCCACGCTCGAGGAGCTCGGTCGACAGGACGAGGCCGACGAGTGGTGGGCCCGTGTGGACCGCGCGGCAGCGGCCCTCGCCGAAATCGCGGACGACAACGCTTGGGAGACAGTTGATGTGGTCGAGGAAACGCTCGAAGTCGAAGAACACGGAGACGCCGGAGACGACGACGCCGATGACCTCGGAGCCGACGACGTCGCGACCGATGAACTCGACGGCGACGACGAATCCGCCGGCGACGTCGACGACGACCTCGATGACGAACCCGCCCTCGACGACCTCGACGACGACACCTCGGCAGCCGACGAGCCCGGCGAGATCGACGACGACAACCCCCGCGACGTCGACGGCTCCGCAGCCGACTGAGCACTCGGCGGCCCTGACCGACGGCGTCGACGTGGTCCTCACCGACCTCGACGGCGTCGTCTACCGTGGCCGCAACGCCATCCCGCACGCGGTCGAGGCCCTGACCCGGGCATCGCTCACGGCGCGGGTCGGCTACATCACGAACAACGCGTCGCGCCGGCCGATCGACGTCGCTGAGCACCTCGAGCGCTACGGGCTCGAGGTGTCCGAGGGTGATGTCGTCACCTCGTCGCAGGCCGGCGTCCAGCTGCTCGCGACCCTGGTGCCGGCCGGAGCCACCGTCCTGGTCACCGGCGGGCTCGGGCTGTCCAGCATCGTCGAGGAAGCCGGGTTCACGGTCACCTCGAGTGCCGAGGACTCCCCGGCCGCGGTGATCCAGGGCTTCTCGCCGGACCTCGGTTGGAAGGAACTGGCCGAGGCCTCGTTCGCCCTGGCCGACCCGGACGTGCCGTGGGTGGCCACGAACATGGACTGGTCGATCCCGGTCGAGCGGGGCATCGCGCCCGGCAACGGCACGCTCGTGTCCGCCGTGCACCAGGCGGTCGGCCGGATGCCCGTGGTCGCCGGCAAGCCCGAGCGGCCGATCTTCGACACGGCGGTCGAGCGCTTCGGCGGCGGTCGGACCCTGTTCATCGGGGACCGGTTGGACACCGACATCAAGGGTGCGAACGACGTCGGGATCCCGAGCGTGCTCGTGCTCACCGGCATCGACAAGGCGAAGCAGGTGCTCGCGGCCGACCAGCGCTCGCGTCCCACCTACGTGCTCGAAGACCTCCGGGGGCTGTCCCAGCCGTACCCGGAGACGGTGCGGCGCGAGGACGAGGACGGCACCCGGTACGTGACCGTCGGTACCTCGACGGTGGCGATGCGCGGGCACGTCGTCCGGGTGCTCGACGCCGGGACGGACATCGATCGGCTCCGTGCTGGCTCGACGCTCATCTGGGAGTCCGGGTTGGCCATCTACGGCCTCGACGTGGACCCGCAGCTGTACGGCGGCGAGTAGCGTGTCGGACGTGCCGAACCCCGAGCAGCCGTCCGCCGAACCCGAGCAGCAGGACGCCTTCGCCGCGCGCACCGCCGAGGCCGAGGCCCTGCCGCTCGCCGAACGCGCCGACGCCTTCTCCGCCCTGCACGACGAGCTGCGGACGCGGCTCGAGAGCGGCGGCTCCGCGAGTGCCTGAGCCGGACGGAGCCGTGCACGACGCGACCCCGGTCCGCCTCGACGCCCTCCTCGCTGCACGCGGGCTCGCACGGTCGCGCACCGTCGCCAGCAAGCTGATCCAGGACGGCCGGGTGCTCGTGGGTGGCCGTGCCGTCCTGAAGCCGTCGACGCCGATCGCATCCGACGCGGACATCGAGGTCGACGCCGCGGACGAGTGGGTCTCGCGGGCGGCCCGGAAGCTCGTCGGTGCGCTCGACGCATTCGACGTCGACCCTTCCGGTCGGGTCGTGCTCGACGTGGGCGCGAGCACCGGTGGGTTCACCCAGGTGCTGCTCGCACGCGGCGCCCGCCGTGTCATCGCGCTCGACGTGGGGCACGGACAGCTGCACCCGACCATCGCGCTCGACGAACGCGTCGCCGTGGTCGAGGGGACGAACGCGCGGAACCTCACGCGCGCCGACTACCTGGCGCTCGACGGCGCCGCCGGCGAGACGAGCCTGGTGGTGGGGGACCTGTCCTTCATCTCGCTCCGACTCGTGCTGCCGGCGCTGGCCGAAGCCGTCCCCGCGGACGAGTTCGTGCTCCTGGTGAAGCCCCAGTTCGAAGTGGGTCGTGGCGGTGTCCGCGAGGGCATCGTGCACGACGCCGGGCTCCGGAACGACGCGCTCATGAACGTGCTGTGGGCGGCGTGGGACCTGGGGCTCGGCACCAGTGGGCTCGCCGCGTCCCCGATCGTCGGGACACACGGCAACCACGAGTACCTGGCCCGCTTCCAGCGCGGTGTCGGGGGCAATCCGACAGAATGGAGAGTCCGGGCGACCGAACTCACGGAAGGGTCTTCATGAGTGACGAACGGCACATCCTGCTCGTGTCCCACACGGGTCGCCGTGACTCGATCGACGCTGCGGTCGAGGTCTGCGACCTCCTGCACGCAGCCGGTCTCACGCCCGTCATGCCCTTCGACGAGTACGCCGACATCCGTCGTGCCGAGGCGTCGGTCGGCAAGGTCGACATCCTCGGCGTCGACGTCCAGCCGAACCAGCTCGAGATCGTCATCGTGCTCGGTGGCGACGGCACGATCCTCCGCGCGGCCGAACTCGTGCGGAACACCGGCGCTCCACTGATCGGGGTGAACCTCGGGCACGTCGGGTTCCTGGCCGAGAGCGAGCGTGACGGCCTGTCCGAGACGGTCGAGCGCGCGCTGTCCGTCGAGTACAACGTCGAGGAACGCGTCACCCTGCAGGTCGACGTGGTCGTCGGCAACCAGATCGTCTACTCGAGCTGGGCGCTGAACGAGGCCACGATCGAGAAGGCCTCGCGGGAGCGGATGCTCGAGGTCGTGACCGAGGTCGATGGCCGCCCGCTGTCGTCGTTCGGCTGCGACGGCGTGGTCGTGTCGACCCCGACCGGCTCCACGGCGTACTCGTTCTCCGGCGGTGGCCCCATCGTGTGGCCGGACGTCGACGCGCTGCTCATGGTGCCGCTGAGCGCCCACGCCCTGTTCGCCCGACCGATCGTCGTCGGGCCGGACTGCACGCTCGCGATCGAGGTCCTGCGGCGCACGAGCGGCGTCGGCGTCCTGTGGTGCGACGGCCGACGGACCCACGACCTGCCCCCGGGCGCCCGTGTCGAGGTCCGGCGTTCGCCCGACCCGGTGCGGGTCGCCCGCCTCAAGGACGCTCCGTTCACCGACCGCCTGGTCGCGAAGTTCCAGCTGCCCGTCGCCGGGTGGCGCGGCCCCCAGAGCGACGAGGACGACCGATGAGCGCGGAGGACACCCGATGATCGGCGTGGATGGGCGCAGCATCGCTTCCGCCCGGTCGGCCGTGGCGCAGCGAACGACGGAGGACGACCGATGATCGAGGAGATCGCGATCCGCGACCTCGGTGTCATCGGTGAGACCACGCTCGAACTCGGGCCGGGCTTCACCGTCGTCACCGGGGAAACCGGCGCGGGCAAGACCATGATCGTCACCGCGCTCGGGCTGCTGCTCGGTGCGCGGGCCGATGCCGGCTCGGTGCGCCGCGGTGCGTCGAGCGCCGTCGTCGAAGGCCGCTGGCACGTCCCCGAGCAGGACGCCGTCGCCGAACGTGTCGAGGACGCCGGCGGCACCGTCGAGGACGGCGAACTCATCCTCACCCGCACGGTCTCCGCCGAGGGGCGCAGCCGTGCCACGGTGGGCGGTCGGAGTGCGCCCGTGGCGGTGCTCGGCGAGCTCGCAGACCAGCTCGTCACCGTGCACGGGCAGTCGGACCAGATCCGCCTGACCTCGGCCACGGCGCAGCGGGCTGCCCTCGACGGGTTCGGGGGAGCCTCGCTCGAGAAGGCCCTCGCCCGGTACGTCGCCGCGTACGACGCCTGGCAGCAGCACGCCGGTGACCTCGAGGTCCTGGTCCGCGACCGGGACGACCGGGTGGCCGAGGCCGAGCGGATCCGCGCGGCCTCCGACGAGATCGAGGCCGCCGACCCGCAGCCCGGCGAGGACGTCGAGCTGGCCGAGCGCGCCGAACGGTTGGGCAACCTCGAGGAGCTCCGGTTGTCCGCGGCCCTGGCACACGAGGCGTTGTCCAGCGAGTCCCTCGACGGCGTCTCCGACGTCGTCGGCCTGGTCGAGTCCGCACGCCGTGCCGTGGAGCGCGTCGCGTCGTCGGACAGTGCCCTGCAGCCGGTGCTCGAGCAGCTCACGGAGCTCGGGATCCAGGCGGCCGAGGCCTCGGCGAGCATCTCGAGCTACCTCGGTTCCCTGGAACCCGAGGCCGGGCACGACCTCGAACTCATCAACGAACGCCGTGCCCTGCTGGCCGGCCTCACCCGCAAGTACGGCGAGACGGTGGACGACGTCATCGCCTACGGACAGCGTGCGAGCGACCGGCTGCTCGAGCTCGACGGCGACGACGACCGGATCGCGGCGTTACAGCAGTCGGTCGAGCAGGACGAGCAGGCGCTCGAGTCCGCCGCCGCCGCGCTCACGACGGCGCGCACCAAGGCGGCGACCGACCTGGCGAAGCGCGTGACCGCTGAGCTGAAGACCCTCGCGATGGGTGGTGCGACCCTGGTGGTCGAGGTCACCGACGCCGGCGAGTACCGCCGCCACGGCCGTGACCAGGTGACGATCCTGCTCCAGCCGCACTCGGGCACCGACCCCCGGCCGATCGGCAAGGGGGCGTCCGGCGGTGAGCTGTCGCGCGTGATGCTCGCGATCGAGGTCGTCATGGCCGGCAGCACCACGGTGCCGACGTTCGTCTTCGACGAGGTCGACGCGGGTGTCGGTGGCGCGGCGGCGATCGAGATCGGCCGGCGGCTGGCGAAGCTCGCCGAGCGGACGCAGGTCATCGTCGTCACGCACCTGGCCCAGGTCGCGGCCTTCGCGAACAACCACCTCAACGTCGTGAAGGACGCCAGCGGTGCCGTGACCTCGTCGAGCGTGCGCCGGCTCGAGGGCGAGGACCGGCTGCAGGAGATGGCACGGCTGCTCTCCGGACTCGGCGACAGCGCCAGCGGCATCGAGCACGCCCGTGAGCTGCTCGACGTGGCCGGCCAGCGAGCCTGACGACCAAGCAGGCGGGTGCCGCCCGCCGACCCGGCCACGGCCCGAGGACCCGGCCATCCACCCGCGCAACGCCCACGGCGAACCGAGGTCGCGCCTCCCGGCAGTTCTGACGTACGATGGAATCCCGTGGCGGACACTCTCAGCGGCGGTACCAATTCTTCGAACTCGACCCCGAAGGTGACGAAGCAGATCTTCGTGACCGGCGGGGTCGTCTCGTCTCTCGGCAAGGGCCTGACGGCGGCCAGCCTCGGCAACCTGCTCACGGCTCGCGGCCTCAAGGTCGTCATGCAGAAGCTCGACCCGTACCTCAACGTGGACCCGGGCACCATGAACCCGTTCCAGCACGGCGAGGTCTTCGTGACCGACGACGGTGCGGAGACGGACCTCGACATCGGGCACTACGAGCGCTTCCTCGACATCAACCTGTCGCAGGCCGCGAACGTCACGACCGGTCAGGTGTACTCGACGGTGATCGCCAAGGAGCGTCGCGGCGAGTACCTCGGCGACACGGTGCAGGTCATCCCGCACATCACCGACGAGATCAAGCGCCGGATGCGCGAGCAGGCGCAGAACGACCCGCAGCCCGACGTCATCATCACCGAGGTCGGTGGCACCGTCGGCGACATCGAGTCGCAGCCGTTCATCGAGTCCGCCCGTCAGGTCCGGCACGAGCTCGGCCGCAACAACGTGTTCTTCGTGCACGTCTCGCTGGTGCCGTTCATGAACGCCTCGGGTGAGCAGAAGACCAAGCCGACGCAGCACTCCGTCGCCGCGCTCCGCTCGATCGGCATCCAGCCCGACGCGCTGGTGCTGCGCAGCGACCGTCCGGTGTCGGAGTCGAACAAGCGCAAGATCGCGCTGATGTGCGACGTGGACGAGGACGCCGTGGTGAACGCCGTGGACGTCCCCTCGATCTACGACCTGCCGACGCTGCTGAACAACCAGGGCCTCGACCAGGTCATCGTCGACGCGCTCAAGCTCGACGCCGGTCCGGTCGACTGGACCGCGTGGACCCCGGTGCTGAAGGCCGTGCACGAGCCGAAGAAGGCCGTCACGATCGCCCTGGTCGGCAAGTACATCGACCTGCCGGACGCCTACCTGTCGGTCACCGAGGCGCTCCGCGCCGGCGGCTTCGCGCACGACGCCAAGGTGACGCTGAAGTGGGTCGTGTCCGACGACTGCACCACCCCCGAGGGTGCGGCGAAGCATCTCGGCGACGTCGACGGCATCTGCATCCCCGGTGGGTTCGGCGTGCGCGGCATCGAGGGCAAGCTCGGCGCGCTGAAGTTCGCGCGTGAGCAGGGCATCCCGACGCTCGGCCTGTGCCTCGGCCTGCAGTGCATGGTCATCGAGTACGCCCGCCACGAGGTCGGTCTGACCGACGCGTCGAGCACCGAGTTCGACCCGGAGACCTCGACCCCGGTCATCGCGACGATGGCGGAGCAGGTCGACATCATCGCCGGTGGCGACCTGGGCGGCACGATGCGCCTGGGCCTGTACCCGGCGTCGTTCACCGAAGGGTCGCTGGCGGCGGAGCTGTACGGAGCGCCCGAGGCCTCCGAGCGCCACCGCCACCGCTACGAGGTGAACAACAAGTACCGCGAGCAGATCGCGGACGCCGGCCTCGTCTTCTCGGGCACGTCGCCCGACGGGACGCTGGTGGAGTACGTCGAGCTCCCGCGCGACGTGCACCCGTTCTACATCGCCACCCAGGCGCACCCGGAGCTCCGCTCGCGTCCGACCGATGCGCACCCGCTGTTCGCGGGGCTCGTCGCGGCCGCGATCGAGCGCCACGAGGCGTCCAGCCTGTTCGACCCGCAGACCGAGGAGCAGGTCGCGTAAGCGCCGGTCTCCACGATCGGACGGGAGGCGCGGTGCCAGCTGGCACCGCGCCTCCCGTCCGTCACGGGGTCGCGTCCACGGCACCTGGTTCCGGACACGGAACCGCGGAACGACGCGGTGCTGTGTCCGGAACCTGGTTCCGACGGGGGCGCCCGGCGCACGCGTGCTTGGATGGAGCCGTGACAGACGCACCGATCGCTGACGAGTCCGCCTCCTTCGAGGTCACCGAATCCACCGTCGTGTACGAGGGCGCCGTCTGGGACGTGCGCCGCGACACCGTCGCGTACAACGGCGACTCGATGGTCCGCGAGTACATCGACCACACGGGCGCCGTCGCCGTGTACGCCGAGGACGACGAGGGCCGCGTCCTGGTCATCCAGCAGTACCGGCACCCGGTGCGGCTGCGCGACTGGGAGCTGCCCGCCGGCCTGCTCGACATGGAGGGCGAGGACCACCTGACTGCTGCGAAGCGCGAGCTGGGCGAGGAGGCCGACCTCGAGGCCGACACGTGGGAGCCCCTGGTCCGCTACAACACGTCCTCGGGCGGCAGCGACGAGTTCATCCAGATCTACCGGGCGCGCGGTGTCCGGTCGACCGAGTCTGCGTTCGAGCGCGAGGCGGAAGAGGCCGACATCGTGACGCGCTGGGTCCCGCGGGCGGAGCTGCTCGAGGGGATCCTGGGCGGTCGGCTCAACAACTCGGCCCTCGTCGTCGCGACGCTCGCCGTCGAGGCCATCGAACAGCGCGGCAAGTGAGCGGGTCCGCGGCCGACGGTCTGCGCGACCTGGTCACCTCCGGCACCTGGACGCACGAGCCGGAGGTCGCCGGGTTCGACGGCGACGTGTTCCGCGTCACCGCGGTCGAGGGCAGTGACGCCTGGCGGACCACCTCGTACGGGTTCGTGCACGACTCCGAGCACGCGCTGCTGCAGCCGACGGACGGGCCGTTCTCGGTCGAGGCGTCGTTCGTGCTCGACTACACCGAGCAGTTCGACCAGGCCGGGGTGTTCCTGCGCGTCGACGAACAGACCTGGATCAAGGCCGGTGTGGAGTTCTCGGACGGAGCGCCGCAGCTCGGCGCCGTCGTGACGCGTGGCTTCTCGGACTGGTCGGTGTCGCCCGTGCCGGAGTGGGCGGGCCGGGTGGTGACCGTCCGCGCGAGCCGCGATGGCGACGCCGTGACGATCCGGGCGTGGGCCGAGGGTGAGGAACCCCGCCTCGTCCGGGTCGCGTACCTGGACCCGGACGCCGTCGTGTCCGCGGGGCTGCTGTGCGCCGGGCCGACGCGGGCCGGGCTGACCGTGACGTTCACCGGGTTCCGTGTGGGCGCGCCGGACGAGGCGTTGCACTGACGGGTGGGTGGCCCCGCGCCGGTTAGCCTGCTGAGGTGATGCCCCTCGACCGCGCCGCGGAGACGTACCTGCGGCACGTCGCGATCGAGCGGGGACTCTCGCAGCACACGTTGTCGGCGTACCGGCGGGACCTCGCCGTGTTCACGTCGTGGTTGGCGGCCGCTCCGGTCGTCGAGTCGGACGGTGCGGACCGGGCCGGGGGATCCTCGGTGCTGCTGGACGTGGCACGGTTGGCACGGGCGGACGTCTCGGGGTTCGTGACGCACCTGGCCACCCGACCGGAAGGCCCGCTCGCACCGCGGTCGATCGCGCGGATGCTCAGCTCGGTCCGGTCGTTCACCGCCTTCGCCGCGGGGGAGGGCTGGTTGCCGCTCGACCCTGGCACCGCCGTCCGCCCGCCGAAGGCCCCGATGCGGCTGCCGAAGGCGATCCCCGTCGAAGACATGGAACGGCTGCTCGGGGCGGTGTCCGTCGACGCCGACGACCCCGTCCAGCTGCGGGACAAGGCCCTGCTCGAGCTGCTCTACGCCACCGGTGCGCGGATCTCCGAGGCGGTGGGGCTGTCGGTGGACGACGTGACGACGCTGTCGGACGCCGACGGTGAGCTCTCGGTCGTGAAGGTCACGGGCAAGGGCAACAAGCAGCGCATCGTGCCGCTCGGCAGCTTCGCCCGTGCAGCGATCGACGCGTACCTGGTGCGGGCACGGCCGGTGTTCGCGGCACGAGGGCCGTCGACGCCGGCACTGTTCCTCGGTGCCCGTGGAGCGCGGTTGTCGCGGCAGAGTGCCTGGCTCGTGATCCAGGCCGCCGCTGCTGCCGCCGACCTGGAGGCGCACGTATCACCGCACACGTTCCGGCACTCGTTCGCGACGCACCTGCTCGAGGGCGGTGCTGATGTGCGCGTGGTGCAGGAGTTGCTCGGGCACGCGAGTGTCGCCACGACGCAGATCTACACGATGGTCACGGCGGACATGCTGCGGGACGTGTACCAGACGGCACACCCGCGGGCGCGGCGGTAGGCGGCCTGCGCGGGCCGTGCGGGCTGTGCGGGTGCGCGGGGCCCTGCGGGTGCGCGACGGGCGCGTGTCGTGAGCAGAAATGGTCGGGTCGCGCCGTTGCAGCCGACCATTTCTGCTCACGAAGTGCCGTGGAACGCGGCGGTAGGCGGTCCCCCCGCCCTCAGAACAGGTGGAACTGGGCCGACGCGGCGATGGCGGTCGTCGTCACCGCGACGACGAGGGCGCTCGCCGAAGCGCTCCGCGCCAGGACCGCCCAGGCACCGACTGCCCAGGGACGGACGATGCCGATGACGCCGCACGCCACGGCGAGCAGTCCCGCCAGGCCCCAGGGGTTCGCGACGACCGAGACCACGGCGAGCAGCACCGCGAGCACCGTGAACACGCAGAGCCGACGGTCGCCGGCGGTGCCCGATGCCCACGCGTCCGTCCGGATCGCCGCGGTCTGCACCGAGAACGACGGCCCCACCGGCGCGACGACGATCGGCGTGACCGGGTCAGCAGCAGCCGCGGGGACCCGCGTGGCTGCGCCCCAGGTGCGACCGTCCCACCAGCGCAGACGACGGGCGTCCTGCGGGTCCGGGAACCAGCCTGCGGCCGGCAGCGTCACGGTTGCTCCTCGAGGTGCGGGGTGGATCGACGCTCCCGAGCCTAGGAGCGCGGTCGGCCTCGCCCCAGTCCCCAGCCGGGTGTCAGCACAAGGGGGGACCGGACCGGTGCACTACGGTCGGGGCGTGCCCTCGACGCTCGACGACTTCTGGACCGCGCGACGCAGCGAGCGTCCGAGCCTTCCGGAGGCCGTGCCGGAGGCGTGGTCCTTCGGCGCGACCCCGGAGCAGGCGGATGCGCTCCTGCAGCTCGTGCTCGACGGGGTCAAGGTCGGCACGGCGTCGTCGCTCTGGGACTACGAGGCGACCGGCGATCCGCTGCCCGCGACCGACGAGGTGAGCATCGTGACCGACGGCTCGGGTGCGCCCCGTGCCGTCATCGAGACGACGGCGGTCCGGGTGGTTCCGTTCGACCAGGTCGACGCGGACCACGCCTGGGCCGAGGGGGAAGGCGACCGGACGCTCGAACACTGGCGGACCGTGCACGAGGCGTTCTGGCGCGCACACTCGGAGAACCCGCGGGGGTTCGCGCCGGACATGCCCGTGGTGTGCGAGCGCTTCCGGCTGCTCTGGCCGAGCAGCTGAGGCCTTCGGTCAGGCGGGGACCGGTGCCGCGTCGACCTCGGTGAAGACGTCCTTCACTGCGGCGAGCAGTCGCGCGTTGAAGTCCACACCCAACTGGTTCGGCACGGTGACGAGCACGGTGTCGGCAGCACGGACGGCCTGGTCGGCCGCGAGTTCTGCGACGAGCTGCTCGGGCTCACCGATGTAGGACCGGCCGAACCGGGCCAGCCCGCCGTCGAGGTGCCCGACCTGGTCCTGCCCCTCGACCTGCGCGCGCACGCCGAAGTAGTGGCGGGACTCGTCGTCGATGATCGGGATGATGCTGCGCGAGACCGCGACGCGCGGTTCGCGGTCCCAGCCCGACTCGGACCACACCCGGCGGAAGCGCTCGATCTGCTCGGCCTGCAGCTGGTCGAAGGGCACACCGGTGTCCTCCGTCAGCAGGGTCGAGGACATCAGGTTCATGCCCTGCTCAGCGGTCCACTCGGCGGTGGCACGGGTGCCGGCGCCCCACCAGATCCGGTCGCCGAGCGAGTCGGACAGCGGGGAGATCGGCAGGGACCCGACCGAACCGGTCATCTGCGGGTTGGCGTTGGCCATCGGCTCGCCGGCGATCGCGCGGCGGAACACGTTCGTGTGCGCACGGGCCATGTCGCCACCGTTCTCGTCGGAGGCGTCGGGCACGTACCCGAACTGCTGGTAGCCGGCCAGGGCGGTCTCGGGTGATCCCCGCGAGACGCCGAGCTGCAGTCGCCCGCCGGAGATCAGGTCGGTGGCCGCGGCCTCTTCCGCCATGTAGAGCGGGTTCTCGTAGCGCATGTCGATGACGCCGGTCCCGATCTCGATCCGGCTGGTCTTCGCGGCGATGGCGGAGAGCAGCGGGAACGGTGCGGCCTGCTGCGGCGCGAAGTGGTGGACGCGGAAGTAGGCGCCGTCGACGCCGGCTTCCTCGGCTGCGACCGCGAGGTCGATCGCCTGCACCAGGGCCTCCCGCCCGCTGCGCACCTTCGACCCCGGCACGTCACGCCAGTGTCCGAACGACAGGAACCCGATCTTCGTCATGTCCATGCGAACGCATCCGGAGGCGGGGTCATTCCGCCGCGACTACCGTGGCCGGGATGGAGGACCCCCGCCCCGCACTCGAGGCCGAACGCGCCCGCAACGAACGGCTGCTGCTCGAGGTCGAGCGGAGCATGCGTGACGTCAGTGACGCCCGGCAGGACGCCAACTCCGACGACGAGCACGATCCGGAGGGCGCGACCCTGGCCTGGGAGCGCGGCTCGCTCGGCGCGGTCCGCGACGGCGCGCAGCTACGAGTCCGTCAGGTGGACGCAGCGCTCGCACGACTCGACGGCGGCACCTACGGGCGCTGCGCGGTCGGTGGTGAGCCGATCCCGGAGGCCCGGCTGGCCGCCGTCCCGTGGGCGGCGACGTGCGTCGCGCACGCGTGAGGGGCAGGCGGCCGGTGCCGCCTGACGGCCTGGAGGCGCGGTCTGTCACCGCCACGCGCCTCCCGGCATGCGCACCCCGCGTCCACCCCGTGCGCCGCTGATTCCCAGCCGCGCGCCCTACGTTTTCGGCATGGACGGCGACCCGAACGACCGATCCGGCGAAGCCCGGGCCGACGGCGCGCCACGCCAGCGCTTCCAGTGGTTCCACCGCCTGCGCACCTGGATCCACGCGCGGCCGCACGTGCACCTGCTCTACAAGGTGCTGGTCGGTCTGGTGGGCGGGCTGGTCGTCATCATCGGGCTGATCCTGGTGCCGCTGCCGGGCCCGGGGTGGCTCGTGGTGTTCATCGGCCTCACGGTGCTGGCGAGCGAGTTCCACTTCTTCCACAAGATCATCACGTGGCTCAAGGCGCAGCTGCACCGCTTCTGGGACTGGGCCAAGCGGCACGGGCCGAAGCGTCTGCGCGATGCTGCGGACCGGGGCAAGGCCGACGTCGACGCTGCGCACACCGGTGCGGCGCGGACCGTCGGGGTGCGTGCGCGCGCTCGCGGGACGAACTCGGCGCGACCGGGCCACTAGCGCCGCACCGTGCGAGCGCGTCGCGCCAGGCGGACGGGTCGCTACTCGGCCGCGACCCGGATCGAGCCGGTCGCGGTGCGCTCGATGACCTCGGCTGCGCGCTCCTCGACCTCGGCGGCGTCTTTCGACGACAGCTGCAGCACGAGGGCGACGACCGCGGCGAGCACGATGAAGCCGCCGTACCCGGCGATGACCGGGACGAGCCCGACCGAGGGCTCGAGCAGGCCTCCGATGACCGAGGGCACCCCGAACGCCAGGTAGCTGACGACGTAGATCGTGGAGAGCAGCCCGGCGCGGTGGGTCGGGGCAGCGGTGGCGAGCAGCATCCGCAGCGGTGCCTGGAATCCGGCGCCGAAGCCGACACCGGCGATGGCGCTGCCGACGACCATGCCCGGCAGGGAGTGCGCGAACACGAACGACACGGTGACGATCGGGCCGAGCACGAGGGCCACGAGTCCGAGCAGGACCGCGCGACGGGTGTCCATCCGCTGGATCGCCAGGCCGGTCAGCGCGCCGACTCCGGTGACCACGGCGATGAGCGCACCGGCGGCGAAGTGGTTCGTGATCCCGAACACCGCGCCGAGCGCCGAGGGCACGAGCGACAGGAACATGCCGCCGAGGGCCCAGCTGGCGACGAGCGAGCCGGCGACGCCGCGGAACAGCCGGCGTGAGGACCGCGGCACGCTGATCGTCGGACGCAGGGAGCGAAGAGCGCCGGGACGACGCTGCACCTGCTCGGGGACGACGAACAGTGCGAGCACCAGCAGCACGAGGAGCGCGCCGAACAGCAGGTAGACGAGCTGCTCCGGTGCCGGACCCCACTGCACCAGCGCGCCGCTCGACATCGCGCCGGTGGCGAGTGCGATCGGCGGGATGACGCCGTTCAGCACGCCGGCCATGGTCGGGTGGCGTTCGAGGGAGTTGTCGATGAGGGCTGCACCGAGGGCCCCGATGAGCAGCCCGACCGAGACACCCTGCACGATCCGGTCGACGATGAGCGCGACGACCCCGTCCGCCATGGCGAACAGGCCGAGTGACAGTGCGACGCCCAGGCCGCCGACGACGAGCACGGGCTTGCGGCCGACGTGGTCGGACAGGCGACCAGCGACGAGCAGGCTCGCGAGCAGGCCGGCGACGTAGATGGCGAAGACCCCGGTGAGCATGAGCGGGGTGAGGTGCCACTCGGCTGCGTAGACCGGGTAGATCGGCGACGGCACGGCCGACGACGCGACCGAGACCAGGAGCATCGCCGCCAGGATCCAGAACCCGGCGACCGAACGAGCTGACTGGTGCATGCGCACCCCTTTCCATCTCCGTGCAGTACGACTGCATTCGTACCGCACTCGAACAGTACGACGCAAGTCGTACAGCAAGCCGAACGGTGGTAGCGTCCCGTCCATGCCCGCGCACGTCGATGCTCCTGAACGGCTGCCGCAGCCGTCCGTGGCCGAGATGGACCTCCCGGTCGTGATGGACGCCCTGAGCGATCCGATCCGGCTCGCGATCCTGCACCGCTACCTGGTCGACGCGGCCGGGGGTGAGCGCAGCTGCGGCTGGGTCGGCATCGACCGGCCGAAGTCCACGTTGACCCACCACTTCCGGGTCCTGCGCGAGGCCGGTCTGCTCGAGCAGCACCTGGAGGGCCTGACCCGAGTCAGCCGCGTCCGCGTCGAGGACGTGCAGCAGCGGTTCCCCGGGCTCCTGGACCTGGTGCTCGACTGGCAGGTCCCCGCGGTCCTGCTGCGCGAGGGGATCGCCTCGTGAGCGACGGTGCAACCGCCGGCGTGGACACAGTGCACACGCTCCCGTCGATCGTCGCGGACCCCGCCGTCGCCACGGCGCTCGCCGCGGACCTGACGGCCGCCGGCTTCACCGTCGACCGGCTCGACTCCCTGTGGGGTACCGAGGCTGCCGCATCGCTGCACCGCGGTTCGCGGGTCGCCGCGCTCCGTGCGCTCGCCGCCCGCGAGACCACGCCGCTCGGCACCCTGGCGACACTGTTCGTGCTCGGCTTGCCGGTGACGCGGTCCGAGGCCGAAGTGGCGTTCCCGACCGCCGGGCTCGACGCCGTCACCGCCGCGGGCCTGCTGCGCAGCGACGGCGAAGGCGAAGGCGACTGCGACGGCGCCGACGACCTGGTCCACCCCACCGTCGACCTGCGCCCCTACGCCTTTGTGGACGACCTCGGCGCCGGCAGCTGGTGGGTCGTCTCCGACCTCGGCGAGCTCGCCCTCGGGCACGCGATCAGCGAGGAACACGTGCTCGGCATCGGCGGCGCCACCACCACGCTGAGCGGCCTGCAGGTGCCCGTGCCGGTCGAACGGGTGCTCGACCTCGGCACCGGGTGCGGCATCCAGGCCATGCACGCACGGCGGTTCGCCGATCACGTGGTCGCCACCGACATCTCGCGCCGGGCCCTCGACATCGCCCGGTTCAACGCCCAGCTGAACGGCATCGACGGCATCGACTTCCGGTTCGGCTCACTGTTCGAGCCGGTCGCGGGGGAGCGCTTCGACCGGATCGTCTCGAACCCGCCCTTCGTCATCACGCCTCGTCGCGAAGGCGTCCCGTCCTACGAGTACCGCGACGGCGGCATGGTCGGCGACGCCCTGGTCGAGACGGTGCTCCGCGGCCTGTCCGACCACCTGGAGCCCGGCGGGACCGCCCAGCTCCTCGGCAACTGGGAGTACCACTGGGGCGTCGACGGCCTGGACCGCGTGCGCGCCTGGTTCGCGGACACCGACCTCGACGTTTGGGTGATCGAGCGCGAGCGGCAGGACCCGACGTCCTACGCGGAGACCTGGATCCGCGACGGCGGGACGAAGCCCGGCACGGCCGAGTTCGACACCCTGATGGGCGCCTGGCTCGACGACTTCGCGGACCGGCGCGTCACCGGCGTCGGCTTCGGCTACGTCGTGGTGCGTCGACCCCTGCCTGGAGGCCCGTCCGGCCTCCGCCGGTTCGAGCGGGTCCCCGAGACGCTCGGCTCCAACCCCGCGGGCCTCGGCGCGACGGTCGCCCGCGTCCTCGACGCAGCCGCCTGGCTCGCCGCGCACGACGATGTCGCGCTCGCCGCCGCCCACCTGTCGGTGGCCGGTGACGTCACCGAGGAGCGGTACTACTGGCCGGGCAACGACGACCCCACCGTGATGACCCTGGTGCAGGGCGGCGGGCTCGGGCGCCGGGCGGACGCGGACACCGCACTCGCGGCGTTCGTGGGCGCGTGCGACGGTGACCTGTCCGTCGCGGCGATCATCGGCGCGCTCGCGCAGATCACCGGCGTGGACGAGCAGGCGCTCGCCGCCGACCTGCTGCCGGCGGCGCGCGACCTGGTGCTCGACGGGCTCCTCGTCCCCGCCGCCTGATGTTCAGGCGCGGTGGTCGCGCCAGCTGTGCTCGGGCGTGTAGCCGAGGAGTTCGCGGGCCTTCTCCGACGACAGCAGCGAGCTGACGCCGTCGATGTCCGCGCGGCGCTCGATGTCCGGCACGAAGCGTTCGACGAGCTCGATCGTCGGGGTGTCCATCACCGTGTCGGGGCTCGCGATGACGAACGCCTCGAACCCGGTGAGGTCGGCCTCGAGTGCCCGGCGGACGGCCTGGGCCCCGTCGCGGGAGTCGATGTACGACCACAGGTTGAACGTCTTCGCCTCGGGAGTGGCGTCCCACGGGAACGCCGGGTAGTCGGTCTCGTCCATCACGTTCGAGAAGCGCAGGCCGATCATCTTCAGTTCCGGGTCCCAGCGGGTGAAGTGGCGGGCCATCTCCTCCTCGACCGCCTTGCCGAGCGAGTACGACGACTGCGGGCGGACCGCGAACTCCTCGTCGACCGGCAGGTAGGGCGGGTGGTGCTCGCCCATCGGGATGCCGAGCAGGGTCTCGCTCGACGCCCACACGACGTTCTTGATCTTCGCGGCACGTGCGGCGTGGAAGACGTTGATCGACGAGGTCACGTTGTTCGTGATGAGGGCCACGTCGGGGACCTGCCCCGGGGCCGGCACCGCCGCGAGGTGCACGACGGCGTCCACGTGGTCGTACCGGTCGTCGATGCCGAGCAGGGCGTTCAGGACCTGGCCGTGGTCGGTCAGGTCGATCCGCACGAACGGGACACGCTCGGGCTTGTCGGGGGAGGGGACACGGTCGAGCAGGACCACGTCGTACCCGTGCGCATCGAGGTCACGCACCACCGCTCGTCCGAGCTTGCCGCTGCCACCGGTCACCACTACACGCGTCATCGCGTCACTCCACATCGTCGTCGGAACACACCCTGGCGGGCACCGACCATCCTGCCCCGCAGCACCTGACGCGACCAGGCCCTGTCCGTACCCCACTGCCGGGGAGGGGGCTGTCAGGCGGTGGGGGCGACCTGGGCGATCGCGAGGCGGGCGACGAGTTCGACGTGCTCGGCCATGTCGCGGGCGGGGTCGAAGAGCCACTGGATCTGCATGCCGTCGGACACCGCGAGCAGGACGCTGGTGAGCTCGTCGGGGTCGATGTCGGTGCGCAAGCGGCCGTCCTGCTGCATGGTGCGGAAGTCGGCGGACAGCACGCGACGGCTGCGTTCGTAGCGCTCGCGGAAGTACTCGTGCGCCGGGTGCTCGGCGTCGGTGGCAGCGGCGGCGGACAGGTTGACGAACATCTGTACCAGGCCCGGGACCTCGGCGTTGTGCCGCACGATCGCCGCGAGCAGGGCCGCCGGGTCCGCGGCCTGCCAGTCGTGCGCGAGGTCGAGCTCGTCGCGCCGGCGGAGGATCTCGACCCAGAGCTCGTCCTTGGAGTCGAAGTAGTGCAGCAGGCCGGCCTGGGTCAGCTCCACGGCGTCGGCGATGTCCTTGATGCTCGTCCGCCGGAAGCCCTGCGACGCCACGAGGTCCAGCGCGACCGTGAGGATCTCCTCGCGCTTCGCGATGCCCTTTGCGTACGAACCCCGTCGTGCCATGGCCAGACTGTACCGCCCGCAGGAGACCCGAGAAAACCAAGCAACGGTTGGTTTTCGGTGGTACGGTGCAGGAGCTGCCAGCGCGGGCGGCGAACCCGGTGGATGGTGGGTGTGGGCGACGAGGCCCCGGCCGTCCAGGCGGCGCCCCGCGGCCCTGAACGAGAGGACCGACCACCGTGACCACCGTGAACGACGCGAGCACCGCCTCCAGTCCGTCGACGCCGCTGACCGAGCGCATCGATGCGCTCCTCGGCCAGCTGACCACCGACGAGAAGGTGCAGCTGCTCACCGGACGTGACTTCTGGACCACCTGGCCCATCGAGAAGATCGGGCTGCGCCGGATCCTGATGTCCGACGGACCGTCGGGCGTGCGCGGCGAGGTCTGGGACGAGCGTGACCCATCCCTGAACCTGCCGTCGGCGACCGCGCTGAGTGCCTCGTGGGACCGCGCGATCGCGAAGCGCTACGGCGCCGCCGCCGCGGTGGAGGCCCGCCGCAAGGGCGTCGACGTCGTGCTCGGCCCGACCATCAACCTGCACCGGTCCCCGCTCGGTGGCCGGCACTTCGAGGCCTTCAGCGAGGACCCGGTGCTCACCGGTGACCTGGCCGCGTCGTACGTCGACGGCGTGCAGGAGAACGGTGTCGCCGCCACCCCGAAGCACTACATCGCGAACGACTACGAGACCGACCGCTTCACCGCGTCGACCGAGGTGTCGGACCGTGCGCTGCGCGAGCTGTACCTGCTGGCGTTCGAGAAGGCCGTGACCGAGGCGCACGCCTGGGCGATCATGTCGTCGTACAACGCGATCAACGGCGTGACGGCGTCGGAGAACGACCTGCTCGAGACCCCGCTCAACTCGGAGTGGGGCTTCGACGGCATCGTCGTGTCCGACTGGACCGGAGTGCGTTCGGTGGACTCGGCGAAGGCGTCGCAGGACGTCGCGATGCCCGGGCCGAACCCGTGGTGGAGTGAGGGCCCGCTGCTCACCGCCGTGCAGTCCGGCGAGGTGCCGATGGCGGCGATCGACCGCAAGGTCCGCCGGATCCTGAGCCTGGCCGCCCGTGTCGGCGCGCTCGAGAGCTTCGAGCCCGTCGCCGCGTCGCCCGTGCACGTCGAGGACGGCATCGCGTTCGTCCGCGAGGCCGAGGCCGAGGGCACCGTCCTGGTCCGCAACACCGGTGTCCTGCCGCTCGACGCCCCCGCCGTGTCGCGCATCGCGGTGATCGGGCACAATGCCGACCAGGCCCGCACGCAGGGCGGCGGCTCGGCCACGGTCGTGCCGTCGCAGGTCGTTTCACCGCTGGATGGCATCCGTTCGGCGTTCCCCGGCGCGAGCGTGGACTACGCGATCGGCGCCGTCGTGCAGGAGGGCATCGCGGAGTTCCCGCTGTCCACCATCACGAACCCCGGCACCGGGGAGCCCGGCGCCCGGGTCGCCTTCGTCAAGGACGGCGAGGAGCTGTTCGTCGAGGACCGCCGCGCGACGGCACTGTTCTGGTTCGGCGGCGACGCCCCGACGCGTGAAGCCGACCGGCTCGACATCACCACCACCTACACGGCCGAGTCGACCGGGACCGTGCGGTTCGGCATCGGCGCGGCCGGACGGTCACGCATGTGGATCGACGGCGAACTGCTGCTCGACGAGGACGTGCCGTTCGAGGGCGACCAGCTCGGTGCCGCGTTCCTCAACCCGCCGGCGCGGTCGGTGCCGGTGTCGGTGACCGCGGGCCAGCAGGTCGCGATCCGCATCGAGTACGACATCGTGCAGGACGAGACGCTCGGCGGGGTGCTGGCGTACCAGTTCGGCACCGAGCCGTCGGACGACGACCCCGCCGTGCTCATCGAGGCCGCGGTGGACGCCGCCCGTGGTGCGGACGTCGCCGTCGTCGTGGTCGGGACGAACTCCAAGGTCGAGTCCGAGGGCTACGACCGGTCCTCGCTGGCACTGCCCGGCCACCAGGACGACCTGGTGCGGGCGGTCGCCGCGGCGAACCCGAACACGGTCGTCGTCGTGAACGCCGGGTCGCCGGTCGAGATGCCGTGGCGGAACGACGTCGCCGCGGTGCTGCTGACCTGGTTCGGCGGGCAGGAGTACGGCAACGCCCTGGCCGACGTGCTGACGGGGGCGCAGGAGCCCGGCGGACGCCTGCCCACCACGTGGCCGGTCGCGATGGCCGACGTCCCGGTGCTCGACGTCACCCCGGTCGACGGGAAGGTCGCCTACGACGAGGGCGTCCACGTCGGCTACCGGGCCTGGCTGCGGGCCGGCACGGAGCCGGCGTACCCGTTCGGGCACGGCCTCGGCTACACCACGTGGTCGATCGATGGCGTCTCCGCGACCCCGACCGTGCGCGAGGGAGACGCCGTCATCGTCACGGCGACGGTCGCGAACACGGGCGACCGGGCCGGCAAGCACGTCGTGCAGGTGTACGCCTCGCGTGGCGAGTCGACCGTCGACCGTCCGGTGCGCTGGCTCGTCGGGTTCGCGCCGGTCCGGCTCGGCGCGGGGGAGTCGACGGAGGTCTCGATCGAGGTCCCGGCGCGTGCCTTCGCCCACTGGGACGGCTCGTGGCAGTACGAGTCGGGGACCTTCACGCTGCACGTCGGCGCCTCGGTCGTCGACGAAGCCGGAACCACGTCCCTCGAACTGGAGTGACGAAGTCGTCCGGTTTCCGCGCAGCTCGCAACTCCGTTCAGTAGCATCTATGTGCGCGAGTCGGCTGGTTACCGTCCGCGCACGCACCGACTACGGGGTCGCTGGGTGAGCGACTCGGTCTCCTGATCCGGCCGTTGTTGCCCTGGCCTCCCCGGTGCGTCCCAGAATGCGTCCCCGCGTCCGCGCGGGGACGCATTCGTCGTTCCGGCCCTGATGCGCCCCGGTGAACCGGTTGCCGCACTTCGTCCCGGTTCGGAAAAACGGGTGACACTTGGTCAACTTCATACGTCCTCGGTGCGCGGAACGGTGTGACAAACCGCTCGGTAGGTGGAACGATGGGTGCACCATCTCGTGCGGATCAGGGACGAGATGGTCATCCGGCCGGGCTCTCGGGCCTCACCAACTCGATCAGAGCCCTGCCGGATGCCCTTGACTCTCGGTGGTGGTGCGGCGGCGGGACCGCAGGTGGTCGGGCCCGCGGCGCCGGCCCGCGGCACCGGTTCTCAGGCCCGCAGCGCCGGGGCGATCTCCTCGGCCACGATGCGCAGGATCCGCTCGTGCGCCGCACGGTCGCCGTTCGCCGGCAGGGTGATGACCAGTTCGTCGGTGGCGGTGACCGCCGGGTCGGCGAGCAGGGCGTCGACGATGGCCGCCGGTTCGCCGGACACGACCTTGCTGAACCGGAACGGCGGGGTGCCCGAGAGCGGTCGACCCTCGTCGTCCATCCCGGAGGCGTACCCGGTCAGGAACTCCTCGTGCACCTCGCGGTCGTGGTCGTCGAGGAGTGGCACCACGATCCGGCCCACGGCGACCTTGGACTCGCGCTGCGGGTGCAGCTCGGCGAACCGCTCGCGGTAGGCGGCGATCTGGTCGGCCTGCGCCTGGGCGAACGGGGCGCCGGTGTCCTCGGTGTTCAGGGTCGAGCAGTGCAGCAGGAGTCCCTTCTCGGCCGTGCGGACCGCCGTGCCCATGCTGCCGCCGCCCCACCACACGCGGTCGCGCAGGCCCGGGCTGAGCGGCTGCAGGGTCAGGTCGGCCCCGGCGGGGATGCTCTCGTAGCCCTTGCCGGCGCTGCCGAGGGGCTCGCCCTGCAGCACCTCGAGCAGCCGTGCGGCGCGGGCCTCGGCCTCGTCGCGGAAGCTGCGGTCGACCGTGCCGAACACCGGGTCGAGGATCGGGCCGTACCCGGCGATGCCCGTGCTGATGCCGAGCTGCACCCGGCCACCGCTGAGCAGGTCGACCGTGCTGGCGTCCTCGGCCAGGCGCACCGGGTCCTCGTAGCGCATACCGAGCACGGCGGTGCCGAACGCGATGGTGCTGGTGCGCTGCGCGGCGGCCGCGAAGAAGGTCATCGGGCTCGTCAGGTACGGCTCGAAGTGCCGTCCGCGCACCCAGCCCGTCCCGTAGCCGAGCGACTCAGCGGTCTCGAACAGGCGCAGGCCGTCCTCCAGGGCGGCGGCGGCGCCGTCGGTGCCGCCGTGGTTCGGGACGAAGGAGAGGAAGCCGAGTTCGCGCATGTCGCGAGTCTATGCGCACGTATCGAAACGCGCCTGAGTCGGCGGCGGGGCGGACGGGAGGCCCGTGGCGGCGCCGCCACGGGCCTCCCGTCCGGCACATGCGCACCTGGGAGGATGGGCGCATGACCGACGTCACCGCCCTGCCCCCGCTCGTCGCCGCGATCCCGGCGGCGGTGGACGGCATCGTCGACCCCGACGAGGTCTACGAGGCCTTCGCGGCCTGGGCCGCGGAGGGCGGCCGACCGCTGTACCCGGCGCAGGACGAAGCCGTCATCGAGCTCGTCTCCGGCGCGAACGTCGTGCTGAGCACGCCGACCGGCACCGGGAAGTCGCTCGTCGCGGCCGGCGCGCACTTCGCCGCGCTCGCCGAGGGAAAGCGGAGCTACTACACGGCACCGATCAAGGCGCTGGTGTCCGAGAAGTTCTTCCAGCTCGTCGAGCTGTTCGGCGCGCAGAACGTCGGCATGGTCACCGGCGACTCGAGCGTCAACGCGGACGCCCCGATCGTCTGCTGCACCGCCGAGATCCTGGCGAACCTGGCGCTGCGACAGGGACCGGACGCCGACGTCGACGTCGTCGTGATGGACGAGTTCCACTTCTACGGCGACCCCGACCGCGGCTGGGCGTGGCAGGTGCCGCTGCTCGTGCTCGAGCGGGCGCAGTTCCTGCTCATGTCGGCGACCCTCGGCGACGTCACGACCATCGCCGACGACCTGTCCCGCCGGACCGGTCGGCCCACCGCCCGCGTGACGGGTGTCTCGCGGCCGGTGCCGCTCGAGTACCAGTACGTGATGACGCCCGTGCAGGAGACGGTCGAGCGGCTCCTCGAGGAGGGCAAGGCGCCGATCTACATCGTGCACTTCGCCCAGGCCGCCGCACTCGAGCGGGCGCAGTCGCTGATGTCGGCGAAGGTCGCCTCGCGTGAACGCCGCGACCAGATCGCCGACGCCATCGCCGGCTTCCGGTTCAGCGCCGGGTTCGGACAGACCCTGTCGCGCCTGATCCGGGCCGGCATCGGCGTGCACCACGCCGGCATGCTCCCGAAGTACCGACGACTCGTCGAGCAGCTCGCCCAGCGCGGCCTGCTGCCCGTCATCTGCGGCACCGACACCCTGGGCGTCGGGATCAACGTGCCGATCCGGTCGGTGCTGTTCACCGGGCTGACGAAGTTCGACGGCACGAAGATGCGCCAGCTGTCCGCGCGGGAGTTCCACCAGATCGCCGGCCGTGCCGGACGTGCCGGGTACGACACCGAGGGTGACGTCGTCGCCGAGGCACCCGAGCACGACATCGAGAACGCCCGCGCCGTCGCCAAGGCCGGCGACGATCCGAAGAAGAAGAACAAGATCAAGCGGAAGAAGGCACCCGAGGGCTTCGTGTCCTGGGGGCAGGCGTCCTTCGAACGGCTGATCGCCGCCGAGCCGGAGCCGATGGTCTCGCGCATGCGGATCACGCACGCGATGGTGCTGTCCGTCGTCGCCCGTGGTGGCGATGCCTTCGCGGACGTCCGGTCGCTGGTCTACGACAACCACGAACCGCGCTCCCGGCAGCTCGCCATGGCTCGACGGGCACTCGTCATCGCCCGGACCCTCATCAACGCGCGGGTGATCGAGAAGGTCGACGGCGCCTACCGCCTCACCGTCGACATCGCGCCGAACTTCGCGCTCAACCAGCCGCTGTCACCGTTCGCGCTCGCCGCGTTCGAGTTGCTCGACCCTTCTTCTCCCACGTATGCACTGGACATGGTCTCGGTCGTCGAGGCCACC
The DNA here is from genome assembly GCF_003234215.1 of Curtobacterium sp. MCSS17_006. Classification (NCBI taxonomy): domain Bacteria; kingdom Bacillati; phylum Actinomycetota; class Actinomycetes; order Micrococcales; family Microbacteriaceae; genus Curtobacterium; species Curtobacterium sp. MCSS17_006. The sequence continues at coordinate 159,715 of NZ_QKSO01000006.1, read as the reverse complement.
CTCGACGACCCGCGGGCGATCCTGTCGCAGCAGCAGTTCAAGGAGCGCGGCGAGGCCGTCGCCCGCATGAAGCAGGAGGGGATCGAGTACGAGGAGCGGATGGAGCTGCTCGAGGAGGTCACCTGGCCTCGCCCGCTGTCCGAGCTGTTGGAGGCGGCGTACGAGGCCTACGCCGCCGAACAGCCCTGGGTGCTCGACTTCCAGCTGTCCCCGAAGGCCGTCGTCCGCGACATGTACGAACGCGCGATGACCTTCGGCGACTTCGTGCGCTTCTACCAGCTCACCCGGTCCGAGGGGCTCGTGCTCCGCTACCTGTCCGACGCGTACCGGACCATGCGGCAGACCATCGCCGAGGAACAGCGGACCCAGGAGCTCGACGACCTGATCGAGTGGCTGGGCGAGGTAGTGCGGCAGACCGACTCCTCGCTCGTCGACGAGTGGGAGGCGCTGCTCAACGGCGACGTCCTGCTGGCCTCCGAGGAGCACGAGGAGATCGCGCCGCCGCAGCCCGCACGACTCACCGGCAACCCGCGGGCGTTCCGGGTGCTCGTGCGCAACGCCCTGTTCCAGCGGGTGCTGCTCGCCGCGGCCGACGACATCGACGGGCTCGGCGAACTCGACGCGACCGTCGGCTTCGACCGGTCGGCGTGGGACAACGTGCTCGAGGAGTACTACGAGGAGCACGACAGCATCGGCACCGATGCCGACGCGCGCTCGATGCAGTACCTGGTGCTCGACGAGAGCGGCGCCACCGCATCACCCCGGGTCTGGAAGGCGCGGCAGATCTTCGCCGACCCCGAGGGCGACAAGGACTTCGGGTTCTCGGCGACGATCGACCTGGACGCCTCGGACGAGGTCGGCGAGGCCGTCGTGCGGGTCACCGAGATCGGGCGGTTCGACGGGTGGGCCGAGGTGGACGTCGACTGATCGGCGCGGGCGCCGTTCGACGTGTACCGTCGCCGGAGCCAACCCCCACCGAGAGGACTGCGTCATGCGCATCGGATCCAGCATCGCCCTGATCGTCATCGGCGCGATCGTCGCCTTCGCGCTGAACATCCAGCTCGCCGGCATCGACCTCCGCCTGATCGGCTACATCCTGATGGCAGCCGGTGTCGTGCTGCTCATCATCAGCCTCGCCGTGGCCTTCGGCGGTCGCCGCACCACGACCACCACCCGCTCGGGTGTCGACCCGGCGTCGGGGGAGCAGATCACCCGCCAGGATCGGCGCGACGGGACCTACTGACGCGCGGTCAGTGCTCCGGCAGGTACTCGTGCCGGAAATCGGCGACCGCGTCGGCAATGTGGTCGTAGTCGCGGTCCGAGCTGAGGACGGTGGCCCCATTTCGCACGGCGTAGGCGGCGATGTGGACGTCGATCGGTCCTGCTCCGCGGACGTGGCCGTTGTTCCAGAGAGCGTTCTGGATGCTCGTCACATCCTGGACGTCCGGGTGTTCTGATGCTTCGAGGAAGGCGTCCATGTCATCGCGGTGTCCCTGGTGGTCGGGCCCGGTGCGTGCTGAATGGCAGTACTCGAGGACCTGAGGTGGGCAAGTCATGATCAAGTCTTGCGTCGCTATCTCGCGAAGCCGTCGTGCGATCCCCGCTGAACGGTGTGCCTTCCACCAAACGGAGTTGTCGACGATGTAGGTCGCCATCAGGGGTGCAGCTCGTCGGCCGCGGAAGGGTCGGCGCTGAAGTCCCGCGCGATGATGCGTTCGACCGCGGCGGGCTGTCGCCGCACCGCGATGAGGGTCTCGAGTGCTCTCTGCACGACCTCGCGGTTGGACCGGGCGCCCGTCAGCTGCTTCGCATCATCGAGTACGCGTGGATCGAGATCGATCGTCGTCACTGCCATGCCGATCACCTCCGTTATACAGAGGAGTATATAACCGGGCGGGCTGCTGGCGGAAGGGTCAGAAGAGGGTCGCGGGCGGGGTCGCGTCGGGCAGCGCAGACGGCTCGGGGACCTCGGCCCCCGGCCAACCCGGTCCGTGCGGCACGTCGGTTCCGTTCTGGAACGCGGTGGCCGCGCCACGGGCACGGACGTCGGCGGCCTCGTTCATCTCGTGACCGACGTGGCCGCGTACCCACTCGAACGTGACCTTGCGGCCCTGCAGTTCAGCGTCGAGTTCCTTGATGATCTCGACGTTGAGGACCGGCTTGCCGTCGGCCTTCCGCCAGCCCTTGCGCTTCCAGCCGGCGAGCCACTCGGTGCACGCCTTGATGGCGTACTGGCTGTCGCACAGGATGTGCAGCGGCTCGCCGGTGTCCTTCGTGGCACGGAGCAGCTGCAGCACTGCGGTGAGTTCACCGATGTTGTTCGTCGCGCGGGGCCAGCCGCCGGCCGCCCACCGGTCGTCGTCGACGTACCAGGCCCAGCCAGCGGGGCCGGGGTTGCCGAGGGCTGAGCCGTCTGCGGCGGCGACGATCGTCACGATGGGACCTCCTGGTGGTGCCGAGTGCTCGCGAGTGCTGGTCAACCGTAACCGACCGTACGGACGGGCTCCGCCTGGCGGGGCGGCGACCGGATCAGCGCGCCGCGGGATCCAGGTTGAGATCGGTGTCCGTGATGAGCTGGTCGTCTGCTCCCGTCTGCAGCGACGGGTTCAGCCAGCGGAGTTGCGCGACGGTGATGCCCAAGCGTTCGGCGACCGTCACCTGCGCGTCGTCGCTCGACACCTGGTAGGACACCGGCACGCCGTCACGTTCGTGCACCCATCCGTTTGCCCCGGGCCGCGCTGCGCCCACGTCGACCTGCAGGTGCGGGTACGGGTCGGGGATCGTCCAGTGCAACGGAGCAACTGCGAGCACGGAGCCGACGCCGGTGCGTCCGGAATCGTCCCCGTCATCAGACGGCGCCGGCACGAGCGCGACGCTGTGCAGGAAGTCCGGAGTGGACCCAGCCTCGGACAGCCCGACCGAGTCCGGTGCACCGGTCTCCGGGTCCCAGATGACGACCCCGGCGCGGTACCCGTTGGCGTCGCCGCCGCCGTCAGCGTCACCACCGCGGAACTCCAAGCTCATCCACTGCGGGTTCGACGTGTGGTAGCCGGACAACTCGGCGTCGAAGGTGCCGCTCTCGTTCGCGACGACCCGCACGTGGATCCGGGTGTCACCGCTCGCCGAGACGACATCGGTCTCGGCGGCGACCGTGCCGGCCGCCAGGACCTGCGGCGTGCTGACCTGTTGTGCGGCCGGAGTCGGGTCCGCTACCGGGCTCCGGTTCGTTCGGTCGAATGATGCCTGTCGCGTCGGCGTCGGCGTCGGGATCGCGTCGTCGCCGCCGAACGCCGTGCACCCGGCGAGCAGCAGCCCCACCAGTGCCGAGCCGATCACCGCGGTCCGTGTTCGTTGCATCGTTCCCCCCTCGTCGGCAGCGTAGCGGGGGCCAGGGACGTCATCGAGTGCGGGGAGCGGACCGAGCCAGACTCGTTACACGGGGCGGAGGACTACCGTCCGCTGCAGGAGGAACCACCATGAGCGACAGCATCCCGAACGCCCCCGGCCCCGAGCCGTCGGACGACCGAGCACGGAACGACGCGCTCCGCGACGCCGCGCACAGCGACGACGTCGACGGGGTCAGCGGACGCGAGCAGCGGGCAGCGGACACGTCGTACAGCCCGTCGAGCGAGCGCGAGATGGACGCGTCCCAGACGAAGCAGCGTGACGACGACGACCTGCGTGAGGACGGCATCGACCCGTCCAAGGTCATCGCGGCCCCCGGGACCGGCGGCGCGGACGACGCCGGCGACGTGGAGCCCGAACCGGGCGACCTGCACCTGCCGTGGCAGTCCGAGGAGGACCGCCGGGGCTAGCTCGACACCCGGTCGAGTTCGCGCACGAGAGCCTCGCCATCGGTGACGTCCCAGAACGCCATCGGCTGTGGCCCGAAGAAGCCGTCGAGACCGGTGTTCGCGTAGACCTTCGCGTTCGTTCCCCACCCGAAGAGCATCGATCCCGGTCCGCCTCCCGTCGCGTCCCACTCGACGTTGCAGTGCCGTCGGTCACCGGTCCAGCTCACGGTGCGGTCAGTGCGGCCGATCGGGACCTCCCGCGTGCCGCGAGGGGTGATCACGAGGGCCCGGCGATCGGTCACGGCGTAGACGGTCGTCCGCTTGCGGTACCGCTTCACGAGGAACCGTCCGACGAGCAGGTGCAGGCCCATCAGTGTAAGCAGCGACCCGACGACCAAGAAGAAGGGCGGCGCCCCGCTGGTCACGGCCGAGACGGTCCAGAACGCCACGAATCCGCACCAGAGCAGCGAGAACGGGATGAGGAAGCCGTCGCGGCCCGAGAGGAGCCTGGCCGGATCGCTCGTGCCGGCCCAGTACAGGTGCTCGTCGGGGCGCAGGTGTTCACGGGCGGTCTGTTGAGGATCGATCACCCCTCGACAGTACGGCCCGTCACTCGCTGTGGCTGAACAGTGCGTACCCCGCCCGGCTAGGACACCGAGTCCGGGTGGGAGCCCGTCCGCTGCCCGGACTCGAGCGTCGCGATCGCTGCGAGCTCGTCGTCGGTCAGCACGAAGCCGTCGACGTCGAGGTTCGAGCGGATCCGGGACGGCGTGACCGACTTCGGCAGCACGACCACGCCCTGCTGCACGTTCCACCGCACGAGCACCTGCGCCACGCTCACGCCGTGCGCGTCCGCGATGTCGGTCAGCACCGGCTCGTCGATCAGGCGCCCGCGGCCGAGCGGTGACCACGCCCCGGTCACGATGTCGTGCTGCTCGTGGAACGCGATGAGTTCGCGCTGCGGCAGCCACGGGTGCCGTTCGACCTGGTTCAGCGCCGGTACCTCGCCGGTCTCGTCGATGAGCCGCTGCAGGTGCGGCACCTGGAAGTTCGAGACACCGATGCTCCGCGCCCGCCCTGACTCACGCAGTTCCACCAGAGCGCGCCAGGTCTCGACGTAGCGGTCGTTCGCGGCGGCCGGCCAGTGGATCAGGTAGAGGTCGACGGCGTCGAGCCCCAGCCGCTCGAGGCTGCCGTCGAAGGCCCGCAGGGTCGCGTCGCGCCCCTGGTGGTCGTTCCACACCTTGGTCGTCACGAAGACGTCGTCACGGTCCAGCCCGGAGGCCCGGATCGCCTTGCCGACGCCGGTCTCGTTGCCGTACATCTCGGCGGTGTCGACGTGCCGGTAGCCGGCGTCCAGCGCGATGCCGACCGCCGTCTCTGCCTGGGTGTCGTCGACCTTGTAGACGCCGAAGCCGATCGCGGGGATCGAGCGGCCGTCGCGCAGGGGAACTGAGGTGACCATGCACCCATCCTGCCGGTGCCTGGCGGGGGTGCGCCGGGCCTCCAGGCAGTCTGTGGAGAACGCGACTCGTACGCCGGGCGCACGTTCCTTCCCATAGCGGCCGCGATGGCGAGTGGAATCGGGCGTACCTGGTCAGAACTTCCGACCAGGTACGCCCGTTTCGACCAGGTACGCCCGAAACCGCCCGCCGCCGCGCGACCACCGACGCCCGCCGCCCGCCCGCCGCTCAAGTCGGCAGGTGCACCGGCTCCGTGTCGGGGAGGGGGCTGGCGTCACGGCCGCGCAGGTCGGGCAGCCAGCTGCGCATCGCCAGGGGGAGCAGCACGCCCAGGCCGGCCATCACGGCGCCGACGGTGAAGCCGCCGACGGGGCCGCTGCCGTCGATCAGGAAGCCGGCGATCGCCGAACCGCCGGCGGCACCGATCAGCTGGCCGGTGCCCATCCAGCCGTAGGCCTCGGCCGTGTCGGAGAACTTGACGGTGGCGGAGACCGAACCGAACATCACCGCGAGGGCCGGCGCGATGCCCACACCCGCGATGACCAGGGCCAGGCAGAGCCACCAGAAGCCCGTGCCGCCGAGGGCCAGGGTGAGGCCGACGAACACGACGGCCATGCGCGTCCACAGGGTGTTGCGGGAGATCGGGCGGTGGCCGAACGCCAGACCGCCGACGAGCGAACCGACCGCGAACACCGCGAGGACGATGCCGGCGTTCGGGCTGCCCTCGCCGAAGACGCTGGTGACGCTCGCCTCGACCGCGGCGCACGCCCCGATGAGCAGCAGACCGGTCAGGGTGGCGACGACGACCGCGGGGCGCTTCAGCACGACACCGAAGGCGCGCTTCGAACGGGGGATGCGGACGCGGCCGAGCTCGGGGGAGGCGATGAACCACGCGCCGCCGACGACCAGGAACACCATCGCGACGACGATCGCCTCGACCGTGCCGACCTGGGTGGCGACGAAGGTGGTGATGACCGGGCCGGCGACCCAGATGAGCTCCTGTGCGCTGGCGTCGAGTGAGAAGAGGGGTGTGAGCTGCGCTGACGTCACCATCTTCGGGTAGATGGTGCGCACCGCCGGCTGCACGGGCGGGACCGCCAGGCCGCCGAGGAACCCGACCACCACGTAGCCCCAGAGCGGCATGACCACGAACGCGATGACCACCATGCTGATCAGCGCGACGATGCTCGTCAGGATGAGGACGGGGCGCATGCCCCAGCTGCCCATCCACCGGCTTGTCAGGGGGCCGGCCAGCGCCTGTCCGATGCTCGTCGTCGCGAGCACCAGACCGGCCGCGCCGTAGGAGTCGAACACGTGCTCGACGTGCAGCAGGTAGGCCAGCGACAGCATGCCGAACGGGAACCGCGCGGTGAGCTGTGCGGCGATGACACGACCCACGCCAGGGGTCTTCAGGAGGGGCCCGTACGTACTCACGAGACGAGTGTACGGACCGGCCGGACCGGGGTGTCCCCCGTCCTGGGGAGGGGCGGTTCGCGACACGCCGAGGCGTTGATTCCACATCTGTGGATCGGGACTGTCCACCGGTGTGGGGAAGTGTCGGTGGTCGGGCGCAGACTGGCGGAAACTCGGGCCTCCCGGGAATCCACAGACTGTGGAGGACGTTGTGGAGAACTACATGGCTGTAACACTTCCTCTAGTGGTCGGTGCTGCGGCTAGCCACTAGATGTAGTGTGGAGGCATCGCAGCGGCCCCTCCCGGACACGACTGCGGACAGACATCAGCACCACCTCCACAGCACAGCAGAAACCAGTAGGAACCAGGGGAGAACATGGCCGTCACCGTCTACACCAAGCCGTCCTGCGTCCAGTGCACCGCGACGTACCGGGCCCTCGACAACAAGGGCATCGAGTACGAAGTGCACGACGTCTCCACGGACGAAGCAGCGCTCGAGCACGTCAAGAGCCTGGGCTACATGCAGGCCCCCGTCGTCGTCACGGACGACGACCACTGGTCGGGCTTCCGCCCCGACAAGATCGCGACCCTCAGCGCCGAACTGGCGTAGTCGTTCTGCGGGCCCCGAAGGGGCCCGCAGGCAGGGCATCTCGGGAGGCGCGACTCGCCTCTCCTGGCCCGTCCGGTCCGCCTGTCCGCACCTTTCCACGAGGAGCGCACCATGAGCCGATTGGTCTACTTCTCGAGCGTGTCCGGGTACACCGCGCGCTTCGTCGAGAAGCTCGGCCGCGACGCGGACCGGATCCCGCTCTACCCGAGCGAACCGTTCCTGCACGTCGACGAGCCCTACGTCCTTGTCCTGCCCACCTACGGTGGCGGCAACGGCGAGGGTGCAGTCCCCAAGCAGGTCATCAAGTTCCTCAACGACGCTCACAACCGCTCGCTGATCCGCGGCGTGGTGGTGGGCGGCAACACGAACTTCGGCGAGGCGTACGGCCTCGCAGGGGACGTCATCGCGCAGAAGTGCAACGTCCCCCTTCTCTACAGATTCGAACTCTTCGGGACCCCTGACGACGTGTCGGCGGTCAACTCAGGATTGGATGCATTTTGGACGCAGCAGTTGCAGACGTCGATCTGACGTCGCCGCAGACGGGGATGGACTACCACTCCCTCAACGCGATGCTCAACCTTTACGACGCGGACGGGAACATCCAGTTCGACAAGGATCGTGAGGCCGCCAAGCAGTTCTTCCTGCAGCACGTCAACCAGAACACCGTCTTCTTCCACAACCTGAAGGAGCGGCTCGACTACCTGGTCGAGAACGAGTACTACGAAAAAGCCACGATCGACATGTACTCGCTGGACTTCATCCAGCGGCTCAACGACCTGGCGTACTCGAAGAAGTTCCGGTTCCAGACGTTCCTCGGCGCGTTCAAGTACTACACGAGCTACACGCTCAAGACGTTCGACGGCAAGCGGTACCTGGAGCGCTTCGAGGACCGCGTCGTCATGACCGCCCTCGGCCTGGCCCAGGGCAACGAGCAGCTCGCCATCGACCTGGTCGAAGAGATCGTCGCCGGCCGCTTCCAGCCCGCGACCCCCACGTTCCTCAACACGGCGAAGGCACAGCGCGGCGAACTCGTCTCCTGCTTCCTGCTCCGCATCGAGGACAACATGGAGTCGATCTCGCGCGGCATCAACTCCTCGCTGCAGCTCTCGAAGCGCGGCGGCGGCGTGGCCCTGCTCCTCTCCAACATCCGCGAGGCCGGCGCCCCGATCAAGCAGATCGAGAACCAGTCCTCGGGCATCATCCCTGTGATGAAGCTGCTGGAAGACTCCTTCTCCTACGCGAACCAGCTCGGTGCGCGTCAGGGTGCCGGCGCGGTCTACCTCAGCGCCCACCACCCGGACATCATGAAGTTCCTCGACACCAAGCGCGAGAACGCCGACGAGAAGATCCGCATCAAGACGCTGTCCCTCGGCGTCGTCGTGCCGGACATCACGTTCGAACTCGCGAAGAACAACGAGGACATGTACCTGTTCTCGCCGTACGACGTCGAGAAGGTCTACGGCGTCCCCTTCGGCGACGTCCCGATCTCCGAGAACTACCGCGCGATGGTCGACGACTCGCGCATCAAGAAGACGAAGATCAAGGCGCGTGACTTCTTCACGACCATCGCCGAGATCCAGTTCGAGTCGGGCTACCCGTACATCGTGTTCGAGGACACGGTGAACAAGGCCAACCCGATCAAGGGTCGGATCAACATGTCCAACCTGTGCTCGGAGATCCTGCAGGTCAACACCCCGACGACCTTCAACGAGGACCTGTCCTACAAGGAGATCGGCAAGGACATCTCCTGCAACCTCGGCTCGCTGAACATCGCGCTGACGATGGACTCGCCGGACTTCGGCAAGACCATCGAGACGGCCATCCGCGGCTTGACCTCGGTCTCGCAGATGTCGCACATCACCTCGGTGCGTTCCGTCGAGGACGGCAACGACAAGTCGCACGCCATCGGTCTCGGCCAGATGAACCTGCACGGCTACCTCGCTCGTGAGCGCGTCTACTACGGCTCCGAAGAGGGCATCGACTTCACGAACATCTACTTCTACACGGTGCTGTTCCACGCCCTGCGCGCGTCGAACAAGATCGCGATCGAGACCGGCGAGACCTTCGACGGCTTCCGCGACTCGAAGTACGCGTCGGGTGAGTTCTTCGACAAGTACACCGACCAGACGTGGACCCCCGCGACCGCTCGTGTTGCCTCGCTGTTCGACAACGCGAACATCACGATCCCGACGCAGGACGACTGGAAGGCGCTGAAGGGGTCCGTCCAGGAGCACGGCATCTACAACCAGAACCTGCAGGCCGTCCCGCCGACCGGTTCGATCTCGTACATCAACCACTCGACGTCGTCGATCCACCCGATCGCGTCGAAGATCGAGATCCGCAAGGAAGGCAAGCTCGGCCGCGTCTACTACCCGGCGCCGTTCATGACGAACGACAACCTGGACTACTACCAGGACGCGTACGAGATCGGTGCCGAGAAGATCATCGACACGTACGCCGCGGCGACGCAGCACGTGGACCAGGGCCTGTCCCTGACGCTGTTCTTCAAGGACACCGCCACCACGCGTGACATCAACAAGGCGCAGATCTACGCATGGCGCAAGGGCATCAAGACGATCTACTACATCCGTCTCCGCCAGCTCGCGCTGGAGGGCACGGAGGTCGAGGGCTGCGTCAGCTGCATGCTGTAGAGCTGCCGCTCTGCTCCCTGGAGGCGCGGTGCCAACCCGCACCGCGCCTCCAGTCCGTCACTTAGTCACCATCTCTGTAAGGAACACACGTTGGTCGAGAAGCTGAAGCTCATTGATCGGGTCCAGGCCATCAACTGGAACCGCATCCAGGACGACAAGGACGTCGAGGTCTGGAACCGTCTCGTCAACAATTTCTGGCTGCCCGAGAAGGTGCCGCTGTCGAACGACGTGCAGTCGTGGAACACGCTGACGCCGGCCGAGCAGACCCTGACCATGCGTGTGTTCACCGGTCTGACCCTGCTCGACACCATCCAGGGCACCGTCGGCGCCGTGTCGCTCATCCCCGACGCGATCACCCCGCACGAGGAAGCCGTCTACACGAACATCGCGTTCATGGAGTCGGTGCACGCCAAGTCCTACTCGTCGATCTTCTCGACCCTGGCGTCGACGCGTGAGATCGACGAGGCCTTCCGCTGGTCCGAGGAGAACCCGAACCTGCAGAAGAAGGCGTCCATCGTGATGGACTACTACCAGGGCGACAACCCGCTGAAGCGCAAGGTCGCCTCGACGCTGCTCGAGTCGTTCCTGTTCTACTCGGGCTTCTACCTGCCGATGCACTGGTCGTCGCGCGCCAAGCTCACGAACACCGCCGACCTGATCCGCCTGATCATCCGCGACGAAGCCGTCCACGGGTACTACATCGGGTACAAGTACCAGAAGGGCCTCGAGACCCTCACGCAGGCCGAGCGTGACGAGCTCAAGGACTACACGTTCTCGCTGCTGTTCGAGATGTACGAGAACGAGGTGCAGTACACGCAGGACCTCTACGACGAGGTCGGTCTGACCGAGGACGTCAAGAAGTTCCTGCACTACAACGCCAACAAGGCGCTGATGAACCTGGGCTACGAGCCGATGTTCCCGAAGAACATCACGGACGTGAACCCGGCCATCCTCTCCGCCCTGTCGCCGAACGCGGACGAGAACCACGACTTCTTCTCGGGGTCCGGCTCGTCGTACGTCATCGGCAAGGCCGTGAACACTGAGGACGAGGACTGGGACTTCTGATCCCGGTTTGACTCGTGGGGACGCCCCGCTGGCTTCGGCCGGCGGGGCGTCCTTCGTCTTGGGTGCCAGCTGATTGGGAAGGGGCTCCTTCCGTGAGAGCAGTCCCGGCAAATCAATAGTCCCCCAAATTAGGTGCAGCGCTCGCGCGCCGCTCGTGGCAGAATCCGTGCTGGAGGGGAATGGCATGCGACTAACGATGTACCTGATGAGGGAGGGCGTGACAGCTGACGCCGCGGTCCTGCGGGAAAGCGCAGATTACGAGGAAGCTGCGCTGAGAGCTGGGTCCGGCGGCGTTCCAGCCGTTTTTCTCTTCAAGGGTGACTCAAAGGCCCCCGGCTGGTTGGGGGAAGTTGCTAAACTCACTTCGCCCGCATCCCCCGATTCTGAACTTGTTTCTCGCAGCCTCGGAGCTGTGGTCCTTGTAGCGGCGGGTGAGCGAGTAGTCGCAGTCACTTTCGGTTCCGGTTACCACGCTCTTGAGTCATCGGTCATCGAGCGAGGGTTTGGCCTGAGAGTAACCGCAAACATGGTCGCCACGAATGGGATCCGTGGCGCGCAAACCCGCGGGGTTGCTAGAAGCTCGCGCGATCAAAAAACACTGCTGCCGGGGGCAGGGCGACTGCAGGACCTGGCGGTCGAAGTTGACGAGGACTGGTTGCGGCAACTCTCGGGTAAGTCGAAGGATGGTAATTTCGCACTCAACGTCTCCGGAGCTGATTCGCTCACGATAACGGTCAAAGACTTTGATGTTCGTGCGCTCGCCGAAAAAGTCAAGGACGTGATGTCTGCGTGGGCGGGCATAGAATATAAGGCAAGTTTTCCGTTCCTCGATCGCATGGTGCCACTCGATCGTAGCGATCCGTTGATCCCGGACCTCGATGCCCTCGCGGCTTCCCAGGTGCGCGGTAAGAATTCTTCGCTTTCATTTGCAGCTCCGGATCCGTTCGAACAACTTGCTGTAGATCACTACGAAATCGCTTGTCAATATCAGCGTTATATCCTGAGCGACCTTGACGCAGCGGTCGTTCTAGATATTGCTGCGAAGCTCGACGAGAAAAAGAGTCCTCTCGAGAGCGTGCGAGTGCGCGCACTGAACGAGGATGGGGAAGATATCGATCGTGCTTATGGGCTGAAGAGTTACCTGCAGACCGAAGTGAACCATCACGGGGTGAGCTACTTGCTGTCCGCAGGTCACTGGTTTTCGCTCCAGGCTGATTTCGTGGCGGAGATCGAAGCTGCAATGGCGGAGGTTCCAGATATCTCAGAGGAACTAGAGCTGCCGGAGTGGGATCCAGAGGCGCTTCGACTAGACGAAAGCGACAAGACTGCAGAAGGTTCATATAACATTGGAGTTTCGAAGAGTAGGGGGTACGCCCTTCTGGATAAGCGGCTCGTTACGTTTGGTGCGTACAAGCGCCTCGAAATCTGTGATCTATTGACGCCGGATGCGGAATTGCTTTGCGTAAAGGCAGCTTCGGATTCACCCGCTCTTTCGCACCTAGTCGCTCAGGTGATGAACAGTGCGGACGCCTGGGGCGACAAGCAGTATGATGAGAAGCTCGCCGCGGCTTGGGCGGGCATTTCTGAAAGCCCCTTGTTTGATCGGCGGAAAGCGAGGTTCGTTCTGGCAATCGCCACGGCGAAGCCGGGCGCGCTGGCTGACAATCTTTTCTTCTTCTCAATGGTGCAAATCGTGAACGGCTTCAGAAAGTTGTCTCGAGGCCAGTTCGGATTTGCTGTGGCAAAGATTCCAATGACTGCGGTTGAGCCGGTAAAGGTGGAGCGAGGGTCGCAGGCAGTCAAGTTTCAATGATGACAATTGAAACCTGATAGCTCATTATTGCGCCGATGTGAACCGTGTGTAACTCGTCGACCTGATCATGATGGCCCTCCAAACCGTGAATTCTAGAGCGGCCACTCGGGGATCGAGCTCGGGATGAGCTTGTCGGCATCGACGAACTCGAGCGCCCGACGGAACACCTCCGCGACCTCCTCCGGCGTCTCCACGGTCTCGGTCGCGACGTCGATCGCCCCGAGCATGACTTTCTTCCCGCGGATCAGTTCGACGAGCTCGGGGGGAACGTGGGAGTGGATGCACTCGAGCGACACGATGTCGATCGACGACTGCTGCAGGAGCGGGAAGGACTGCTCGTACTGCCGCCACTCTGCCCCGAGCGTCTCCTTCCACTTGTTGTTCGCCTCGATGCCGTAGCCGTAACAGATGTGCACGGCGGTCTCGGCGCGCAGGCCCTCAGCGGCGCGTTCGAGCGCGGCCACGCCCCAGTCCTGCACCTCGTCGTGGAAGACGGTGAAGGCAGACTCGTTCGGATGCGCTAAGAGCTGTTGTTGCTCTCAGACATGTCGCGCAGGTGCTTCCACGATCGTACGGTTGCCTTTGCAACACGATGTCCCGGGGAATGGGGGTCTCATGGCTGGGGAACTGAAGCTCGACGAGGGCGGGCTCGCGTCCCTCGTTCGTGAGCTGCACGTGCACAGCGCTGGCAGTGACGAGCATTCCGCGCAGGCGGACGCCGCACTCGCGGCGGCGGCCGGAGCGGTGTCGTCGGCCCCACTCGCAGCGGCGATGCAACAGCTGGCCGCTCGCTTTCGCGGCGGATTCGACGACATCGGCGTCAGGGTGACCAGTCTCGGAGGCGCGCTGGCTGCCGCATCGTCGGCCCTCACCGCGACGGATGCGGAGCTTGCCGGCAGCGCACGGAGCACGAGCGAGTGAGCGTCCTCGCCGGTGCCTTGACTGCTGCTGACGTCACCGACGTGCCGGACGACGCTGATGCACTTCGTTCTGCCGCGCGTCTGTTCTCGACTGCTGCAGACGGTGTCCTCGGCGCAGCGACGAACGCGTCACGGTCCTGGGCAGGACTCCCGGCGGTGTTCACCTCCGATGCATTGCAGCCGGCGCTGACGCCGCTGATGGATCCCGCCGTGCAGAAAGCGCAGCAGATGCAGGCTGCCGCGGAGGAGTTCTTGCAGATCGCGTCCCGTGCGGCGAACAGCATCGACGATCTGAAGGATGACCACGACCGGCTTGTCCGACAGATCGAGCAGTTCCACTCGTCCGCGCCTGGCCAGGTTGCCGCGGCCGCTGCGAAGCAGGCAGCCAGCGGGGACCTGCTCGGAGCCGTAGGCACAGTCGTCACGAACTGGCAGCAGGTGCCTGATCTTGTCGCCGAGGAACTCGGACTGCGCATCAAGGTGCAGGCGCACAACGACAACGTCACGACGACCCTCGCCAGCATCGCGGCACAGGTCGAGGGCATCAGTCCCTCCACCGTGGACGCCCATCCCGTGCACACCACTGCGGACGTGTCGTCGAGTAGCGGCGGCGACCACAGCAATTGGTTCGAGGACGCGTGGAACACCGCCAAGACCGCCGTTGGGGTCGGCGGGGCAGTCCTCGGCGCGGAAGCAGAAGCGGCGTGGCCGCATGTGCAGGATGCTGCCGCGGTCGCCGGCAACCTGTTCGCCTCGATGGGCAACGCCATGGTCAACCACCCGGACGAGATGCTCGAGCTCCTTGGCGGTATCGCGGCGATGGCCGGGGGATCCGCCATGGAAGCCGGCGGTGTCGCACTCGACCTCACCGGGATCGGAGCGATCGGCGGAGTCCCGTTGAACATCTCCGGAGCGGCGGTGATGGCCGCAGGTGCAACCGCTGCTGCGGCCGGCGCAAGCCAGCTCGGCGTGCACGCGATGACCGACGACGGGGTGAGTCCGAACCGTACCGATCACGTCGAGCAGGCGGAGAAGGATCCGTACGGACCGAACGAGGGACACCCCGGGCGGAACAACAAGGGGCAGTACCAGTCGAAGGACAACAACAAAGCCCGCGCCGACTCTGCGCAGAAGGAGGCAAGGGGCATCAAGCAGTACGAGGACGAAACCGGGGTCGAGGTCACGACGACGCAGCAGGTGCGAGCGAGCATGGAAGGTGCTACGAAGGAGCGGATCTACGACGGCTTGGTGAAGAAGCCCGACGGGACGTGGGAGGGCATCGAAGTCAAGAGCGGTACGTCAGCGGACAAAGCTCAGAAAGCGTTCGACCAGGCAGTGTCGTACGACCATCCCGCGTACGCCAAACTGAACGGGGAACGCATCAAGATCACCTCGGTCAACTACCAACGAGTGAAGTAGCGCATGATCATCCAAGAGACCAACAGCAGCATCAGCAGCATCCTGCGGGACACCTTCCGGCCGATGCCTGACCAGGTTCGCCGCATGCTGGGACTCCTCGACAACGACGAGCACTTCGCGTGGAGGCTCTGGTGGTGTCCCGACGACGCCGACTGGATGTTCAACCCCGACAAGACTGAGGAGCAGCACGGCGGCTCCTACCTGCAGGCCGGTGGCACCGCGGAGAAGATGAGCGTGGAGCTGCGCCGCCGCGAGGACGACGGCGAGTACCGGTTCTACATCGTCGGCCGTGACCACGACCTCACCGAACCGCTTACGGAGACCATCGACGTTCAGGCTGCGCACGAGCCTCGACATCCTGCCGAGCTGTTCACGGCCGACCAGGCTGCGCCGGTGTTCATGCACTACGTCGAACACCAGACGGTCCCCGACGGCTCCACGCTCCGTCTCATCGCCGACATGTAGAAGGTGGCGACGCCACCGTCGCGTGTCCGCGACCGTGTGCCGGACAGGAGGCGCGGTGCCAGCTGGCACCGCGCCTCCTGTCCGTTGCTGCTCACGCGACCGCGTGCAGTCACGCAGCCAACCGCGTTCGGCCAGCCATGTGCTGGGGATGGTGCTGGGTCCGGATCACCCGAGGGCGCCGCCCCAGAAGTCGTGACCGCCGAACACGACGTTCACCGGGACGGCCTGCGCCCGGTCGGTCACGTACCGGTACGTGCCGCCCGGACGTCCGAGCCACAGCACCTGCGCGGTCGTTGTGGTCGTCGCGACGGTCCGGAGCTCCACCACGTACTGCCCGGAGGGGATCTGGAACTGCGCCGTCTGCTCGCTGTCGAGCAGCGTCGAGAACCGGGTCGAGAACGACGCTCCGGTCGTCGCGTTCGTCACCGTGACGGTCGCACCGCTCAGCTGCGCCGACGGGCTGCGGGACGCCGAGGCCGCGTAGACGACCAGGTCGTAGTCGCTGTGTGCGTAGTGCCGTGACAAGGTGACTCGGGAAGCCGGGAGCGTTCCTCGCTGCTGGTACACCCGGGTCTTCCAGACGGCGGGCGACGCCGTTCCGCTGGCGTAGGCCTCGATGCGGTACTTCCCGGTGTTCAACCCGACGAACCGGTACTGCCCTGCGCTGTCCGAGGTCGTCCGGAACACCTGCGAGGTGTCCTCGTTCCAGGCGTACATCAGGCGACCGGTGGCGGGTCCCGTCGGGCCGACCACGCCGCCCTGCACGGTGGCACCGATCACGAGCGGCACGGTGACCGCGACTGTGGAACCGCCGCGGACGGCGATGCCCGAGCGGAGTCCGGGGGCGTAGGTCTCCGTTCCGTGCGGCGGGAGCTGCCGCGTCGTCACCGTGACGGTGTCCGGTGCCGGGATGCCGGTGAACGTCGCGGTGCCGTCATCGTCGGTGGTGGCGTTCCCGACGACGACCTCGGTGCCGATCGCTGCGAGTTCGACGTCCGCCACCCGGATCGCGGTGCCGTCGGGCGTTGTGAGCTGCACGGTGATCGTTCCGGATCCGGCCGCAGTCGCTGGTGGCGCGAGGCCGATCAGCGCACCTGCTGCCAGCGCACCGGCCAGCGTCGTCCCCGTGAGCAGTCGCATCGCGTTCCCCGGTCGTTGGCCAGCCGTGCGTTGCCAGGGACTGTACGCGCACGGCGGGCGGGCGGGCGGGCGGTGGGGCAGGCACATCGCAGCAGCGGTCACGCGGAAGCCGTCTCGGCCTCGACAGGCGTCACGAGGTGCGGGTCGCACCGATCGCCCAGACGCGGGGCGGTTCGGCACCGTTGACCGCGTGGTCACCGATGATCCGCGCCTTGAACACCCACGGGTTGTGGCTGCCGGCGGTGCGAGCGTTCCGCCAGTGCCGGTCGAGGTTCTTCGTCGTGCTCACCCCGGACGCCGCGAGCGCGTCGAACAGGTGCGAGGTCGCCGTCGTCGCCAGCGTGGTCAGCGCCACCTGCGCCTGCGCGGTCGCGAGTTCGGCGCGGTCGTTGCGGCGCTCGTCCTCGGCGGTGTCGAGCCCCGCTCCCTCGTACGCACCCTGCAGGGCTGCGGCGGCCCGGTCGACGGTGGCGGTGGCGGCGAACCCGGCCGCCGACACCTCGCCGACGACCTGGAGGATCTGCGGGTCCGACGCGAACGTGTCGGCGTTGCCGTGCGAGAAGACGCGGGTGCGGTTGCGGACCTCGCGCGCGATCTCCCGTTCGGCTGCGAGGACGGACCCGGCGAGGACGCTCAACAGCACGCCCTGGTAGAACGCCGTCTGGTACTTGAACCGCTCGTCGAAGGGGATCACCGCGTCGGCCTGCACGACGGCGTCGTCGAAGGTGCTGGTACCGGAGCCGGTGGTGCGCTGCCCGAACCCGTCCCAGTCGTCGGTGTGGGTGACCCCGGGCTGGTGCGCGTCGACGATCGCGATGACCCGCTCGCCGGTGTCCGTGCGCTCAGCGTAGGTGTCGATCCAGTCGGCGAAGATGCTGCCGGTCGAGTAGTACTTCTGCCCGGTGATCCGGAACGTCCCGTCCGGCTGCGGGGTCACCTTCGTGATCACGTCGCCGACCTGCACCGACCTGACTTCGGTCCACGAGTTGCCGGCGATCTCACCGCGGCCGAAGCGGTCCAGCCACGCCTCGCGTTCCCCGGTCCGTGCGACCAGCCGGTCCTCCACCAGTGCGAAGTGACCGCGGAGCGCCTGGGGGATGTTGCTGTCAGCGGCGGCGAGTTCGGTCAGCAGGCGGAACAGCTGGGGCAGGGTCGCCCCGGCTCCGCCGTGGGCGACGGGGACGCGGACGGCGCCGAATCATGCCGCGGCGAGTTCGCGGATCTCCTCGAACGGGAGGCGGTGGTCGCGTTCGCGCTCAGAGGCGCCGGCAGCGATGCGGTCGAAGATCGGACGGAAGCGGGCGAGGAGCTCGTCGTCGGCGCCCTCGTCGATCGTGCTGTCGGCGGTCTGGTTGCTGATGGTCACGAGGACTCCTTCGTGCTCTGGACTGCTACCTGTCGCGTGGTGTGGCGCCGGGTGGTGTCGATTCGTCCGGTGTGGGCGGACAGCCCGACCAGATGTGCGCCATCGCGAGACTGTGGCATCGCCGAACGCCCGCGAGAAGGGTTGTGTCGATGTGTGTCGGAGGGTGACTTCCCATGACACGTGACCGCGCAGCGACGAGGTGGGGGTTCGCAGCAGCGCCTTCGCGGTGCTGCGCGTGTACGACGGCCGCGGAGCCCGTCCGACGAAGAGGGGCATGCTCTTCCGAGAAGCCCGCGTATGCCGCGCTCACAGAAGCGCGCATCAACGACGGAGCACGCACCAGCCAGAGGACCGGCCACTGCCTGGCTTGGTGTAGGCGAAAGCCGTGGTCTCGGCGCTGTTCACTCCGGTGAGGTTCAGGCCGGCGGTGTCGTCCCTGCGCCCTCGGTGTCGTCGGCACCCGCAAGACCTGTCCCGGCCTGATCGAGGTTCTCGTGTGGGTCGCCCATGTCGCCGGTCGCAGCGCCGGCGTGGGACAGCCCGAAGTGTCCGCGGACGGCGTTCGCCTCGGCGGGGGACAAGGTGCGTCCGGCTCCGAGGGACGGCGCGTCCTTGATCGCGTCCTTCGTGTACCCGACGTGCACGTCCGTGCCGTCGAACGTGGCGTCGTCGGCGGGGACGAGCGCCTGGTGACGCCCGAGCAGTCCGGTTGCGACACAGACGTAGGCCGCACTGCCGTCCTCGTCGGAGGGGAACACCTGCACGACCTTGCCGACTGATACGCCGTTGCGATCCCGGACAGTCGCACTCTCGACCTGGTGGATGACGCCCTTGGTGATCATGACCGTAGTCAACGCCCTCGAGTCTGACGCTTCGCAGACGCCGCCCTCTAGGCCGACGCTGTGGACCCGATCCTCGGAGTCTGGGCCGCGTTGCCGCGCCACTCAATCGGCCGATCGCCCTCCGTGCGTCAACGACACGCCCGGAACATCTCTGAAGTTGCAGATTTGATGTATCACTGAGTTGACTGCTCGTTGTCGGCAACGCCGCCGACGCGAGAGCCGGCTTTGATGCCGGAGAACGAGGGGAATTTCCATGAAGCAGTCGTCCTACGGACGTGTCGTCTCGATCGGCGCAGCCTGCGCCGTCGTCGGCGGACAGGCCACTGCGAAGTGCAAGGTCGTCGTGAAGCGTGGTGTGCCGACTCCATGGGGCACGGTTGCGTGGAGCACCTACTCCTCGATCCAGCGCCTCAGCGCCAAGGGCAACGGCGCGATCACCTACAACCGCTGGGAGTGAGCGGAATGGCGTCTTGGGCGGCGGGGCAGATGATGAATCCACTTGTTCCAACAGTGCTCGACGGTGTGCTGATGGCCGTATCCCTCCTCGCGCTGTTCCTCGCACTCGCAGCGTTCATCTCGCTGATCCGAGCTCGGTCGACCTCTGGCCGTCGTTTGCTCGGATGGACTCTCGTCGTCCTGTTCGCTCCGTTCATCGGGCCGGCAACGTGGTTCGTCGCTCGGCACCGCGAACGGTCGATCGAGCCCAGAAGTGACGACGTTGGCCAGCGGTGAGGGGAACGTTCGGTCGGATCAGCACCTGTGCGCAGCATGAATCCGCGTGCCGTGTTCGCAGCCGTCGCTGCTGCGTTCCCGGTCGTCGTCGAGGTCGCGGTCACCAGCGCCTGGTGGGATCGGTTGCCCGACCGGATCGCGACGACGTTCGGCCCGGATGGCAGCCCGAGCGGGTACGGAACTCCGTTGGGAACCGCGATCCTGCTCGCGGCGGTACAGTCGCTGTTCCTCGTGGGGGCGGTCGGCTCCGCTTTTGCTCGAGACCGGCGCAGAGGTCGCATCTCGTGTGCGGTCACCGCAGGGTTCGTTGCGGCTCTCGCGATGAGCTGGCTGATCATCGTGGGATTGGCGTCTTCGACGTTGAGTCCGACGGCTTGGTGGCTTCTCGCGGCGGCGCCCGTGTGGGCGTTTGT
This sequence comes from Curtobacterium sp. MCSS17_006, assembly GCF_003234215.1. Taxonomy (NCBI): domain Bacteria; kingdom Bacillati; phylum Actinomycetota; class Actinomycetes; order Micrococcales; family Microbacteriaceae; genus Curtobacterium; species Curtobacterium sp. MCSS17_006. Next base: position 139,609 of record NZ_QKSO01000006.1, on the reverse strand, counting down.
CCCGTACTGGTTGCTTTCCCCCGCGAGGGGCGGTGGAAGGTGACGCCGCTGCCGGCGTGACCTTCCAGCCGGAGCGCAGCCGCGCCTCCAGATCGGATCGAAAGCCGCGCACGCGGCGGACGCAACACGAACGGCGGCTCTCCTCCTTCCGGAAGAGCGCCGCCGTGGTGTCTCGCGGTGATCAGTGGGCCGACGGGACCGCCGTGCCGACGAGCTCGGCCCGCACGATGTCCGCACCAGCCGACAGCGCGCCGAGCTTGTCCAGCGCCGCACCCCGCGCCAGGGGCGCCATCCCGCAGTTGGAGCTGGGGATGAGCTTGTCCGCATCGACGAACTCGAGCGCCCGACGAAGGACCTCCGCGACCTCCTCCGGGGTCTCCACGGTCTCGGTCGCGACGTCGATCGCCCCGAGCATCACCTTCTTGCCGCGGATCAGCTCAACGAGCTCGAGTGGAACGTGGGAGTGGATGCACTCGAGCGAGACGATGTCGATCGAGGACTGCTGCAGCAGTGGGAAGGACTGCTCGTACTGCCGCCACTCGGCGCCGAGGGTCTCCTTCCACTTGTTGTTGGCCTCGATGCCGTAGCCGTAACAGATGTGCACGGCGGTCTCGGCGCGCAGGCCCTCGGCTGCGCGCTCGAGCGCGGCCACGCCCCAGTCCTGCACCTCGTCGTGGAAGACGGTGAAGGCGGGCTCGTCGAACTGGATGATGTCGACGCCGGCGTCCTGCAGTTCCCGGGCCTCTTGGTTGAGGATCGTGGCGAACTCCCACGCCAGCTTCTCGCGGCTCTTGTAGTGCTGGTCGGAGAGCGTGTCGATCATCGTCATCGGGCCGGGGAGCGCCCACTTGATGGGGCGATCGGTCTGAGCCCGCAGGAACTTCGCGTCCTCAACGAAGACCGGCGCCCGACGGCTCACGGCACCGACGACGGTCGGGACGGCCGCGTCGTAGCGGTCGCGGATGCGGACGGTCTCCTTGCGCTCGAGGTCGACGCCGTCCAGGTGCTCGATGAACGTCGTGACGAAGTGCTGGCGGGTCTGCTCGCCGTCGCTGACGATGTCGATGCCACGGCGCTCCTGCTCGTGCACGGCGGATCGGAGGGCGTCCTGCTTGCCCTCGGTCAATGCTGCTCCTTGCAGCTCCCAGGGGGACCAGAGCCGTTCGGGCTCGGCGAGCCAGGACGGTTTCGGCAGGCTGCCGACGATCGAGGTGGGGAGGAGAGAACGCATGGGGGTGACGGTCCAGTCAGTCGAAGGGCAGAGGAAGTCAGCGCGCGAGGGCGGGATCAGCCAACCGGGCGAGGAGTGCGTGGTGCGGCCGCACCAGGTGCTCCTCGGTCCACCGGCCCTGCGTGATCCCGAGGCGGCTGCGCTCCTCGCGGTCGTAGGTCACCGGGGTGGGCGTGAAATCGGTGTGGTCGAGGGTGGGGCGGTAGGTGCTGCCGGCCGGGGTGTTCGCGGCGTAGACCTCCGGGCGGTAGATCTTCTGGAACGTCTCCATGGTGGCGATCGTGCCGATGAGCTGGAGGTCCGTGTAGTCGCCGGTCAGGTCGCCGCGCGTGTAGAACGCGAGCGGGGCAGCCGCCCCGGCGGGCTGGAAGTACCGGACCCGCATGCCCATCCGGCCGAAGTAGTCGTCGGTGAGCGAGGAGTGCTCGTGCTCGTACTCGGCGCCGAGCACCGGGTGGACGTACCCGTTCCGGCGGTAGGTCTGGCTGGTCGAGACACTGATGCAGACGACGGGCTCGCCACTGAAGTTCGAGTGGAACGCGGAGGACTCCAGGAAACGCTGGAAGAGCGCCCCGTGCAGCTGTCCGAAGTCGGACGGCAGCGACGGCGACGACGGCAGCAGCACCGAGAAGTCGTAGTCGCGCAGGTACGACGAGAAGTTGTTGCCGAGGATCCCGCGGTGGCGCTCGCCGGTGTGCTCGTCGACGATCGTGACGTCGAGCATCTCGAGCAGCGGGAACTCCGCGTCGGAACCACCGTCGGAGAACTCCAGTGCGACCGAGACGATGTCGAGCTGCAGACGGTAGCGGTCGTGCGCCGCGGCCAGCTCGTTCGCTCGCCCGTCGATCATCGTCAGCGCAGCGCGGAGGTTCTGCTGACGGCGCTCGCCGCGCGCCAGGTTGGCGAAGTTCGTGGTCAGCCTGGAGCTGTCGGCGGGGGAGTAGTCCTCGTCGAACCGGGTCCGGGTGATGCTGAATGTGAGGTCGTTCGCCATGGTCGGCAATCTGTTCGTCGAGCGCCCGCGGGCGCTGGTGAAGGGGTGCCTCGATCATGGCCGCATTCCCGAGCCATCAGGTAATACCGAGACGCTATGCACCGGTATAGCCTCGGCCTATGGCCCGTGTCTCGAACGACATCACCCTGCAGCAGCTCCGGTACTTCATCGAGGTCGCGACGGAGGGCTCGATCAGCGCGGCGGCCGACCTGCTCTACGTGTCGCAGCCGACGATGTCCGCGGCGATGAAGGACCTGGAGACGCGGATCGGGCGCCCGCTCTTCACCCGATCGGCCAGGGGCGTCGTCCTCACCGTGGACGGCGTCGAGTTCCTCGGGTACGCCCGGCAGGTCGTCGAGCAGGTCTCCCTACTCGAGCAGCGCTACGTCGGCGGCCAGCGGTCGCGTCGGCTGCTCGGGGTGTCCGCCCAGCACTACTCGTTCGCGGTGGAGGCCTTCGTGCGCATGGTCGAAGCAGCGGCTGCGGACGAGTACGAGTTCTCGCTGCGTGAGACACGCACCTGGGACATCATCGAGGACGTCCGCACGCTGCGCAGCGAGGTGGGCATCCTCTACCGCAACGACTTCAACAAGCAGGTGCTCGGCAAGCTGCTGCGGGACGCCGGCGTCGTGTTCACACCGCTGTTCGTCGCGCAGCCGCACATCTTCGTGGCCAAGCGGAACCCGCTCGCGTCGCGGGAGCGTGCGACCCTCGAGGACCTCGCCGACCTGCCTCGGCTCACGTTCGACCAGGGTGCGAACAACTCCTTCTACCTGGCCGAGGAGATCCTGTCGACGATGTCGAGCAAGCGGGAGATCCGTGTCTCGGACCGGGCGACGATCTTCAACCTCATGATCGGCCTCGGTGGGTACACGATCTCGACCGGGCTGATCAGCGACGACCTCGACCCCGAGATCGTCGCCATCCCACTCGACGTCGCCGAACGCATCGAGATCGGCTGGATCGCGCACGCTTCGGTTCCCCTCACCGTGCAGGCGCAGGCGTACCTGGACGAGTTGCGCGCGGTGGTCAGCAGCTACGGCGTCGAGCCGCTCGGGTAGGCAGGCGGCGGGTCCGGCGGTTCCAGCGATCGGCCTGGAGGCACGACACGCGTCCGTCAGGAGGCTGCAGTCTCGATCATCGCTTTCACATGCGGTGCGCTCCACCGCAGGAGCGCGTCAGATGGCGGGTCCTCGAGGTCCTCACCCCAGATCGCGACGGCGGCGCCCGACATCGGAGCCGCGAGCAGCGAACCGGAGTCGCCGTCCCACGCCCGGAGTGACCAGTTCTCGCGGAGGTCGGCGACCGTGTACTCGCTGTCGGCCGGGTCGAGGTCCGTCGGCACCTCGTAGAGGTAGTACGAGTTGTAGTTGAGCAGGTCGACTCCGGCCTGCTGCAGGTCGACCGCACTCGCCCGTCGCGCTCGGCGTTCGCGGCGCTCGGCTGCGTCCTCGGTGTCGCCGTCGAAGCTCCAGTACGTGACGTGGATGCGCGGGTCCAGCCGCCCGACCGCGACCCGATCGATCCCGTCGTTCCAGGCCCAGACCTCGCGGTTGCCGACCGTGGCCGCCATCGCGTTCATCCAGGCGACGCGTTGGGTGGCGGTGATGTCGTCGCCCCATTCATCCCCGCCGATGTGCACGGTTCGGCTGGAGGGGAAGGTCTGCTGCACCTCTGCGTACAGCTTCTTCGCCAGGGCGAGACTCTCCGGCGCCGACGTGTCGAGTTCGTTCTCGCCCGAACGGATGCGGTCGACCCACTTCGTGCCGTGTTCCGCCTCGAGCAGGGCGAAGGCGGCGGCCATGTGTCCGGGAGTGTCGATCTCCGGCACGATCGCGACGCCTCGCTTCGCCCCGTACGCGGAGATCGTGCGTGCCTGCGCGGCACTCAGGAACGGGCGATGGGTCACGCGGCTCGTGTAGACGCCGTGGTCGAGATCCGCGTTCGCAGGGGTCTGGCCGAGCACCGTGCTCTCGATCCCGACGTTCTGGTCATCGGTGAGGTGCAGGTGCAGGAAGCGGCCGCCGTCGTCGGCCAGGAGGTCGATGTACCGCTTGATCAGCGCCACGGGGTAGTAGGCGCGAGCGACGTCGAGCATCACGCCCGTCTCCGGACGCGCGCGGGTCGTGGGCTTGGTGGTGACGGTCGTGGTCGACGTGCGGCACTGCTTCGCGGAGTACGCACCGGCGCAGGCGAGGATGGAGTACTTTCCGGCTGCGGCACGGGAAGGTGTCCCGCGCACTGCGGTGACCGAGGTGCTCGAACCAGCGGCGAGTGCCTTCACCGCGACCCGGCCGAGCGTGTACTTCTTCGTGCCGGCGGACAGGTACAGCCACGCGGAGGAAGCCGGCTTCCGCACCGAGGCGGTGTTCTTGACCTTCAGGGTGGTGCGCACGGCGGTGCCGGTGGTGGACGCGGTGACCTTCGTGACCGTCACCGCCGAGGCTGCGGTGTCCGCTGATCCTGCCGTTGCACGGATGCCGACCAGGGCTGCTGCCGACACCGCGATCGCCAGACCGACCGCAAGCGTGCGTCTGGCGGACGATCCGGGACCCACGTTCCCCTGCTGACGCACCACGACGTTCTCCCCCTCGAACACCCGTTGCCCTCGCTGGATCAGGATGCGCGCACGATCGTATCCGCACCGCGTCGAACGCACATCGCCCAGCGACGTGCAGCGGGGCTCCTCAGCGGACCTCCGCACTCGCCCACAGCGCACGCACAAGACTCCGGGCGCGGCGAAGAAGCGGCTGCAGGCTGAGGGCAGCCCCGACGACCAGCGTGCCGGCCTGTGCGAGGAGGAACGCCACGAGCGCCACCGGGATGAACGCGGTGACGATCCAGGCGGCGGCGAACCCCACGAGCACCACCGCGAGGACCCGCACCGCGGTGGAGTTCCGCGAACCGCGAAGGTCCAGCAGCCCGGCGGCTGCGAAGGCCAACGGGACGAGCGCCTGCAGCACGACCGCGATGGGGAGCCACAGCTGGCTGCTGGTCGCGGGGGAGAGGGTCGCCACGAAGCAGACGACGGCGACAGCGATGACCAGACACGCAGCGTCGCGAGCGAGCGCAGCACCGGCAGTGGCCACGATTCCTGCAGACACGGTGAGTGCTGCGACCATCGGCACTGAGCCCGCGGTGAGCGTGTGCGTTCCGATGAAGCCGAGCAGGTTGTCGACCGCCAGCAGTGAGGCGCCGGTGGTGGCGACCATCAAGGCGGCGGCAGCTCTGCGCACGGAGGGCCAGGTGCCTGACGCCCTCACCGCTCGTCTCCGCCCGCGCGGCATGCGACCCGGATCTTCTCCATGTTCTTCCTCTCGGTTCGCGCCTCGGCACGGCCAACCCAGCCAGAATGCTGCACATCAATACGAGCCACAACCTTGCAGCTGCGATGACCACCGCGGAATCGCTCTTGACTACGTAGACAATCCCGTGGTTGTCTTGCTCCCACACCCGGTCCCGGCCGGTCCCACGGAGCAGCGAAGGAGCTGACGATGAGCGGCAACGCATCGGTTCATCGCCTCCGTCCAGCCTCCATGACCGACGTCGCGACCCTGGCCGGCGTCTCCCAGAAGACCGTCTCCCGCGTGGTGAACGACGAACCGCACGTCACCGAGGCGGTCCGCGCCCGGGTCCTCAAGGCGATCGACGAACTGGGCTTCCGCCCGAACGCAGCCGCCCGCTCCCTCAAGTCGCAGCGCTCCCGCCGGATCGGTCTCATCACCATCGGCACGAACCTGTACGGCCCGACCGCCATGCTCACCGGCGTCGAGCAGGCGTGCCGCACGAACGGGTACAGCCTGGCCATCGTCCGGACCGTCGCCGCGACCGCATCCGAGCTCCAGCCGGCGGTCGACTCGCTCGTCGGCCAGGACGTCGAGGCGATCGTCTTCTCCGAGCCGGTCGAGAACCAGATGGACCAGCTCCGCCTGCCCCAGGGCGTGACGGTGCTGACGCTCGGGCCGCCGGACGTCGCCGACCGAGAGAACACCCTGGCGGTCGGTCTCGACGAGAGCGGCGCCGCGTTCGCGGCCACCGATCACCTGCTCGCCCTCGGGCACGAGACCGTGTGGCACATCGCGGGTCCGGCGGACTGGACCTCGAGTTCGCGCCGGCTGGCGGGGTGGCGGGCGGCGCTGCAGGACGCCGGCGTCGCCGAGCACGCACCGGTCGAGGGGGACTGGTCGCCGCAGAGCGGCTACGAGGCCATGCGCTCGTTGCTCGGCCGTCCGGACCTGACGGCGGTCTTCGTCGCGAACGACCAGATGGCGATCGGCGCGATGTCCGCCATCCAGCAGCACGGGTTGTCCGTGCCGGGTGACGTCAGCATCGTCGGCTTCGACGACATGCCGATCTCGGCTTACCTACCGACGCCGCTCACGACCATCCGTCAGGACTTCGACGAGGCCACCCGCCTCGCGATGCACCGCCTCTTCCGCACCCTCGACGGCCACCCGCCCGCCGAGCGCCACCGGATGCTGCCCGGCCAGCTGATCACGCGCGCCACCAGCGCGCCGCCGTCCGCTGAGCGGCGTCACCTCCGCCCCGCCGACTGAACCCCCGGACGGGAGGCGCGGCCCGCGTCCGTCCCGTGAGTGAGCGCTCACACGCGCTCACCGCCACTTCCGCACGCACCTCGACGACGACGTCAGGAGACCTCCGTGACCCCAGTACCCAGGCGACTCTCCCCACCTGCGCCACCCGTGCCTCCAGGCCGTGGACCGAGCCGACGCGACCTGCTCCGGTGGGGCGCCGCCGCTGGCGGCAGCATCGCCCTCGGCGCGCTGCTCGCGGGCTGCTCCCCGCAGTCGACGGCCGCTGTCCGTTCCGGACGCGCCGACCTGTCCTTCTGGACGCACGACCCCGGCTACGAGAAGTTCTTCACCGAGGCACTGCCGGTCGCGGACCGGAAGTCGGACTTCGACTTCGCGCTCGACATCACCACGATCGCCGCGGCGGACATCCCGACCAAGCTCATCGCGCAGGCCGTCGCCGGCACGGGGACGCCGGACGTCGCCGGGCTCGAGATCGGGGCGTTCTGCCGGATGCTCCGCGGTGACATCGCTGCCGAGCTGCTGAGCGACCTGTCGCCGTCGGTGGCGTCGCGCAAGGACGACCTCATCGCTGCGCGACTCACGCCGTTCTCGAAGGACGGGCACCTCTACGCGCTCGACTCGGACACGCCTTTGTGCGTCTACTACCACCGAGCCGACCAGTTCGAGGCCCTCGGCATCCCCGACGACCTGACGACGTGGGAGGAGTACATGGACGTCGGCGCGAAGCTCAACGAGAGCAAGGGTGTCTCGCTGCACGCCGTGGCGGTCACCGATCCGGGCGGCACGCTGCAGAGCTACCAGATCCTGCTGCTCCAGCGGTGCGGCGACCTGTACGACGAGGACGGCGGCATCGACATCCAGACGCCGGAGGCCGAACGCACCCTGCAGTTCCTGGTCGACGGTGTGCAGTCCGGTGCCATCGCGACGGTCGCCGACATGTACGGACCGAGCCTGCAGTCCGGGCTGAAGGGGGGCACGATCCTGGCCGTCGACATGCCCTCCTGGTACGCCAGCTACGGCATCAAGCCGAACGTGCCCGAGCAGAAGGGCAAGTGGAAGGTGCGGAACCTGCCCCGGTTCGCGGGTGGTGGCAGCACGACGAGCGTCGGCGGCGGTACCGGGTTCTCGGTGCTCCGCGACAAGCCGCTCACGAAGGCCGGGATCGATCTGGTGCTCGCCGCGTACCTCGATCCGGACCAGCAGGTGAAGCGCTACCAGGACCTCGGTTACCTGCCGACGCTCCGATCGGTCTACGACGACCCGCGGCTCGCGGCGCTGAGCGATCCGTACTTCGGCGGGCAGCAGTTGTTCGGCGTCTACAAGTCGGTCGTCGACGACGTGCCCTCGCAGCACCAGAGCGCCGATGCCTCGATCCTGCAGACCGTCCTGAGCGGTTACCTCATCAAGGCCTACAAGGGCCAGATCTCCCCGAAGCAGGCGCTCGACGCCGCTGCGGCCGACTTCCGCGGCCAGACCCGCGCCTGAGGAGGACGACGTTGTCCACATCAACCGCCACCGGCATCCCGGTGTCCGCCACCACGACCACCACCGATCCACCCGATCGCCGTCGCCACCGCCTGAACACGAACGGTGGCAGCGCGCCGTACCTCTTCATCGCGCCGTTCTACGTGCTGTACGGCCTGTTCATGATCGTGCCGGTGCTCGCCGCCGTGTACCTGTCACTCACCGAGTGGGTCGGCCTCGGCACGCCGAACTGGATCGGCCTGTCCAACTACGCGAACCTGTTCCGGGACACCAGCTTCGGCACCGCCCTGGTCAACTCGTTGATCTACACACTCATCGCCGTGTTCGTCATCGTGCCGTGCTCGCTCTTGGTCGCGCAGGCGCTCAACGCCAAGGGACTCCGCGCCCGAGACTTGTTCCGGGTGACGTTCTTCATCCCGATGGTGCTGTCGCCGATCGTCATCGCGCTCATCTACAGCCTGGTGTTCGACACGAACTACGGGCTGCTCAACGCCACGCTCAAGGCGCTGTTCGGCCTGCCGAACACCGACTGGCTCGGCGACCCGACGCTCGCGAAGGTCGCCATCGGCTTCGTGCTCCTGTGGCGCACGGTCGGGTACCTGACGATCTTCTTCCTGGCGGCACTGCAGAACGTGTCGCCCGAGCAGTACGAGGCCGCGTCGCTCGACGGGGCAGGAACCTTCCGGAAGTTCACCAACGTGACGCTCCCGGCGATCCGACCGGTCACGGCGTTCGTCGTGGTGACGAGCTTCATCAGTGCCGCGCAGCTGTTCGACGAGCCCTACCTGCTCACCAAGGGCGGTCCGGGCGAAGCCACGCTCTCCGTCGCCATGTTCATCTACCGCGCCGCCTTCGAACGGCAGCAGTTCGGGTACGCGGCAGCCGCCGGTGTCGTGCTGTTCGTCGTCGTGTTCGGCGTCAGCCAGATCCTCAACCGCGCACTCGCCATCGGGAGGGACGCATGACCGCCACCACCGACCGCCCGGACACCCGGGCCGTCACGACCGCCGGAAGCCGGGCACCCCGGTCCGGCCCGCCCCGCACCAGGGGCTGGATCGCTCGCCGCGGCCTGCTCTACGCCACACTCGTGGCGCTGCTGCTGGTCTTCGTGTTCCCGCTGCTCTGGGCGCTGTCCGGCTCGTTCAAGCAGCGTGGCGACATCTTCGCGACACCGCCCACGCTCATCCCGAGCCCGGCGACGGGGGAGAACTACACGAACCTGCTCGCCACCCAGCCGTTCTGGGCCTGGTTCGGCATCAGTGTGGGCACCGCCCTGATCGCGACCGTCGTGTCCGTGTTCGTCTGCGCGATGGCCGGGTACGGCTTCGCGAAGTTCCGGTTCCGGGGCAAGCGGATCCTGTTCGCCGTGATGTTCTCGTCGCTCTCGGTGCCGTTCGCGGTGATCCTCGTGCCGCTCTTCATCCTGGTGGTGAAGTCCGGGCTGACGAACCCCTGGTTCTCGCTCGTCGTGCCGTGGGTGGCGCCGGCGTTCGGCATCTTCATGATGCAGCAGTTCATCGTGCAGGCGATCCCCGACGAACTCATCGAGGCGGCCCGCATCGACGGCAACTCCGAGTTCGGCACGTTCCGCCGGGTCGTACTCCCGCTGCTCCGACCGTCGCTCGGCGCCCTGGCGGTGTGGAGCTTCCTGCAGAGCTACAACTCCTTCCAGTGGCCGTTGGTCCTGCTGTCCGACTCGAGCCAGTACACGTTGCCCCTCGGCCTCAACGCGATCTTCGCGTCGGAGAACCGGTCGTACGACCTGGTGCTCGCCGGGGTCGTGCTGGCGAGCGTGCCGACGATCCTCGTGTTCCTGCTCCTCCGCAAGCAGCTGCTCGACGGGCTGACCGCGGGGGCGGTCAAGGGATGACCGACACCCGCACCCACCACCGATCCTTCTCGAACGGAGCACCCAGCACCATGCAGCACGACCGCGTCCTCTTCGGCGCCGCCTACTACCACGAGTACCAGCCGACCCCTCGGCTCGATGAGGACATGCGCCTGATGCAGGAGGCCGGCTTCTCGGTCATCCGCGTCGGTGAGTCCGTCTGGAGCACCTGGGAGCCGGAGAACGGCCGCTTCGACCTGGAGTGGCTCGCACCGGTGCTCGACGCCGCCCACGAACACGGCATCCGGGTGATCCTCGGTACACCCACGTACGCCGTGCCGATGTGGCTCGCCCGCATCGTGCCGGAGATCAACGTCCGCCGCCGCACCGACGGCGAGGCGATGGGCTGGGGTGCCCGGCAGGAGATCGACTACGCCCACCCGGCGTTCCTGTTCCACGCCGAGCGGGTCATCCGGAAGATCGTCGCCCGCTACGCCGAGCACCCAGCCGTGATCGGCTACCAGGTCGACAACGAACCGGGCAACGAGCTCATCGCGAACCCCGAGGTGTTCCAACGCTTCGTCGACCACCTGCGCCACACCTACGGCAGCGTCGAGCGGCTGAACGAGGAGTGGGGCCTGACCTACTGGTCCCACCGGCTGTCCACCTGGGCTGACCTGTGGACGCCGGACGGCAACGCGCAGCCGCAGTACGACCTGGCCTGGCGCCGGTTCCAGGCCTCGATCACGACGGACTTCATCGCCTGGCAGGCATCGGTCGTGCGGGAGTACTCGCGTCCGGACCAGTTCGTGACCACGTGCATCGCCTACGAGCGGCCGACCGTCGAGGACGAGGTGCTCACCCGGACGCTCGACGTCACCGCCGGCAACCCGTACTACCGGATGCAGGACGCCCTCGAGCTGCCGAGTGCCGAGGAACCCGCACAGTTCTGGACCTCGTCCGGTGCCTGGTCGATCTTCGCCTCGGGCGACCGCATGTACGGGTCGAAGCAGGCACCGTTCCTGGTCACCGAGACCAACGCGCAGGCCATCGGGTTCTCGTGGATGAACGAACCCGCCTACGAAGGGCAGTGGCGCCAGGCCGCCTGGGCGCTCGTCTCCCGAGGCGCGTCGATGATCGAGTACTGGCACTGGCACACGCTGCACTACGGCGTCGAGACGTACTGGGGTGGCGTCCTGCCGCACTCGCAGCAGCCCGGTCGCACCTACGAGGAGATCGCCCGGATCGGAGCGGAGTTCGCGCACGCCGGGGAGCGGGTCGCCGGCCTCCGCCCGCACGCCGACGTCGCCCTGCTGTTCTCGAACGAGTCCAAGTGGGCACTCAACGAGCACCCGGCACTCGGCGACGGCATGGAGCCCGACCGGCGCTCGTGGCAGACGATCCACGACGCCTTCGCCCGAGGGGTCTTCGACGCGGGACTGCAGGCGAACACCGTGCACCCGTCGCAGGTCTTCGACCGTGAGCCGGCGTCCTTCGCCGCGGAGCGTCCGGTGCTCGTCGCTGCCGCGTTCACCATCGCGACCGACGCCCAGCTGCAGTGGCTCGCCGCCTACGCCGAGGCAGGTGGACACCTCGTCGTCGGCATCCGCACCGGGTACGAGGACGAAGAGGCCCGTGCGCGGCTCGAACGGAAGCCCGCGTTCCTCGACGTGCCCGCGGGCGTGCACTACGACGAGTTCAGCAACCTCGGCCGACGCATCCCGGTGTCCGCCGGAGCCGCTGCCGCTGAGCACGGGTTCACCGTGCCGGCCGGGGCGACGGCCACCCGGTGGGCGGACGGCCTGCTCGTCGACGACGCCGACGTGCTCGTCGGGTACGACCACCCGCACCACGGTCGGTTCGCGGCGGTGACCACCCGGTCGCACGGAGCCGGTCGGGTCACCTACGTCGGGACCGTCCCGGATCCGGCGCTCGCCGCGGCGATCACGGAGTGGGCGGTCGCGCAGGGCAGCGGGGCGCCGAGCTGGCAGCCGCAGGCCGACACACAGTCGGTCGCGAGCTCGGTCAACGGTCGTGGCGAGACGGTGCACGTCATCCACAACTGGTCGTGGGAACCGAGCACGTACGCGGTGCCGGTCGCCGTGGAGGACCTGTTCGAGGGCACGGCACTCGACGCGGATGCCGTGCTCGAGCTCGGGCCGTGGGACGTCCGGGTCGTCATCGTCGCCTAGCGAGACCGGAGCAGGCGGGCCGTCGGGTCGGACGGTCCGCCTGCTCCTTCTGTGCAACAGCGGCACCCGGACAGTGGTCAGGCCGCGGCCCGGAACGCCTCCAACGCCGTTCGGGCTTCCGTCGACGACGCGAGTGAGACGGAGCGGCTGCCGATGCCCGTCGCCAGGGACAGCGCGACGGCGGCGGCACCGACCTCGGACGCCGAGACCCACTCCGGCTCGCCGTCGACGAACCGGGTCCGCACCGGCCCGAGCACGAGCGCGTGGACATGCTCGTCCGGCGACTCCGCCGCGAGGACCCGCTGCATCATGAGCACCGCGGCCTGCTCCATGCTCACCAGCCCGCTGCCCGGCACCGGGAACTCGGCGGACTGCCCGACGACCACCGTGTACGCGCCGACGCCACTGAGCCGCGGGACGATCGCCCGCGCCAGTGCCATGTGCGCCGTGGCGAGCCCGGTGAACGCTCCCGCCCAGTCGTCCTCGTCGATGGTGGTCAGGGGCCCGCCCTGCCACCATCCGCCCACGGGGACGACCACGTCGTCGATGCCGCCGAGTCGTTCGGTCATCTCGGCACCGAGTGCTTCCGCCCCGGCGAAGGACGTGTAGTCGTGCGTCGGCAGGTGCAGCAGCTGGGAGGTGCCGATCGCGCCGAGCGCGGCGCGGAGTTCTGTGCCGCGCGCATCCGAACGGGTGGGGACGACGACGTCGGCACCGGCGTTGAGGTAGGCGCTGACGATGCCCTCCCCGACACCGCCTGTGCCGCCCGGCACGAGGACGCGACGACCTGAGAGGTCAGGGCTGATGGGATCTGTGGACATGTTCGACTCCTTGGTGAGACCAATGTTGGTTCAACCAACGATACGCTCAAATGGTTGGTCGCACCAACTGATAGTCTTCGGGCATGGCCGACGACCCCACTCCACCCCAGGCGCTCCGGACGCTCGTGAGCTGGCAGGCCGGGCGACTCGCCACGATCGGTGCGCGCCTGACCAGCGCCCGGATGCCCCTCGAAGCGCGATCCGACTTCGCGGTGCTGGCAGCGCTCGACGAGAACGGCGCGCTGAGTCAGGCTGAGATCGGTCGGGTGCTGGGCCTGGACCGCAACAACGTCAACGGCATCGTCGTCCGGCTCGAAGGAGACGAGGCCGTGACTCGGGAGCCCGACCCGACAGACCGCCGGCGGAACGTCGTCACGATCACGGCCGCTGGTCGGGTCACGCTCGCCGAGATCCAGGTGCTCGCGGATGCCGTGCAGGACGAACTGCTCGCCGCGTTGTCCACGAAGGAGCGGAAGGACCTCATTCACCTGCTCGACCGGGTTCTCTCCGTTCACGGTGGCCAGTCCGCCTGACCCCGCGGACGACTCCGCAGGGCTGACCGCCCAGGGGTGACGGCGACGATCCCCGCTGCTATGTTTGCGCGCACAACAAATCCCGGACGACGACGTCGGAGGACGCGCGATGACGCACGCACCAGATCACCGCTTCGGCGAGACGACCCTGACGGTCGCCGATGCCGAAGGCAATCCCATCCCCGATGCCGACATCACCGTCGAGCAGACCCGCCATGCCTTCGCCTTCGGCAACATCGGCTTCGACTTCATCGAACTGGCCAACGGCGAGGCGACCGGCGAAGCCAACGCCGAAGCCAACGCCGAAGCGCAGGACGAAGCAGGCACCGAGCACCTCGCCGACCTCTACACCGACGTCTTCAACACCGCGACGCTCCCGTTCTACTGGGGCCGCTTCGAGCCCGAGCGCGGAGCCCCGGACACCGCCAGGCTCCTGACGACGGCGCAGTGGTTCCGCGACCGCGGCATCGCCCTCAAGGGTCACCCGCTCGTCTGGCACACCGTGCAGCCCGATTGGCTGCTGGGGCTCCCGCTGGACGAGGTCGACCAGCTGCAGCGGGAGCGCATCCGCCGCGAGGTCTCCGCCTTCGCCGGCACGATCGACACCTGGGACGCCATCAACGAGGTCGTCATCATGCCGGTGTTCGACAACGGCGACAACGCGATCACCCCGCTCGCCCGCGCCAAGGGCCGCATCCCGATGATCCGGATGGCCTTCGAGGAGGCCCGCGCCGCCAATCCACACGCCACCCTGCTGCTCAACGACTTCGACCTGTCGAGTGCGTACGAGTGCCTGATCGAGGGCGTGCTCGAAGCCGGCGTGCAGATCGACGCCATCGGACTGCAGACCCACATGCACCAGGGCTACTGGGGCGAGGACACGATGCTCGCGATGGTCGACCGGTTCGCCCGCTACGGCCTGCCGCTGCACCTGACCGAGACCTCGCTCGTCTCCGGCGACCTCATGCCCGCGCACATCGTCGACCTCAACGACCACCAGGTCGCCTCGTGGCCGTCGACGCCCGAGGGTGAGGCGCGCCAGGCCGACGACATCGAACGGCACTACCGGAGCCTGGTCGGGCACCCTTCCGTCGAGGCGATCACCTACTGGGGCATCACCGACGCCGGCGCCTGGCTCGGCGCCCCGATCGGACTCGTCCGCGCCGACGGCAGCCCGAAGCCGTCCTACGACGCGCTCCGCCGCCTGGTCAAGGAGGAGTGGTGGCTCGGCCCGACGGTGCTCCGCACCGACGACCGCGGTCGGGTGCAGGTCCGCGGCTTCCGCGGCGACTACCGGGTCGACGTGCGCGGCACGTCGTCCGCCCCGTTCACCGTCACCGACGTGCCCACGCAGGTGCAGATCGTCGCGTGACCACCTGACGGACTGGAGGCCCGGTGCGGCCCCGCCCCGCGCCTCCAGTCCGTCAGTGGCGGACCTGGCTGTGGGGGTGCTCATGGCTCTGATCGGGGTGGTGCGCTTTGCTGGGCGAGACCAGCGGACCGTCCGCGGCGCCGTGAGGGGTGGACTTGATGCGTACGAGCAGACCGCACGGACGGCTCCTGCTCGTGGGGCAGCGCTCGCTCCTCGTGACCGCTGTGTCGGCGTCGGGGCTCGCACTGGTGACCGGGTGCAGTTCGCCCCGCCTGCCGCCGTCGTCCGCAACCTCTGTCGAGGTGACGAAGGTGTACCTGGCTGCGGCGAAGGCGCAGCGGTGTGACGTGACGAAGGCGTTGACGCTCGACAGCACGTGGGCGTGGTGCCGGAACCCGACGCTGCGGAAGTACACCGTCGCGGACAAGGCGGAATCGGTGCTGTTCAACCCTGGCCACAAGACGGAGTCCTGCGTCGACACGACGGTGACGAGTCGAGCGTCGGAGGAATCGGAGCCGATGAACGGGACGCGCACGTGGAGCTTCTGCTTCACGAAGACGGCGTCCGGATGGCGCCTCGCGGACCAGGGACAGGGCTAGGGCGCGCGCCCCTCCTGAGGCGGCCGGAAGGGCCAGGCGTCAGCGTGGGTGTGCGGCACCGCGACGACCTGGAGGTACGGGCTGACCATCTCGAGCAGCTCGACGACGTCAGCGCTGAACCACGCCCGGGCCCCCGTGTCCGCCGTCACCTGGTCGCGCGTCCTGCGGCCACCACACCCCAGAAGGCTCCGCCGACGAGGATCGCGGCGCACGCGACGAACGCGGGGATGTCGTCGGCGCGTCCGAGTGCGATGTAGACCAGGCTCACTGACACGGTCGCGCCGCCGGCGATGCTCGTCGGGACGATCGCTGCTCGGTGGCCGATGATCCAGCTCTCGTCGCTGCGCATGGTCGCCCGGGTACGGATGCCGACGAGCCCGTTCCTGCCGATGGTGCCCCGCGCCGGCAGGACGACGAAGACGATGGTCAGGACGGCGGCTGCCATCTCGATCGCGATCACGTGATCTCCTTCTGGGTCGGTCATCGCGCTCGCGTGGGGCTGAGATCGGAGCGCGTCAGACCAAACCTGCCGGTATCCGGTGAAATACGCAAGGGCAGCAGCGCCCGTCACCGCCGCACGTACCGGTGCTCCGGCCGCCCCGCAGCCCCGTACCGCAACTGCATCGCCACGGTGCCGTCCGCCGTGAGCTGCGCCAGGTACCGCTGCGCCGTCGCCCGCGAGACCCCGATCGCCGCAGCCACCTCGGCGGCGGACCGTTCCTCACCGGCGACCAGCTGCTCGAGCACCAGCGCCGCGGTGGCCGCCCGGGACGGTGACGCCCCACCGCTGTCGCCGGCGTGCAGGATCCGGAACGCCCGCTCGACGGCCTCTTGATCGAGGGTCGACCGCTCGTCGAGCACGTTCCGTGACCGCGCGTACGCCTGCAGTCGTTCGGCCAGCACCCCGGCCGTGAACGGCTTGATCAGGTAGGCGAGTGCCCCGCTCCGCATCGCCCGGCGAACGGTGCCCGAGTCCGAGGCGGCGCTCAACACGAAGGTGTCGGTGTCGATCGACCGCAGCAGGTCGAGCCCGCTGCCGTCGGGCAGGTACACGTCGACGAGCACCAGGTCCACGGTCCCGCTCGACAGCGCGGAGCGGGCGGCCGCGAGGGTCCCGACGGGCTCGAGCGCCCGGAACCCCGGTACCTCGTCGACCTGCCGCCGGTGCAGGTCGGCGACGTGGAAGTCGTCGTCGACCACCAGCACGGTGAACACGGAACTCACGACACCACTCCTTCCAGTCGGGCGCAGAAGACCGCGCCGTGGTCGGCACCGCCGGGGGAGGCGAGCCACACGTCACCACCGTGCCGCCGGGCGATCTCCCGCGACAACGGCAGCCCGATCCCGAGCCCGTGCACCTGCGAGACGTCCTCCGACGCAGGAGCAGCCGCAGGGCCGCGCACGAACAGCGAGTCCGCGGCATCGTCCGGCACCCCCGGCCCGGAGTCCATCACCGACAGGTGCAGGGTCGCGCCGTCGTCGAGCACCTCGACCTCCACCCACGGGGATCCGCCGTCGCGCGTTCGCTCATCGCTGCCGAGCGCCGCCGAGACCGCGTTGTCGACCAGGTTGCCGAGGACGGTCGTCACGTCGCCCGGGTCGGTGATCGTCCCCTGCACGAGCGTCTCCGCCCCGATCCGCAGCAGCACGCCCCGCTCGGCGGCCTCGACCCCCTTCGCCCCGAGGAACGCCTGCAGGTACGGCTCGGTCAACCGGTCGGCGTGCTGCACCGGGTAGCGCAGCGGTCCGCGCTCCTGCACGTCCGCCAGGTACGCGCGCGCCCGGGTGGTCTCGCCGATGTCGAGCAGCCCCGAGATCGCGTGCAGCCGGTTCGCGAACTCGTGGCGCTGCGCGCGGAGCGCCGTGCTCATCGCCCCGACGGCGTCGAGTCGCCGGGTCAGGGCCTCGACGTCGGTACGGTCGCGCAGGACGGCGACCCGGCCCAGGTCGCGTCCGTCGCGGAACACTGTGCGGACGTCGACGAGCAGCACCCGGTGCCCGGCGACGATCGTGGCGCTCGCCGGAGCCGCGGTGGTCACGTCCAGCATCGACCTGAGCGGCGCGGGCAGGTCGAGGGAGGCCACCGGACGGCCGACCGGATCGGCCAGCCCGAGCAGTCGCACGGCTTCGGGGTTGCAGACGGTGACGACCCCCGACGGGCCGATCGCGATGACGCCCTCACCGACGCCGCCGAGCACGGCCTGCTGGTTCTGCACGAGCGTCACGAGCTCCTCCGGCTGCAGCCCGAGTGTCAGCCGCACCAGTCGCCGCCGGATCAGCACCGAGGCGATCACCGCGAGCAGGACCGCCGCCAGGCCGGCACCGATCACCGGCATGCTGTCCTCGACCAGGGTGTCGTAGACGCGTGCCCGGTTGAACCCGACGCTCACCTCGCCGACGACGGCGGACTGCCGGGAGGCCCGGCTCGTCTCCGCCCCGCCGGCCGCGGGCGCGGAGACGGGCACCTTCGCCCGCGCCGACTCACCGAGCGTGCCGCGCGCCCAGGACACGGTTTCGCGGCCCGCGAGTGCGGCGTCGGGGGAGGTGCTCACCATCTCGCCGATCCGGTCGGTGTCGGGGTGGGCCAGCCGGATGCCCCGGTCGTCGGTGACCACGACGAAGAGTGCCCCGGTCCGGCGCTGGGCTGCGAGTGCCGCCCGTTGGACGGGCCCGTCGGCGAGGGCCGCGGGGTCGAGGTCGGTGCCGTCGACGCTCAACCGGGCGACCGCGGCCCGGACGTCGGACTGCGCGGCGACGCTCTGTGCGATCGCCAGTGCGGTCCCCTCGGCAGCGCGCTCCAGCCGAGTGACCTCGATCCGGACGAACACGGCACTGGTCAGGGCGACGACGGCGACGACCACGGCGAGCTGCAGCACGAGCACCTCGGTGGCGAAGCGGAGCCTGGGGCGCCGTGAACGGTCGTCGGTCACGACCCCAGCGTACGGAGGGCGAGCCGGCCTGCCTGCGCACAATGCGCAGAAAGCGGTCAACGCGCGATGGTGCGCCAATGTGCAGAAGCGCGCCGCGCCTCCAGGCCGGGTCGTAGCGTGCCCGGACTGCCAGACACGGACGAAGGAGTCCTGATGCTCGTCATCCTCGGGTACGCGATGGTCCTGACCTTCATGGTCCTGATCATGACCAAGCGCATGTCACCCATGCTCGCGCTGATCATCGTGCCGACCGTGTTCGGACTGTTCGCGGGGGCGGGTCTGGGACTCGGCGACATGGTGACCGAGGCGATCGGCACGCTGGCACCGACGGCCGCGCTCCTGATGTTCGCGATCATGTACTTCGGGCTGATGATCGACGTCGGCCTGTTCGACCCGCTCGTCCGGTTCATCCTGCGGGTGACCGGCAACGACCCGGCGAAGATCGTGCTCGGGACGGCTCTGCTGGCCGGTGCGGTGTCGCTCGACGGGGACGGCTCGACGACGTTCATCGTGGTCACGGCGGCGATGCTGCCGATCTACCTGAAGCTCGGCATGAGCCCGGTCGTGATGACGTGCGTGGCGGGTCTGACGAACGGCACGCTCAACATCGTGCCGTGGGGCGGTCCCACCGCCCGTGCCGCCGCCGCGCTGAAGATCGACCCGACGGACATCTTCGTGCCCCTCGTGCCGTCGCTCGTGGTGGGGCTGCTGCTGTGCTTCACGTTCGCGTGGACGATGGGCCTGCGGGAGCGGAAGCGCCTCGGGCTGATCGAGTTCACCGAGGCCTCGCGGGGTGCGCGGGTGCCGGAACGGGCGAACGCCCGGGCGGGGTCGCGGGTGCTCGCGGCGGTGGGCGGGACCGGCGGCGGGATGTTCACGAGCCCCACGGTCGCGCTCGGACTGCGCGGCGGGAAGGCCGACGGTCGGCGTGCGGACGGCGAAGGTGTGGACGGTGCGGGTGCGGGGGACGAGGGCGGCACGGGGACCGGCACCATGGCCGAGACGATGCTCGACCCGAACCGTCCGACCCTGCGGCCGAAGCGGATCTGGTTCAACCTGGCGCTGACCGTCGCCGTGATGGTGGCGCTCGTGCTGGGCCTGCTGCCGCTGCACTTCGTGTTCATGATCGGCACGGCGATCGCCCTGCTCGTGAACTTCCCGCAGCTCAAGCAGCAGACCGCGCAGATCGTCGCGCACGCCCCGAGCATCGTCGGCGTCGTGTCGATGGTGTTCGCCGCCGGGGTGCTGATCGGGGTGCTCGACGGTACGGGGATGGTCGCGGCGATGGCCGACTGGCTCGTCGCGGTGATCCCGGACTCGATGGGCCCGTACCTGGCGGGCATCACCGGTGTGCTGAGCATGCCGCTGACGT
Source organism: Curtobacterium sp. MCSS17_006 (assembly GCF_003234215.1). Taxonomy (NCBI): domain Bacteria; kingdom Bacillati; phylum Actinomycetota; class Actinomycetes; order Micrococcales; family Microbacteriaceae; genus Curtobacterium; species Curtobacterium sp. MCSS17_006. The sequence goes on along the minus strand of NZ_QKSO01000006.1, from coordinate 119,696 downwards.
TCTTCATGAGCAACGACGCGTTCTACTTCGGCATCCTGCCGGTGCTGTCCGAGAGCGCTTCGGCGTACGGGATCACCCCGGCCGAGATGGCGCGGGCCTCGGTCGTCGGGCAACCGGTGCACATGCAGAGCCCGCTGGTCCCCGCGATCCTGCTGCTGGTGTCGCTGGCCAACGTGAACCTCGGCGACCACCACCGGAAGGTGCTGTGGCGGGCCGCCGTGGTCGCGATGGCGATGCTCGTGGTGGCGATCGTCGTGCGGGTCATCCCGTTCGGGTGAACCGACCGCCGGTGCCGACCCGGCACGCGTCGGGCCGGGCCGGGCGCGACCGGCTCAGGCTGCGTCGAGCTCCCGCGTCAGGGCCGCGACGAAGTCGTCGATGTCCTGCTCCGAGGTGTCGTACGCGCACATCCACCGCACCTCGTTGCGGCTGGCGTCCCAGTCGTAGAACCGGAAGTGCTTCCGCAGCCGGTCGGCCACCCCGGCGGGCAGGGTCGCGAAGACGCCGTTCGCCTGGGTCTGCTGGCTGAAGCCGACACCCCGGATGCTGCCGTCGGCGATACCGGCCTCCAGCGCACCGCGCAGTCGGGCGGCCATGGCGTTGGCGTGCCCGGCGGAGCGCAGGTACAGGTCGTCGCTGAGCAGGGCGATGAGCTGGGCGGAGACGAACCGCATCTTCGACGAGAGCTGCATGTTCATCTTGCGCAGGTAGTGCAACCCCTCGGACGCCGAGGGGTTCAGCACGACGATCGCCTCGCCGTAGAGCATGCCGTTCTTCGTCCCGCCGAAGCTCAGCACGTCGACACCGGCGTCGGTGGTGAAGTCGCGCAGGGGCACCCCGAGGGACGCCGCGGCGTTCGAGATGCGGGCGCCGTCCATGTGCAGCTTCATGCCGAGGGAGTGGACGTGGTCGGCGATCGTCCGAACCTCGTCCACCGTGTACGCGGTGCCGAGCTCGGTGGTCTGCGTGATCGACGCGACGAGCGGCTGGGCGCGGTGCTCGTCGCCCCAGCCCCAGGCCTCGCGGTCGATGAGCTCGGGCGTCAGCTTGCCGTCGGGTGCCTCGACCGGCAGGAGCTTGATGCCGGCGACGCGCTCGGGCGCACCGGCTTCGTCGGTGTGGATGTGCGCGGTTGCGGTGCACACGACCGCTCCCCACCGCGGCAGCATCGACTGCAGCCCGACGACGTTCGCGCCGGTGCCGTTGAACACCGGGAACGCCTCGGCCTGCGACCCGAAGTGCTCGCGGATCACCTCGTTGAGACGTGCCGTGTACACGTCCTCGCCGTAGGCGATCTGGTGGCCGTCGTTGGCCGCGGCGATGGCGGCGAGGATCTCGGGGTGGACGCCGGCGTAGTTGTCCGAGGCGAAGCCCCGCAGGTCCAGGTCGTGCAGTCGGAGGGTCACGCGTTCATCCTAGGTTCGAGGGATCAGGCGCCGTGAGCGGGATGCGGGCGCCGTTGACGTCGGCCGGTGGGGTGTCCCAGAGCCGGACGACCTCGGTGCCGAGCCGCTCCTCGAGGCCGGACAGTGCACCGACGACGAACACGGCGGCCGCGGCGGTCTCCGGCGCCTCCTTCCGGAACCCCTGCGCGACGGCCCGGACCCAGGCGTCGGACGCGGCCTTCGCCGCCGCGTAGTTCGCGGCGCCGGCGGTGGGGGAGTCGACCGCGGTGGACGACACGAACGCGAGCCGTCCGGCAGGGGACGCCACCAGGTCGTCGTGGAAGACCCGGGTCGTGTTCCGCAGGGTCCGGAAGGCGCGGTCGAAGAAGTCCCAGTCCGCGTCGGACTGGCCGACGATGCTGCCGCCGCCGCGCCACCCGCCGACCAGGTGGACCAGCCCGTCGACGCGGCCGGCGTCCGCGTGGACGTCGTCGGCCAACGCGGTGACCGCACCGAGGTCCGACAGGTCGCACGTGCGCGTCGTGACGCCCGGGACGGACGCGCGCAGGGCCTCCAGGGCGTCGGGTCTGGTGCCGACCGCGACGACGGCCGCACCGGCGGCGGTGAGTGCGCGCGCGACGGCTGCGCCGCTGGCGCTGGTCGCACCGGCGATCAGCACCAGGCGACCGGCCACCGAGCCGTCGGTCACGCGGCGGCCTCGCCGACGAGCTCGGCGTCCGTGGTGCCGGTGATGCCGGCCGTGGACGCGATGACGGTCGCCATCTTCTTGTCGAGGGCCTCGTAGAACATCGACAGCGGGAACTCGTCGTCGAGCACCGCGTCGGTGTAGCCGCGCGGCGGTCCGGCGAGCGTCTCGTCGGGCAGGCCACGCGCCCACTTCGACGCCGGGTGCGGCGTGAGCGTGCGGGTCAGCATCTCGTACGCGGCCAGCCAGTGCGCCGACTTCGGCCGGTCGATCGAGCGCCGGTAGAGCTCGTTGATCTCGTCGCTCAGGGCGATGATCACGTCCGGCACCTCGGGCCAGTCGATCGTCAGCTGCGTGTCCGTCCAGTGCAGGACGCCGTGCTGGTGCATCCAGGCGAACAGCAGCTGGCCGCCGAGTCCGTCGTAGTTGCGGACGCGGCTGCCGGTGATCGCGAAGCGGAAGATGCGGTCGAAGACGACCGCGTACTGCACCAGGCGCGCGTGGTCGCGGATGGCGCGCTGCGCGTCCTGAAGGCCCGTGTCGGGTCCGGCGGACAGCTCGCGTTCCAGACGCACGGACTCCCGGAACGCGGTCAGGTCGCAGCGGAGCTCCTCGAGCGAGTAGAGGAAGAACGGCATCCGCTGCTTGATCATGAACGGGTCGAAGGGCAGGTCCCCGCGCATGTGCGAGCGGTCGTGGATGATGTCCCACATCACGAAGACCTGCTCGGTCAGCTGCTGGTCGTCGAGCATCGCAGCGGCCTCGGCCGGCAGCTCGAGCTTGGTGACGTCGGCGGCGGCACGGACGACCCGGCGGTAGCGGGCGGCCTCGCGGTCCTGGAAGATCGCGCCCCACGTGAAGGCGGGGATCGAGCGCATCGCGACGGTCTCGGGGAACAGCACCGCCGAGTTCGTGTCGTACCCCGGGGTGAAGTCGACGAAGCGCAGCGCGACGAACAGGGCGTTGCCGTGGCGGCCGGCCTCGAGCTCGGCGATGAACTCCGGCCAGATGACCTCGACCAGGACCGCCTCGACGAAGCGCGAGGTGCTGCCGTTCTGGGTGACCATCGGGAACACGACCAGGTGGCCGAGCCCGTCGACGCGGTGCTGCTGCGGCTGGAACGCGGTGAGGGAGTCGAGGAAGTCGGGGACCCCGAAGCCCTGCTCCTGCCAGCGTGCGAAGTCGAGCTGCAGCACCTGCAGGAACGCGGCGTCGTGCGGGAAGTGCGGTGCCAGCTCGGCGACGGCCGGCACGATCACCGCGACGTGACCGGCGGCAGCGGCGTGGTCGGACGGTTCGGGGACGGAGCCGTCCCGCGTCTGCAGGGCCTGCAGGGCGACGACTGCACGCTTGAGCCGGAGCCAGGCGGGGTGGGCGGCGATCTCGCGCACGGACAGGTGGTCCTCGACGACCTCGGGCTCTCCGACGATGGCGTCCTGCGAGATCTTCTGGGCGAACTGGGACATGTCGAACCTCCCGTCATCGGGGTCGCCCGCGGATCTGCGGACGAGTGGTGCGCGTTACCGGATCGTCTCGAGCCTAGGGAAGTTCGGGGGACGCAAAGTTGCCCATCTGCGGTGGAATCGTGCGTCGTCGTGGTGCTCGCGCGGGGATCCGACTGCTGCGCGCATGGAACCGTCGCCGGTCGTGCGTGGGTGGTCAGCGTGGTCGGAGTCCGCGGTGCTGGCTGGTTCACCCGGAGCTGTTGTCTCCACGGGCCTCCGAGTCGATGCGCTCACGCTTGGTGACGGCATCGATCGCTTCGCTCACCGTCGAGTCCGGATGCGTCTCACGCCAACTCCGCACCTTTGCCGGGTCTGGTGCGCACCCCGGGGGAATCGGGGTACTCCCGACGATGCTCGGAGCGAAGGCGGCGTACGTGATCGTCGCGAGCGCGGCCAAACACGCGTAGAGCAGATCGAGCGAGAGCCAGGCGCCGACCGTCGACACGATCCCGAAGAGGACGATGAAGGCCGGCGCCCGACGCCTCATCGGAAGCACCCTCGCTTCACTGCCGCGATGCCGAGGAGCTCAGCCCCCAGCGCAGCCGCAGCCCCGCCGAGGGCCCGGATCTTCTCCCAGCTGAAGGACGCGCCCCACATGATCCGGACTGCCTTCGTGACGCCGCCGAGCGAGTTGATCAAACGTTTGATCTTCAAGATCTTCGCGACGGGGAATGCCGTTGAGGCGATCACGAGCGCGATCGCTCCCGTGCACTCGAGGATGCTCGCACGAGCCGCTCGCTGGACCACCGGGCTGCCAGCTGCCCATTCCTCGTACGCGGTCTGGCCCTGGAGCAGGACGGCTTCCGGAACGCTCTCGATCAGCGCCAGCCCGCGCTCGACGTCGGCGGCCTGGAGGTCGAGATCCTCGACGATCGTGGCGACGGACGCCGCGGGTGCTCCTGTGGCGGCGTGCGCTGGTGGGGCGGCGAAGATCGGCGCGCACAATCCAGCTGTCAGCAGCCCGACGGCTGCGATCTTGCTCGTGGAGACGGTGAACGACGTCATTGGGTTTCCCTCCTGATCGGCGTCCCTCGCCGATTGAGGACAAACTTGCCGCTATCCGGTGAAATGTGCAACCCCAGATCTTGCGGTCGCGCGCGCCACTGTCGACACGTTCGTCCCGTAGGGCGCACACGCCGACGGGAGGCGCAGTGCGGGCCCGCACCGCGCCTCCCGTCCGTCGGACCCGACCTGTCGCAGCGCCGTCGGATTACGGGAGTACCTCGTTGAGGAGGAGCGCGACGCCGATCGCTGCGACGCAGACCAGGAACGCGGCCGGTGCCGGTTTGCTCTTCGGGTACACCATGCCCGCGAAGCCCGCGGCACCCAGGCCGGCTGCTCCGGCTGCGACCGAGAGTGGCCATCCGGCGACGACGAGCACCACGCAGGCGACACCGAGCAAGACCGCGCACGCTGCGAGCCCCGTGCTGAGCCCGCGGCGGAGACGAGCGTGTGCTGCTGGCTCCGGAGAGACCGCTCCGGGAGTCACAGGTGATCTTCCGATGGATTTACGAGACAACGCCATCTCCTCGTGTAGTCGCGATTTGCGGCCGAGTCAGCAGACTACTGATGTCCCATATGTTCCGTGCGGCGTTTGTATTTCTACCGGAGAAGCACCTGCAATGGACGCGCATGTACGTGCCGCGTTCTTCCCGGCCCCGTTCGTGGTGTTCCACGCCACCGTGAGTCGCTGTGACGGGAGCCTGCGAGAGCGGGCCTGAAGCCGCTGCGGCGCACTCCAGCTCGGAGGGGCCGCGGGGTCGGTACGGTGGTCGCCATGGCCCGATTCACGCCCCCAGCCGCTGACGCGATGCGCGCCCGGCTCCTGCTCGCTGCGCGGGACGAGTTCGCCGCGGTCGGACTGGCCGCCGGCAGGGTCGAGCGGATCGGTGCCGCAGCGTCGAGCAACAAGGCGCAGGTCTTCCACTACTTCGGCAGCAAGGAGGGCCTGTTCGACGCCCTCGTCGCGGAGACCATGACCGAGACGTTCGCCGACGCCCCGCTCGACACCGCCGACCTGGCCACCTGGGCCGGCCGGGTGCACGACTCGTACGTCCGTCGCCCCTGGGCCCAGCGGCTCACGACCTGGCACCGACTCGAGCGCGCAGACGTCCCGCTCGAGTCCGTCGCGACGAGCTACGCCGAGGCGGTGGCTGAGGTCGAGCACGCCCAGCGCGCCGGGGTCCTGCCGCGGGCGTTCCGTCCGGCGGTGCTCCTCGGGCTCGTCCTGCACACCGCCGCGTTCTGGAGCGCGACCGCTCCGGAGTACGAGCCGCTGGTGCAGGCTGTGACGTCGCCGCGGCGTCGCCAGGTCGTGGTGGACGCGGTCACGGCGCTGCTCGGCGGGAAGTCCTGACCGAGGGGGCCGCGGGGACCAGCGTGAGCGCGCTCGGACCGAGCGCGCGGGACGGAGCCGCACCGGGCCTCCTGGCCGTCCCTCAGTCGGCTGCGCCGGCGGCGACCCGCAGCGTCCGCTCCGCGTCGTCGAGGTAGTCGGCGAGCAGCGCCGAGGCGGCGTCCTGGTCGCCACCGCGCAACGCGGACACGATCGCGTCGTTGCGTTCGACGAAGTCGGCGTGGAACGAGGCCGGGTCCGCGGTGGTCAGGAAGGCGAGCCGCATCTCGGCGAGCAGGCCGTCCATCAGGGCGTGGATCCGCTCGCTCGGCACCGCCCGCACGAGCTCGGCGTGGAAGCGGATGTCGGCGGTGCCGACCGCGCCCCAGTCGCCCGCGGACGCTGCTGCCCGGGCGTCGGCGACCGCTGCGGCGGCCTCGGCGAGTGCCGGTGCGTCGGGGGTGCAGGCGCGCACGGCTGCCTCTTCGAGCACCCGCCGAGCCGCGTAGAGATCGGTGACGTCGGCGGCGGAGAGCCGGCGGACGAACACCCCGCGGTTGAACACGTGCTCGACCAGACGGTCGCGGGCGAGCAGCCGGAAGGCCTCGCGCAGGGTGTTCCGCGAGACCCCGAGCTGGTCGCTCAACCGCTCCTCGGACAGCTGCGCCCCGGGGGAGAACCCACCCGACGCGATCATGGTGCGCAACCGCGTGGCCGTGGAGTCAGCGCCGCCGACGGTTCGGGTCATGGCACCGATCCTGGCACGGGTGGCGTTTGTGAAGGGCGTGTTACAGAGCTGAACCGGCTCTTGCGATTGTTGAACAATGCGGTCCAGACTGTCCCGCATGTTCGTCCTCATCGGCGTCGCCGTCGTCATCGTCGGCTTCGCGTTGCGCATCAATGCGCTCCTCGTCGTCACGGTCGCGGGCATCGTGACCGCGGCCATCGGCGGGATCGGTCCCGTCGGCATCCTCGACGCGTTCGGCAACGGGTTCGCCTCGAGCCGGTCCGTCACGACCTTCGCGCTCGTCCTGCCCGTCATCGGCCTGATCGAGCGCTACGGCCTGCAGGACCAGGCGAAGCGCCTGATCGCGAAGCTCGACAAGCTGACGACGGGTCGTCTGCTCGCCGGCTACCTGGTGATCCGGCAGGTCACCGCTGCGGTCGGTCTGACCAGCATCGGTGGCCCGGCGCAGACCGTGCGCCCGCTGGTCTACCCGATGGCCGAGGGCGCGGCGACCAAGAAGTACGGGCGGATCGACGACCGCATGCGCGAGAAGATCAAGGGCTACTCGGCGTCATCTGACACCGTCGGCGTGTTCTTCGGCGAGGACGTCTTCGTCGCCGTCGGCTCGATCCTGCTCATCACGACGTTCGTCGACTCGACCTACGGGCTGTCGCTCGAACCGATCGACCTGGCCCTGTGGGCGATCCCGACGGGCATCGCGGCACTCATCGTGCACGGCGGACGCCTGCTGCTGTTCGACCGCCGACTCGACAAGATGGCGGCGGACGCCCGTGCCGATGCCCCGACCCTGGGGGCAGCAGCGTGATCACCAGCGAATGGCTCTACTGGCTCATCGGCGCGTTCTTCATCGCCGTCGCCGTCCTGATCGTCACCGACACCGCGCACGCGAAGCGCCTGGGCAACGCGGCGTTCTGGGGCATCCTCGGGCTGTCGTTCTTCTACGGCACCTTCGTCGCCGCCGGCACCGTGCCGGCCTGGACGCTCGGGATCGCCGTCCTCGTGATGGTCGCGCTCGCCGGACTCGGCTTCACCGGGACGACGAGCCGCACCCGGGTCGCGAGCATCCCCGGCGCCGGCACGGGTGCCGAGACCGGCCCCGCCGAGCCCACCGGCGTGACGCAGAAGATCACGGACGCCGGCAGCGGCAGCACGAGTGTGCTCGCCACCACCAGCCCCGACGAGCGCGCCGCGTTCGCGACGAAGTACGGCAACCGGCTCTTCATCCCGGCCCTCGTGGTGCCGGTGGTCGCCGTGCTGGTCGCGACGCTCGGGCCGCTCGTCTCGTTCGGTGGCGAACCGCTCCTCGCCGAGGGCAGTGCGACCCTGACCGGCCTGGGCATCGGTTCGGTGCTCGCCGTGGTCGTGGCGGTGTTCGTCCTGCGCCCGCCGAAGATCGCCACCCCGATCCGCGAGGGCGGTCGCCTGCTGCAGGCGATCGGCTGGGCGGCGCTGCTGCCGCAGATGCTCTCGACGCTCGGCATCGTCTTCACCCAGGCGGGGGTCGGTGACGCCGTCGGCACCATCATCAAGTCGGTCCTGCCCGACGGCTCGCTGCTCGCCGCCGTGGTCATCTACTGCCTCGGCATGGCCCTGTTCACGATCATCATGGGCAACGCCTTCGCCGCCTTCCCGATCATGACGGCCGCGATCGGCTGGCCCGTCCTGGTGCAGGGCTTCGACGGCAACCCCGCCGCGATCTTCGCGATCGGCATGCTCGCCGGCTTCTGCGGCACGCTCGTCACCCCGATGGCCGCGAACTTCAACCTGGTGCCGGCTGCCCTGCTCGAGATGCGGGACAAGTACGGCCCGATCAAGGCGCAGATCCCGACCGCCGCCATCCTGCTCGTCGTCAACATGGGAGTCATGTACCTTGTCGCATTCTGATGCCGCCCCGATCGACCTGACCCGGGCCGCCTGGGCCGACCGCTTCGCGGCCGTCGCCGCGGACAACACGACCCGCGAGTACCCGTACGCCGCGCACCACGCGACGTCCGGACCGGACGACCGGGCCCTGCCCGTCGAGCTCCACCCCGCCTTCGCCACGTCGTACGACTGGCACTCGTCCGTGCACATGCACTGGCTCGCGGCACGCCTGGTCGCGCACGGCCTGCCCACCGACCTGGAGGCCCGGCTCACCTCGATCCTGCAGGCGCACCTCACGACGGACCACCTCGCGACCGAGGCCGCCTACCTGCGTGAGACACCGCACTACGAGCGCCCCTACGGCTGGGCCTGGCTCGCGCGGCTCGCCGCAGAGGTCTCGGCATCCGAGGCGCCCGCCGTCCGGGCACTGGCACCGGGGTTCGCACCCGTCGTCGACGTCCTCGAAGACCTGGTCGTCCGGTGGATCGACGGCGCCGCGCACCCCGTCCGGCACGGCGTGCACTCGAACTCCGCGTTCGGGCTGCTGCTCGTGCTCGAGGCCGCCCGGTCGCTCGACCGTCCGGCCCTGGCGGCAGCGGTCGAGGGGGCTGCGAAGGACTGGTTCGGCGCGGACGCCGGGTGGCCGTTCGCCTGGGAGCGGAGCGGGCACGACTTCCTGTCCGCGGGCCTCGCCGAAGCCGACCTGATGCGTGCGGTGCTGCCCGCCCCGGAGTTCGCCGCGTGGGCGCGCGGCTTCTTCGCCGCGGTGCAGCCGGGTGACGCGATCCTGCGGTCGACGGTGGTCCGGGACGAGAACGACCCGCAGCAGGTGCACCTGTTCGGGCTCGACCTGTCGCGGGCGGGATCGGCCCGGCGCATCGCAGACGCACTCCGCGCCGGTGGTCCGGACGACTCCGGCACCGGCATCGCCGACCTGCTCGACGACGCGGCCGACCGGCTGCTGGCCTCGGGGCTCGCGGCGAGCGTGGGCGAGGAGTACTACTCCACCCACTGGCTGGCGAGCTTCGCCTGGGACGCCATGGAGGCCCGGGAGCACGCCGCTCGCTGACCGTCTTCGGGAGCGCTGATCGTCTGCGGACACGTCGAGGATCCGGAGGTAGCTTCGGGGCCATGAGCGATCCGAAGGACGACGAGACCCTCGACGACTTCCGCGAGGCGCAGGAGACCGACTACGAGCCGGAGCCGACGGTGCTCGACCCCGACGACCTGCCGGTGGTCGACGATGCGGACGACGAACTGCTCCCCGACGACGACCGACCGGTGCCGCTCGACACCGACGACGACGCGATCTGAGAGATCGCGCCGTCGTCGTGCCGCGGCACCGGCGTCAGCGTCAGCGCCGACGCCGACGCCGACGCCGACGCCGACGTCAGCTTCGGTGTCGGCGTCTGCTCAGTCGAGCGGGAGAGTCCGCGCGAAGGTGCGGGTGACCGGCGTCGCGGCCAGGAACGGCGCCATCGCCGGAGCACCCTCCGGCGTCGCACGCCAGGCCACGTAGGTGTCGTGGTCCTCGGCGGTCGTCCACGACTCGACGACGACCATGCGCGCCGGGTCCTCGTCGTCGACCAGGACCTCGAGCGACTCCAGGCCGTGGAACGACGCGGTCTGTTCGAGCGTCTCGCGGATCGCACCCTGGAGTGCGTCTTCGGGGGCGTCGCTCTGGAACTGGACCTCGAGCAGGACGGTCATCGACATGGGGAACCTTTCGTCAGCGGTGTCCAAGCCAACCCCTGACCCCCTGCGCTTGTTCCGGGTCGGTCAGCCGAGGATGCGGAACCGGAGCGGATCGCCCGGACGGAGCTGCGCAGCGAGGTCGATCGACGACGGTGTCAGGACCGCGACGACCGGGTAACCGCCGGTCACCGGGTGGTCGGCGAGGAACAGCACGGGGAAGCCCTCGGGTGGCACCTGCAGTGACCCGGTCTCGACGCCCTCGCTCGGCAGCTCGTGTGCCACGGAGCGGGCGAGCGGCGTCGCGGCCGTGGTGCGGACCCCCACCCGGTCGCTGTCCGCACTGACGGAGAAGTCCTGGCCGGTCAGGGTCGTGCGCCACTCCGGGGTGAACCAGTCGTCGCGCGGTCCGGGCACCACGTCGAGCACGATCGGTTCGTCCGGCCACCGCGGCTCGGGCTGCGGCACCGCGTCGACGATCGGCCACGACACCCGGGCGTCACCGACGGGCAGGACGTCACCGGCCGACAGCGGCGGCGGACCGAGGCGCGCGAGGGAGTCCCACGAGCGGCTGCCGAGCACCGGGTCGACCGCGAAGCCCCCGAGGACCGCGACGTAGGCGCGCAAGCCCACGGTCGCGGTGCCGATCCGGAGCGTGTCGCCCGGGGCCAGCAGCAGCACCTCGTGCGAGGCGGCACCGCGGACCGATCCGTCCGCCCGCTCGACCTCGACGGGGCAGGCCGCGCCGGTGGTGGCCGCGACCACGTACGCGTCGGCGCGGAGCGTGACGGAGCCGAGCAGGGCCTCCAGGACGGCCGCGTCGGGACGGTTGCCGACCAGTCGGTTGGCGAGTGCCGCGGAGCCACGGTCGGCGGCTCCGGCCGCGCCGAGGCCCATGTCGCTGAAGCCCGGGCGCCCGAGGTCCTGCGTGGTCGCGCCGTAGCCGACCTGCACGACGGTCAGCGCGGTCATGCCGCACCCGCCACGACGAAGCGGACGAGCGTGCCGGCGGGCGCGAGCGCCGGGGGCGTGCGCTCGAGCGACCACATCGGCACGTCGGTGCGGCCGATGAGCTGCCAGCCGCCGGGCGATGTCCGCGGGTAGACGGCGCTGAACTCGCCGGCCACCGCGACGGCCCCGCTCGGGACGGCCGTGCGGGCGGTGCTGCGGCGGGGCAGGTCGAGCGGTCGATCGCTGCCGGTGAGGTAGCTGAAGCCGGGGGCGAAGCCGCAGAACGCGCTCGTCCAGAGCTGCCCGGTGTGCCACGCCACGAGCTCGTCGTGTCGCATGCCGGTCAGTTCGGTGACGGTGTCGAGGTCCTCGCCGTCGTAGGTGACGGGGATGACGAGTGGCTCGGTGTCGTGCGCTTCGAGCGCAGCACTGACCGGGACGACCTGCGTGAGTTCCGTGCGGAGCCGCCCGGCGTCCGTCGCGGTCGGGTCGAACCGGAGCAGCAGTGTCCGGGCGCCGGAGACGACCTCGGTCAGCCCCGGCAGGGTGGCCTGTGCGAGCCCGGCGCGGAAGGCGACGACGTCGGCGAGGGACCCGAACGTGGCGAGGAGTGCGGTGCCGCCAGCGGAGCGGACCTCCGGGCCAGTCACGGCGCGAACGGCGCGATCGTCACGCCGTGCTCGGTCAGGAGCGCTCGGATGGCACGGGCCATCGCGACCGCGTCCGGGGAGTCGCCGTGCACGCAGACCGAGTCGGCACGCACGGCGATCTCGGACCCGTCGACGGCGGTCGCGACCCCGTCGGTGACCATGCGGAGCACCCGGGCTGCGACCTCGTCCGGGTCGTGCAGCACCGACCCCGGCTGCTTCCGTGACACCAGCGAGCCGTCGGGTTCGTAGGCACGGTCGGCGAAGGACTCGCTCACCGCGCGGAGCCCGTGCCGCTCGGCCGCCAGCAGCAGTTCCGACCCGGGCAGCGCGAGCACGGCGAGCGACGGGTCGACGTCGGCCACGGCACGGACGACGGCCTCGGCCTGCACCGGGTCGGCGCAGGCGGTGTTGTACAGGGCGCCGTGCGGCTTGGCGTAGGTGACGGCCGTGCCGGCGACGTGCGCGGTGGCGGCCATCGCACCGAGCTGGTGGACGACGTCGGCGTACAGCTCGTCGGGGGTGACGTGCACGGGCCGGCGGCCGAACCCGATCAGGTCGCGGTAGGCCACGTGCGCGCCGATCGCCACACCACGCTCGGCGGCGGCGCGGGCGGTGGCGAGCATGATCGTCGGGTCGCCGGCGTGGAACCCGCAGGCGACGTTCGCGCTCGAGACGACGTCGAGCATCGCGGCGTCGTCGCCCATGGCCCAGGCGCCGAAGCCCTCGCCCAGGTCACTGTTCAGATCGATCGTCGTCACGGGTGCTCCCTGTCGTCGCGGGTTGTTGAACAATCTACCGATCACCCCGGTCCCTGTCATCCGCTTCCCCCGGTCGGACGGCGGTTTCCGAGGTGCGCCACGTACTGTCCGAGTCCTCAGTACCACCGGCGGCAGTGCTGCCGGATCGATCTCTGCACTGGAGCAGCTCATGACCGACAGTGACAACACGCACGACGCCCCGAAGAACGACTCCGAGGGCACCGAGAAGCCGGGCGGCCTCGGCGACGACAACACCATCCCGAACAACCCCGACGGCCTCGCCGCGGGGCACACGGGTGACGACTCGCACTTCAACCCGGAAGAGGACGGCGAGCACTAGCGGCTCCTTTCCGGCCTGCGGGTCGATGCAGAACGACACCGTCGTTGTCTTCCGACAGCGGCGGTGTCGTTCTGCGTCGGCACGCATCCGCACGCGTCCGCACGCATCCGTCCGCCCCGACGAAACAAACAGCGCAAAACCTTCCGGCACGAGGTTTCCGGTGCTACAGTCCCGATCACCTAGCAGCACTAGGGATTCAGCGGGCGCCGAAGCCCCCTGTGACTCAAGGAGGAGTCATGTCGACACCGACGTCGAAGGAAGAACCCACGCGGGGCATCGCCGGGACCGCGTCCCCAGCGGTCACCGCAGCCGCCGGCGCCACCGCCACGGACGCCGCGGCGTCCCGAGCGTTCTCGGTCGAGGGCATCACGCAGTCCGTCAGCACCGTCCGGGTGGGTCGGGGGTACCTCTGGGGCCTCAGCTTCGCCCAGTTCGGCCTGTTCGTCGCCCTGCTCACCCCGGTCTTCGTGAGCATGTCGATCAAGGCGACGGAGCTGAACCCGACGAGCCCCGAGACCGTCGTCGGTTCGGTCCTGCCGTTCGGAGCGCTCGGCGCCCTGTTCGCCAACCCCCTGTTCGGCGCGCTCTCCGACCGCACCCGCACGCGGTGGGGCCGTCGCCGCCCCTGGATGGTCGGCGGTGTCGTCGTCTTCGTCGGTTCCCTCGCCTGGCTCGCGTTCTCGCCCGACGTGCTGCAGCTCACCCTGGCCTGGGTGCTGGCGCAGGTCTCCGCCAACGCCGTCCTGTCCACGCTGACGGCGAGCTTCGCCGACAACGTTCCGGAGTTCCAGCGCGGCAAGGCCTCGAGCGTCATCGCCCTGGCGCAGAACATCGCGATCCTGGCCGGGCTCTACCTGGCCGTGTACCTGGTCGGCAACCTGCCGGTCCTGTTCATCGCACCGGGCGTCCTGGCGATCGTCGCGGTCCTCGTGTACTCGTTCGTCGCCCGTGACGACCTGCCGACGACGCCGGTCAAACCCTTCAGCTGGGTCAACCTGATCAGCTCGTTCTGGACGAACCCGATCAAGCACCGCGACTTCGGGCTCGCCTGGTGGGGCCGATTCCTCATCACCTTCGGCACGTTCATGTTCACGACGTACCGACTCCTCTACATGCAGGACCACATCGGGCTCCCGCAGGGCGAAGCGGTCGGGGTCGTCGCGTTCGGCGTGCTGCTGTACACGATCGCCCTGCTCGTCAGTGCGGCCGTCTCCGGCTGGGTGTCCGACCGGATCCAGCGTCGCAAGGTCTTCGTCTGGGGTTCGACGGCCATGACCGCCGTCGGCCTGGTGATCCTGGCCCACGTCGACAGCGTCGGCGGGTTCTACTTCGCCGAGATCGTCCTCGGTTTCGCCTTCGGCATCTACGCCGCCATCGACACCGCCCTGGTCGTCGACGTGCTGCCCGACCCGGAGCGCCCCGGCAAGGACCTCGGCGTCATCAACATCGCGAACGCCCTGCCGCAGTCACTCGCCCCCGCCGTCGGTCTGTTCCTGCTCGGTATCGGTGGCGGCCAGAACTACACGCTCATGCTCTGGGGTGCCGGCGTCGCCGTCATCCTCGGCGCCCTCGTGATCCTGCCCATCAAGTCGGTCCGCTGACCGACGCGACCGCCTGGAGGCGCGACCCGCGTCCGCGACGCACGCCGCGCCTCCAGGCGGTCACCTGCACCGCACGTGGCCGCTTCAGCGGGCGCCGTGCTGACGCAGTGCGACGACGACCTCGTCGAGGAAGTCGTCGACCTGCCCCTGGTCGTACCCCTCGCGGAACTTCGTCGGCCGGAACCGCTTGTCCGCCACCTCTCGTGCGAGCATGTCCTCCCCCTTCTGCTGGCGCCTCTCGTGGCCCCGCCATGGTGTCACGGGCGGGTTGCCGGGGGTCAGAGCTGCGGTGAGCGCCTGCCGAACAGCGCGTCGAGGAACCGCGAGAACCGCGACTCCGGCTCGTGGGGCGTCTCGATCGAGCGGGTCGGTGAGCGGAACGCCAGGTCGTGCAGCATGTTCCGCTTCGACCCGTCCCAGTTCGCGAACAGGTAGGTCCCGCCGATGAAGGACATGCTCCGGACCGGGGTGCGCTTCCACGAGTCGGCAGCCACGTAGTAGCCCGCGTGGCCGGCGCGGATGTGCTGGATCACGGTGTCCACGTCGATGACACCGGTCGGTGTCACGACGGCGGTGATGCCCGTGCGGTCGCGGGCGACGTACTCGATGAGGTGTTCGGTCACGATGGAACTCTTCGTCACGGTGGTGAGACGCCACGGCAGGGAGCGTGGCGAAGGGGATTCGGAACCGCCGTTGCTTCCGTTTCCAGAGTACGTCCGCGATGGGCGTGCCGTCCCCGGATGTCCGCCGTTCGCAGGCGGATGAGCGTTCAGCGGATGGGGGTCCGGTCGGCCCAGTCCACGATGCGTTCGATCGTGTCGTCGAAGTCCCGCGTGCCGGGTCGGTTGAGGAACGCGTGACGGCTGTCCGGCAGGACGTGTCGTTCGACCTCGATGCCCGCGGCCGCGAGCTCGTCCGCGAAGCGCTCGCCCGAGGCGCGCATCACGTCCCGCTCGGCGTCGATCAGCAGGGTGCGGGGGAATCCGTCGAGGTCGGCGGACGCCGGGTAGACCGCAGTGGGGCGGCCGCCCGCGTACGCCCGGTTGCTCAGGTCGAGCAGCAGCGGCGCGTGCGTGAGCCGCCGGTGCCCTCGGACGAGTCGCTGCACCGCCCGGTCACGGGGGAGCCGGGCGTGGAAGAAGCCGTAGGTCAGCACGAGGCCGGCCAGCGGCGGGGCGGTCGCGACCGCGGACGCCGCCAGGCACGCCCCGGCGCTCGCCCCACCGAGCAACAGGCCGGCGGACGGCGCCTCGTCGTGCAGGTGGCGGAGCACGGCGACGATCTCGTCCCGCGCGTGCGGTGCCCGTCGTCGCCCACGTGATCCACCCCGGCCGAGCCAGGGCAGTCCGGGCAGCGGTCCGAGGCGGTAGTCGACCGTCACGACCGGCAGCCCGCGCTCGGCGAGTGCGCGTGCGACGGCGTCGGACTCCGGCAGGTCGAGGTCGCCCCGGAAGAACCCGCCGCCGTGCACCCAGACCAGGGTCGGGGGTCCCACGCTGGCGCTCTGGTTCAACGGTCGGTACCGCCGGACGGGGACCGGTCCGTGTGGGCCGTCGATCCGTTCATCGGCGACCTCGATCGTGTCCTGCTGCTTCCCCCGCATGGGAGCAGTGTCGCAGGACGCTGGTGGGAGTCAGGCTCGCGGCGCTTGAACAGGCATGCTTTCGGAGCGTCGCGAGGGACACGGCCCGGTAACGATGCGGGCGACCGCCCGGCCGCGCAGGCAGCGTGGAGGCATGCGCCTGACGAGAGCCGCCCTGATCCTGACCACTGCGACCCTGGCCGCGCTGCTGACGGGGTGTTCCAGCGCGGACGGAGCGGACGGCGGTGCGGCGACCCCGACCGTGACCGAGACCGTCACTGCCCCGCCCTCCGACGCCGCGAGCGCGTCGACCCCGACGCCGACGCCGACGCCGACGCCCACCCCCACCCCGACGTGTGGCCCGTCGAGCGGTGCCGCGGCTGCGGCCGATGGCATCGCGGCCCTGCCGCTGCCCGCCGGCCTCGAGGATGCGAAGTGGGACGCCGCGAACGCCGACTACTCCGGCTACGACGCCTGCGCGCCACTGTCCTGGTCCGTGGTCGCGCCCGAGTTCGGCACGGCAGGATCCCCGTACGCGATCCTGCTGTTCCACGAAGGCCGGTACCTCGGCACGGCCACTGCCCAGCAGTACGCCTTCGAGCCGACCGTCGAACGACAGAGCGACTCGGCCGTCACGGTGACCTACCGGTTCGCAAAGGCCGGCGAGCCGAACGCAGCGCCCTCGGGCCGCACCACGGCCACCTTCACCTGGAACGACGAGACCGGCCGCGTCGAGATGACGGGGGACACCCCGCCCGCTCAGTGACGGTCGACCGGCGCGGAACCCACGCCGAGCTCCCGCTGCAGCGTGCGGAGGACCCGTACGAGGGTGTCGAGCTTGTCCGGTCCGGCCTCGAACCCACGTCCGAGGGCAGACCGCGGCTGCACGACCACGTCATCACCGTCGGTCGTGCTGATCCAGACGCCGAAGTCGGCATGCTGGCCGCGGGACTCCCTCGTCGCGATGGAGAACCGTCGGATGCGCGCCCACGGAAGGTCGAACACCGGCGCATCCCGTGACGGTGCCCACGCGTGCAGGCCGAACTCGTCGACGGTCCAGACCTCGGGGCGGGGCTTCGGGAAGTCGTCGGAGGTGCGCAGGCCGGACGTCAGCACGGGCAGGTGGAACCGGGGTGCCCGGCCCGCTCCGATCCGTGCGAGCGTTCGGCGGTCGCCTCGCCCGGCGGACAGCGTCGACACGGCCAGCAGCACCCCGAACCCCGCGACCACGATCGGCCACAGCACGAACGACCCCTGTGTCCGGGCGCTGTCGATGCCGCGCAGGAAGTCCGGGAACGCGAACTCGGCGACGAGCGCGGCGAGCCCCACCGCCGTGGTGACGACCGCCGCGAGCAGCACCGGCCCCCGCTTCGGCATCTCCCCGTCGCGCAGCCGTTGCACCCACCGTTCCCCGGAGTACTCCACCGTGCCATCCTGCCCGTCGCGGCCACCGATCGTCCGCGAGCGCGACATGCTGTTCCCATGCAGTCCGTCCGTGCCGCCGCACCCGGTGTCGCCCTCGCCGTGGCGATCGGCATCGTCGCCACCCTCGTCGGCCGGGTCGTCCCGGTCGTCGGCGGCCCCGTCCCCGCCGTCCTGATCGGTGCCGTCGTGGGGTGGCTCGTCCGGCGTCGCACCGTTGGCACACTCGCCGCGCTGGCTCCCGGCGTGAAGTTCTCGTCCAGCCGGGTCCTGCAGTTCGCCGTGGTCCTGCTCGGCGCGCAGCTGTCCATCGGCGAGGTCCTGCGCATCGGCGGTGAGACCCTGCCGGTGATGCTCGCGACGCTCGTCGTCTGCCTGGCGGCCGCGTGGGGGATCGGCAGACTGCTCCGGGTCTCGGGCGCACTCCGCACCCTGATCGGCGTCGGGACCGGCATCTGCGGCGCCTCGGCGATCGCCGCCGTGACACCCGTCATCGGCGCGGTCAGTGCGGACGTCGCCTACGCCATGTCGACGATCTTCCTCTGCAACATCGCGGCCGTCTTCGCCTTCCCGCTGCTCGGGCACGCCCTGGGCCTCAGCCAGCACGCCTTCGGCGTCTTCGCGGGCACCGCCGTGAACGACACGTCGTCCGTCGTCGCCACCGCGACCGTCTACGGCCGCCAGGCGACCGACACCGCGGTCGTCGTGAAGCTGGTGCGCACCCTGATGATCATCCCGATCGTCATCGGGCTGGCCGGACTGGAGGCCCGCCGCGCCTCCCGCGAGCAGCTCGCCCCCGCCTCGGGGCCGGGTCGCGGGTTCCGTGTGTTCCGGTTGGTGCCGTGGTTCCTGATCGGGTTCCTCGTGGTGGTGCTGCTCCGGACGGTCGGGGTCCTGCCCGCGTCCGTGGCGCCGGGGTTCGCGACGGCCGCCTCGTTCCTCATCACGGTGGCGCTCGCCGCGATCGGCTGCTCGACGGACTTCGCCGCGCTCCGCCGTGCCGGGTTCCGGCCGATGCTGCTCGGCATCGCGCTCTGGGTCCTGGTGGCGGGGACGAGCCTGGGCATGCAGGCGGCCTTCGGGCTGCTTTAGGGGTTGCCGGCACCGGACCTATCGTTTATCGTTGCATCGAAATTCGATGGTATCGATGATCGACAGGGGAAGCAGCCATGACCACGCCCGTCTACGAACCGCCCCGCGGGCGGAACTCCTACCTGGCCTACGTCGTCTCGTGCGCGATCGGCATCGCGATCGTCGTGTGGCGGTACGTCGACCTGCTCGTCCACTCGATCACCTCGGGCACGGTGGCGGTGCCGATCCGGATCCGTGAGACCAGTGCCGTCCCGCAGCCTCCGGGTGGTGCGACGGTGACGTCCGACCAGCTCGTGCTCCGGGCACCGATCGCCGACGTGCCGGGTGGTGCGATCGGGTACATCCGCGTCGGCGACGCCCTCGAGGTCCTGCTCGTCAGCGCCCTCATCGCCCTGGTGGCGGCGGTGGCCTGGAAGATCTCGCGCGGCGGACTCTTCGACCGCTCGACCACCCGGATCCTCGACTGGCTCGCCGGCGCGGTGCTGGCCGCCGGGTTCCTGCCGTCGTTCGTCCGTCGGATGGGGTGGAACTGGGTGGTGTCGGGCCTCGGCTGGGAGGGGTACCTGCCCACGCCGGTGGTGGACCACCAGTTTGTGCCCGTGTACCTCGGCCTGCTCGTCGTCGTCTGCTTCCGGTTCGCGCTCACCGCCTCGCAGCGGATGGTGCGGGACCAGGCCGGGCTGGTCTGATGCCCCCGGAACAGGAGGACGGCCACGCGGTCGTCTGTCACCTCGACGACCTGCTGGCCGAGCGGGGGATGACCCTGACCGAGCTCGCCGACCGCGTCGGCGTGACCGTCGTCAACCTCTCG
Source organism: Curtobacterium sp. MCSS17_006 (assembly GCF_003234215.1). Classification (NCBI taxonomy): domain Bacteria; kingdom Bacillati; phylum Actinomycetota; class Actinomycetes; order Micrococcales; family Microbacteriaceae; genus Curtobacterium; species Curtobacterium sp. MCSS17_006. Next base: position 100,255 of record NZ_QKSO01000006.1, on the reverse strand, counting down.
GTGCTCAAGAACAACCGGGCACGCGCGATCCGGTTCTCCACCCTCACCCGACTGTGCGAGGTGCTCGGCTGCCAGCCGGGCGACGTCTTCTCGGTGCGTACGGACTGACGACGCCGAGGCCCGCCCGACGTGAGCTGATCTGCTCACTCTGGGCGGGCCTCCTGGCCGTACCTGCCGGGTCTGCCGGCGTCAGCCGCGCAGCGCCTCCGACAGCTTCACGCGACTGCCGGTGCGGAGCAGGGCGTTCTCGTAGACGCGGGCACCGATGACCACGACCGCGACGACCGAAGCGGCGACGATGACGAGCGACAGTATCGGCTCCCACCACTCGGCCGTCCCCAGGAAGATCCGCATGGGCATGCCGATCGGGGCGCTGAACGGCACGTACGACATGATGCCGAGGATCGTCGGGTTGTCGTACGCGACGATGATCAGGAAGTACGGGATCATCACGAGCATCATCACCGGGGTGGTGACGCTGCCGACGTCCTCCTGGCGTGACACCAGCACGGCCGCCGCGGCGAACAGCGACGCGAGGAGCACGAACCCGATCGCGAAGAAGCCGATGAACCACAGGATGCTCGGGCCGAGCATCGCGAACATGTTGTCCTGGCCGGTCACCGCCAACGTGACGATGGCGGCGACGGCCACCGCGACGATCTGGGCGAAGGCCATGATGCTGTTGCCGAGGACCTTGCCGGCGAGCAGCGCCCTGGCCGGGATCGCGGACATCAGGATCTCGACCACCCGCGTCGACTTCTCCTCGACGACGCTCTGCGCGATCGACTGGCCGAACGTCACCGCCGACGCGAAGTACACGACGCCGAACGCGATGGCGATGAGGTACACCAGCCCGCCCGGCAACGCGTCCGGGTCGAGCAGCTCGATGCGCGGGGTGACGCTCAACGCCGAGACGACCTCGGACGGTGCCTCGTCGAGCCCGACGACCTTGTAGCCGAGCGGGTCGTCCGACGGCACGATCGCCGCGTCGACGTCGCCCTTCGTCACGAGCCGTTCGGCGTCGTCGACCGACGCCGACTCCGTGACGTCGAGCCCGCTCGTGGTCGGCAGCGAGACGCCGTCGACGACCGCGACCGGGGTGGTGTCGTCGGCGGTGGCCTTGCTCACGATCCCGCCGACGACGATCGACGCGACGACCATGCCGATCAGGATGAGCGCCGAGACCACGAAGGCCTTGCTGCGGATGCGTGCCTGGATCTCACGTGCGGAGACGAGCCGCACGGCCTGCACGAAGGAGTTGTTCATCGGACGACCTCCCGGAAGACCTCGCTGAGCCGCGGCACCCGCGGCGAGAACGACCCGACGGTGCCGTGCTGGACGGCACGCTGCAGGACGCGCTGGGCGGTGGCGGCGTCGGCCTCGAAGACCGCGTACCCGCCGTCGAACTCCCGGACGGCCACACCCGGCTCGTCGCGGAGCCAGGCGACGTCCCCGTCGACCAGCAGCTCCCACGCGGCGGGCCCGGCCTGCTTGCGGAGCTCCTCCTGCGGACCGGCGGCGCGGATCGTGCCACCGGCGATGACGACGACGTCGTCGCAGAGCCGCTCGACCACGTCGAGCTGGTGGCTCGAGAACAGCACCGGGACGCCCCGGGCCGCGGTCTCGCGCAGGACACCGAGCACGGTGTCGACGGCCATCGGGTCGAGGCCCGAGAACGGCTCGTCGAGCACGAGCACCTCGGGGTCGTGTGCCAGCGCCGCGGCGATCTGCACCCGCTGCTGGTTGCCGAGCGAGAGCTTCTCGACGGGGTCGCCGGCGTGTGCGGTGAGTTCGAGGCGTTCGAGCAGCTCGCCGGTGCGGGTCGTCGCGGCGCGCTTGTCGACGCCGTGCAACCGGGCCAGGTAGGTGATCTGCTCGGCTACCGGCATCTTCGGGTACAGGCCGCGTTCCTCGGGCATGTAGCCGAAGCGGCGGCGGTCGGCGGGACGGACCGCGGTGCCGTCGATCGAGACCGTGCCCGCGTCGGCCTGGAGCACGCCGAGCATGATGCGCATGGTGGTGGTCTTGCCGGCACCGTTGCCGCCGACGAAGCCGGTGAGGCGGCCGCTGCCGACCGTGAACCCCACGTCGTCGAGCACCCGGCGGTCGCCGAAGTGCTTGGTCACCCCTTCGATGGTGAGCATGTCGTTCCCCTTCGTCGCGACGCTGGTCGTCGCTGCGTCCGACGCTATTGGCCGGGAGGCACGCCCCGCCTCCGCCGCCAGGCGGGACTTGGGTGGGTGGTCGGCTCCACCGCGTGGGGGAGGAGCGCGCGTCGGCCCGGCGGGCCGGGTGCGCGCTGGGTCGGGTCGGTGCGCGCTTGTTCGGCTCGTGCGGGTTTGGTCTTTCGGTGCGTCGTTGTGGCGGCGCACGGTGCGGTCAGGGGCGCACGGGCTGAACGAAGGCGCACGGTGCGGGCGTGGGGTGCGGTGGTGGGCACGGTGCGCGCTTGTTGGGCTGGTGCGGGTTTGGTTGCACGGTGCGTTGTGGTGGCGCGGCACGGTGCGGTCAACGCTGCACGGGTTGAACGAAGGCGCACGGTGCGGCCATGTCTGCGAACTCGGCACCGTGCGGGCTTGTTCGGTTCGTGCGGGTTCTGCTCGGCTCGGTCAGCCGGCGACGCCGTGCTCGAACGCCCAGACGACGGCCTGGATCCGGTCGCGCAGTGCGAGTTTCTGCAGCACGTTCGACACGTGGGTCTTCACGGTGGCGTCCCCGACGTAGAGCTCGCCGGCGATCTCCGCGTTGCTCAGGCCCCGGGCGAGGAGCCGCAGCACCTCGGTCTCCCGCTCGGTGAGCCCGGCGGCGGCGAGTGCGTCGTCGCCCGTCGTGGCAGTCGTGTTGGTCGTCGTAGTCGTCGCGGTGGTGATCGCCGAGGGCTGCACCGCAGCCGACGCCGTCGCCCGGCTGATCACCCGGCGCGTGACGTCCGGCGCGAGCAGGGCGTCCCCGGCGGCGACGGTCCGTACGGCGTCGATCAGCCGCTCGGGGGAGGCGTTCTTCAGCAGGAACCCGCTCGCTCCCGCCTCGAGCGCTTGGAACAGCGCGTCGTCGCTGTCGAACGTGGTGAGGATGAGCACCGCCGGCGGGTCCGGCAGCGCCGCGATCCGCCGCGCGGCCTCGAGCCCGTCGACGCCCGGCATCTGCACGTCGAGGCACACCACGTCCGGACGGAGCTGCTGCACGGCCTCGACCGCCCCGGCGCCGTCCGCGGCCTCGCCGACCACACGGAACCCGGGCTCGGACTCCAGGATCACGCGGAACCCGGCGCGGACGAGCTCCTGGTCGTCGGCCAGCACGATCGTCAAGTCGGTCGTTGCGTTCACGTCGTCGGCAGCCATGCCCGCACCAGGTAGCCTCCCCGGGCTCGTGGCCCGATCTCGATCCGTCCGTCCACAGCCGCGACGCGTTCCCGCATCCCGACGTGTCCGAGGCCGCTGCCGGAGGTGCTCCGGGCAGCACGGGCACCGAGCCCGTCGTCGGTGACCTCGACCTCGACGCCGTCGTCCAGGTACCGCAGCCGGACGTCGGCGCGGGCGGTCGGGCCGGCGTGCTTGAGAATGTTCGTCACCGCTTCCTGCACGATCCGGTACGCCACCGCGGCCACCGTCGGCGGCACCGGGCGCTCGTCACCCACGACGACATACTCGGCGGGGTGGCCCGCCACCCGGGCGGACTCGGCCAGCTCGGCGATCCGTGTGATGCCCTCGGTGCTCGGGCCGTCGCCACCGGCCGCCCCGAGGCCGGACGCGTCGTCGTCCGAGCGCAGGGTGCCGAGCATCCGCCGCAGTTCCTCCACCGCGGTGCGGGCGCTCTCCTCGACCACCCCGAGCGAGGCGGTGGCCTGCGCGGGGTCGCGATCGATCACGCGCCGTGCAGCACCCGCCTGCACCCCCATCAGCGAGACGTGGTGGGCGACCACGTCGTGCAGCTCGCGAGCGATCCGTACCCGTTCGATCGTGACGGCCTGTGCCGCGGACCGCTCCCGCTCGGCGGCGAGTTCGGCGGTGCGTTCGGCGAGCTGGTGCCGTGCGACTGCGGAGACCCAGGCGCGGTTGCCGGCGTACCAGGCGGCGCCGAAGTAGATCACGTTGATGACGATGTTGAGCAGCGAGATCGCGACGTAGGGCGCCACGGGGGAGTCCGTGTCGTTCGGCAGAGCGTTCGGCGACGCCCACCCGAACGAGATCGCGACGAACAGCCACGCGAACATGCCGCCGATGACGACCCAGCGCACTGCCTCGGCTCGCACCCGGTCGGAGCACCAGGCGCCCACCGTGTACAGCGCGATGAAGAGCGTGAAGTTGACGAGGAAGACCTCGGGCACCTGGAGCAGCTGCGTCGCGGCGAACGCCACCGCCGACACGAGGGCCACCGACATCGGGAACCGTCGGCGGAACGCGATCGGGGCCGCGTTCGCGACGATCATCAGCGCGGAGACCCACCAGGCGGCCTGGTCGTCACCGTACGTACCGGCCGACCCGTACAGGAACGTCGTGACGGCGAGCCCACCGGCCAGCACAACTGCGAGCACCGTGTCCTGCCGGTACTCGTGCCGCCCCACCGGCAGTCGCGACCAGTCCGCCGTCGTCCCCACTCGCGAAACGCTAGCGGAATCCCCGTGCGATGTCGCCACCACGCTGGACTGCTCGGCATCCGCTCGCGTCACGGTGCTCTGGTCACCCAGCGGGCTCGGCGATCGCCCGGATGACGGCGAAGTGCCGCTCGAACGCATCTCGTCCTGCGTCGGTGAGGGCGAGCCAGCTCCTCGTGCTCCGCCCCACGCGGAGTCTGCGGACGCGGAGGAACCCCGCCTCTCCCAGGGTCGCCGCTGCTTGCGACAGCGTTGAGTCGCTGACTTCGAGTGCGTCCCGGACGACACCGAACTCCGCTTCGTCCACCGTCCTGAGCAGCGCGAGCAGTGAGAACCGCACCGGCGAGTGGATCCGGTCGTCGAGTTCGTGCCGAGGGTGGGAGCCGCTCGTCATCGACGCCTCGGCCGAGCCTGCACCGCCGCCACGACGAGTGGCGCTGCGACGACGAGCGAGGTCACTCCCCACGCCAGCACCGACGTCGACCCGTCGAGTCCTCGGAGCAGCGCGGCATCGAGCGGAGCGACGGCGAGGACGTACAGGACACCGGTTGCGACCCAGGCGACGGTCATCAGTCGGTTGCCGCCGCGGGGGACGACCCGCCGGGTACTCGCGACGAGCCACAGCGCGATGACGACGACCGCGGCGACCGCGAGGATCGGCAGCCGCGGGGCATCCAGCCCCTCGACCACGAACACGAAGGACGCGACCACGGCGGCACTGCAGAGGAACACCGGTGTCTGCCAGCCGCGCCCGTGCCGGAGGCGAGTCCCGGGTGCAGCTCCTCGAGTGGAAGTGTTCATGTTCACAGATGGTAAACGTGAGACTGCCGCGTCCGCGGATGTCCCAGCGGAACAGCAGCTTCGCACCGAACGCGTTGGTCGGTGCACGGCAGGAGTAGCCTCCCGCCAACGAGCAGGGGAGACGCCATGCAGTTCCTCGTCAACGTCATCGACGACGGCCAGGCCGCCGCCGTCGGCAACACGTACTCCGCGACCGACGCCGAAGCCGCCGCGGTCGATGCCTTCAACGAACGGATGGCCGACGCGATCGTGTTCGCCGCCGGGGTCTCCGCACCGGCAGACGCCACCGTGGTCGACGCCCGCGACGGCACGGCCGACACGACGGCCGACACGACGAACCGGCCCGACCCCGACGAGTACGTCGCCGGGTTCTGGGTCATGGACCTCCCGGACGCCGAGACGGCTGCACGGGTGGCGCACCAGGCGTCGCAGGCGTGCAACCGGAAGATCGAGCTCCGCCCGCTGCTCTGACGCCACGGACCCCACCCGGCCGACGGACCACCGCGGGGACGGCGCTCGCCGCGGTCACGCCAGCCCCGACCACGAACGTCGCGACGAACCCGATCGCACCGACGAGCGCTCCGGCAGCCGCCGCACCGACGGCCTGCCCGAGCACGAGTGCGACGAACAGCATCGACGTGCCCGCCGACGACCGCTCGGCATCGATCTCGGTCGTCCACGCGATCAGCGCCCCGGTCGCCGCCGTGTAGCCCCAGCCGAACACGGCACACGCCAGCAGCGCCGCGACCGTCGACTGCGGCGCTGCCCCCAGCACCACGACGGCGACGGCGACCGAACCCGCCGTGACCGCCCAGAGCGTCCGGGCGCGGAAGCCGTTCGTCCACCGCGCGGTGACCACGACGGCCGCTCCGCCGATCCCGAGCGCGATCCAGGCCGACACCGAGACGACGACCGACGCACCGGCCTCCACCAGCGCCGAACGTCCGTACGTCCAGACGACGGCGGACCCCGCCCCGAACAGCAGCGCCAGCACGAGCACCCCTCGGTGCGCCGCGAACCACGGGGTGCCGGGCAGCGGTGACCGGGACGCAGCAGTCCCGCCGCGGGACGCCACGAGCAGCAGGGCACCGACGGCCAGGGCGAACACCCCGGACACCGCCCAGGCCGTCCGCCAGTCGGGCAGCAGCACGAGGGCGAGCGCCCCGGCGCCCACGAGCCCGGGGCCGGTGCCGGCATTCACGATCGCCTGCGCGCGGCCCTGCAGCGCCTGGGGCACCTGCGCCGCGACGATCCGCACGAGGGCGGGGGACGCGAGTCCGGCACCCGCCGACGCGAGCACGGCGCTGATGCCGAACGCCGACGACCCGCCGGCCGTCGCCATGGCGATCGCACCGACCCCCGCCACCAGGGTCGCGACCGTGACGAGCACGCGGGGCATCCGTGCGGCGAGCAGGAAGCCGGCGACCGCGCCGACGCAGTACAGCGCCGAGGCACCCGACGAGACCCACCCGGCGGCATCGGACCGGAGCCCCAGGTCGCGCTGCACATCGGGCAGGAACAGCCCGTACGCCAGGCGCACCAGGCCGTAGGTGGCGGCGATCAGGCCGAGTCCGCTCACCAGGAGCAGTCGATGTCGTAGCGAAAACGATCGTTTCACTTTTCAGAGCCTAGGGTGCTCTCATGGTGATGCGCCCAGGGACCGAGCAACGGCTGCTCGACGCCGCCGAGGAGCTCTTCTTCTCACAGGGCATCGCCGCCACCCCGATCGACGCCGTCCTCGAACGGGCCGGGGTCTCGACGGCCACCCTGTACCGCGGCTACGCGAGCAAGGAGTCCCTGGTCGCCGCGGCCCTCACCCGTCGCCACGAGGACTGGATCGCCACCTGGGACCGTGCGGTCGCCGCCGAACGGGACGACCTGGGCCGACTCCTGGCGGTGTTCGACGCCCTCGACGACTACCGCTCGACGCCCACGGGCTCCCGCTGGTGCGCCTTCCTCGGCACCGCCGCCGAGTACGCCGACGCCCCCGCCGAGGTCCGGCAGGTCCTGGACCTCGAGACCACCACCCTGCGCCGGCGGCTCGTGGCACAGGCGGTGCCGGTGGTCGGTCCCCGTGCCGAGGTCCTCGGCGACCAGCTGCTGCTCATCGTCTCCGGTTACCTTGCGATGCGGTTGCGCGACCCCGCGCTCGACACGACGACGGCACGGTCCGTCGCCGCGTCCCTCATCCGGGAACACACCCCAGACGGAACGGCGCCCACCACATGACCCGATCGCGTGCTGCCACGGTCACCCGCCGTTCCCTGCTGATCGGTGGCACGGGCGTCGTCGCCGTGGGAGCCGTGGCCGAGGGGATCAACCTCGGCCTGCTGCCCGGGCGCTCGACCCTGTACCGGGTCCTCGGTCTGGACGGCACCGACGGCACGGTCCCCGACGTCGAGGCGGTTCCCACCGCCTCCGGCACCTTCGTGTCGGCAGCGCGGAAGGGCCGCACCGTCGGGTGGACGATCGCGGCACCGGCGTCCGACACCCCCTTGCCGGTGGCGGTCGCCCTGCACGGCTACGGCGACGACCACACCTCGTTCTTCGGGCGGAGCCTGGGCTACGACCGGTTCCTCGCAGCGCACGTCGCCGACGGAGGAGCACCGTTCGCGATCGCCTCGATCGACGGCGGCAACCGCTACTGGCACCGGCGTGCCGACGGCGACGACCCCGCCGCGATGGTCGTCGACGAGTTCCTGCCCCTGATCGCCCGCCGCGGCTTCGACACGGACCGCCTCGCCCTGACCGGCTACTCGATGGGTGGCTTCGGCGCCCTCCGGCTCGCAGGGGTCCTCGGTGCCTCGCGCGTCCGGGCGGTCTCGGCCATCAGCCCCGCGCTCTGGAAGTCGGCCGCCGACACCGCTCGCGGCGCCTTCGACGACGCCGCGGACTTCCGCGCGAACACCGTCCTCGGGCGGCAGCGCGCCCTGGACGGCGTCGCCGTCCGCGTCGACTGCGGCAACGGCGACGGGTTCGCGCTGGCGGTGCACGCCTACGTCGACGGCTTCGCCACGCCTCCGGCCGGAGGCTTCGCACCCGGCGCCCACACGCACGGCTACTGGCGCCGCCTGGCGCCGCAGCAGCTCGCCTTCCTCGGCCGCCACCTCGAAAGTTGAGTTTCCGCTGCTCAAGTGAACTTGAGTGCGACGACGGCTAGATGCAACTTGACGAAGTGTTGGGAATATAGGAATAAAGAGCTGCGGCCCAATCGATATGCGGGATTGAATCAATCCAGGCTGCGTAAGCAACTGCTGCCCAGTGATTCCGAGATTTAGTGTTAGCTACCTGTAGCTCGCGACTGAGGCTGGCTTGTAAAGCATCCAGCCCGCCGCTGTTGAACACCCCAAGAAGGTCCTCGGCGCGGCCGTACATTTCTTGCGATGCCGCAATCCGGAAACGACTTGCGAATTGCGCATTTGTAAACAGGTCCGTGACCCGGCTTGCTTGACGCTTCGACCAGGCCGAAGGGGGGGAAACGCTATAGCGTAGAAGGGCAGGATCCGCTGTATCCACTACCGTCGCGGTCATCCACGTTTCGGTTTCAGCCCATGTGTCGGCGTATGGATCGAGATCAATAGAGTTTGCCCGTTTCCCTCTTTCGTCGTTGCAATCGCGACAGCACGGAACGAGATTGCGGGGCGTCACGGCTAGACGAGGGTGCGTTGCTTTCGGGTACATATGGTCCAGTGTGGGTGCGTTCGACATATGGCAGTACGGGCAACCGCGCAGGCCCAGGGCGAGAATCTCCTCCCGCAGGAACTCTGCGGCCCTTTTGCCGAATGCGTTCTCGTAAAGCCAGATCATGCTGCTCTTAACCTCTGCGGAGAACTCGGCACCGCGGAACCTTCGGGTTGGAATACTCCGCAAAGAAGCCAGCCAGGCTGATTCTTCGAAGGCGATATGGTGCAAGTCGTCCCGAATGGCTACCGCAACATCCGTTCGCTGTACCTTGTAGTTCAGTGACGCATCGATCGCTTCAAGCGTGTCGGTCGTAAGGGGCGTGATCGGTCTCAACTTAGACGTCCAGCCTAGAGTCGATCATAGCCCGCAGGATCATTCTTGCTTCTCCGCCAAGTTGGTGCTGAAAGTGGGATTCTGCATCGGGGAACGAGTCGAACTTGCTCGCGACCTCGGCTAGAATGGTGTAATACCCGGCTTCTCGTAATTCGAGCCCAAAGACCTCGCGTGTAAGCACGTCAACGCTTTCTCCGAAAGTTTCGATGGTCGGCTTTGTGAGGACTGATCGGTGGCCGATCTGATTAATAATCCAGGCCGAATTTTTCGGGATCTCCTGTAAAACGATTGGAGAATGCGTCACGACCAACGCGACGCTGTTGCGAGCTTTCAGGATCTCGGCTACGACGCGAACGAAGGCTGACAGGAGCGGAGGGTGAAGGTGGCTCTCAGGTTCGTCAACGAGAACCAACGTCCGTTCTTCGCAGTATCGCACGAGACTCACGGTGCTTAGCAGGACAACTTTATGCCCAGAACTGAGGCTACTAAAGTCAAGGGCCCGTAGTTCCTGCGGGTCAGAAATACCTTTACGATTTAACTGTCGGTCCGCTCGCGCCAGTGTTTCCATAGCACGAATGAGTGCGTCCGTCCGATCGAGGATGCACGCTGCTACAGTCTTGTGGAAGTAGTCCTCTTGCCCTTCCGGTGTGCTGGGAATGGGTAGATCCGCGGATGTCGGCGTGTCCGCGCGTTCGCTAACGAGGGGCGGAAGATATTCTCTGCTTTCGGGTTGAGCTAGCGCGATATTCACGATCCGTAGATTCGCGGGCTCCTCGGTCCGTGCTACGAGCTTGCGTGAGTTCGCGTCAAACGCGCTGAAGCGGACGGTGACCAGGGTTGTGATGGAGTCCAGCGTCGATCCAGAGAAGCTTTCGGTGCGTGCTTCCCCCTGAGTGAAGTCGCGAATTTCGTTTTCCATGTCGAACAGAATTGTCGACTTCCCGGCACCGTTGGTTCCGATGAGCGCGTGTATGTTTGTTGGGATAGGGGATTCAGGGTCCACGTGAAGATCAATAGCCTGGTTAGTAGTCCCACGTGGTGAATAATGGAGCTCAAAAGCTCGAGCCTCTTCCTCGCCTGCGAGGATCCTGCTGAACTGAGTTTTCACGATTGACCGTGTGACAAAGCGCAGAAAGGACTTTTCGACGGGTCCAGTGGGGTCGTTGTTCATTGCGAACCTGTCTGGATCGAGGCTCAGGTCGCGGAGTGCTCGCGCCAACTCGGTTCCTTGTCGCTGGCCGTAGATGCGCATCACCTCTGAGTAGAAGCTTGGATCCTGCGCCAGGCTCCCGAATTCTGGTGGCAGCGTGTGAAACTCCGACGGCAGTACGGTTGTGACCTTCGACATCAGGGTGGGCCGAACCGGCGTCGATAAATCTGCGACCTTTAGAGTGCCGATCTCTCGCGTGGACGCGGTGGCAGGGTCGTGAACAGATACAAAGAATGTTGTTCTGTAACCGTAGTCATCCCAGTCATCGGCCCGAAGGTAAACATCGAAGGGGGCTAGTCGGTCTGGGGCCCAACTGGATTTCGATCGCACGAGAAAGTTGAATGTTGGCGTCGCCATGCGCAGAGTCTAGAAGAGGCGGATCGCGCCGTGGTGCTTTGCGCTCAGGCGCGACCGCGGTTGCGGCGCCGGATCTCCTTCGGAGCCCGCCCGGCCATGAAGGACCGTGCAGGATCGACGAGGAAGCCCTGCCGGAGTGCCTCGCGACCGACGAGCATCCGGAACCCCATCTGGTCCCGGTTGCTCAAGGTGACCTCGGACTCCACGACCTGCCCGGCCAACGCGATCCGCGTGCGGACGACGATGCGCTCCTGGGTGTGTCCGGTCGAGCTGCGGACGATACGCCGGTCGTGCACGTCGCACTCGATGGTGGAGGCGTCGGCATCGGTGTCCTGCCAGGGGTGCAGCGAGAACCGCACCCGCTCGCCGGGCAGTTCCTCGAGGTCGAAGGCGTGCAACGCGGAACTCCGGGCGCCGGTGTCGAGCTTCACCTTGATCCACGGCACGCCGAGGTCCGGCAGCCCCGCCCACTCCCGCCACCCGGCGACGACGAGCCCGCTGTCGGAGGACTTCGGAGCTCGGGCCATGTGCCCATCCTGTCGCATGCTCCGCGGCCACGTCCGCATGCTTTGATGGGGCGTCGCCGTCGATCCGACCCAGCGGAGAACCCCTCGATGAAACTCGCCATCCTGTCGCGCGCGCCCCAGGCGTACTCGACCCAGCGCCTCCGCGCAGCGGCACTCGACCGCGGTCACGAGGTCAAGGTGCTCAACACCCTGCGCTTCGCGATCGACCTGGCCGGCGACGACCCGGACCTGCTCTACCGCGGCAAGCTGCTGAGCGACTACGACGCCGTGCTGCCGCGCATCGGCAACTCGATCACCTACTACGGCACCGCCGTGGTGCGGCAGTTCGAGCAGATGGACGTCTACACGCCGAACACGGCGAACGGCATCACGAACTCGCGGGACAAGCTCCGGGCGAACCAGATCCTGTCGCGACACGACATCGGCATGCCGGCGACGACCTTCGTGGCCGGCCGCAACGACGTGCGCGGCGCGATCGAACGGGTCGGCGGCGCGCCCGTCGTCATCAAGCTCCTCGAGGGCACGCAGGGCATCGGCGTGATCCTGGCACCCGAGGCGAAGGTGGCCGAGTCGATCGTCGAGACCCTGCACTCCACGAAGCAGAACGTCCTGATCCAGCGGTTCATCGCCGAGAGCCGCGGTCGTGACATCCGGGCCCTCGTCGTCGGTGACCGGGTCGTGGCTGCAATGCGTCGGACCGCCTCGGGCGACGAGTTCCGCTCCAACGTGCACCGCGGCGGCACCGTCGAGAAGGTCACGCTCTCGCCCGAGTACGAGGCGGTGGCCGTGCGCTCGGCGCAGATCATGGGCCTCAAGGTCGCCGGCGTCGACATGCTCGAGGGCAACGACGGGCCGCTCGTGATGGAGGTCAACTCCTCACCGGGGCTCGAGGGCGTCGAGCGCGCCACCGGCCTCGACATCGCCGGTGCGATCGTCGACTTCATCGCGAACCAGGTCGCGTTCCCCGAGATCGACGTCCGCCAGCGGCTGTCCGTCTCGACCGGCTACGGCGTCGCCGAGCTCCTCGTGCACACCAACGCCGACCTGGTCGGCAAGACGATCAAGGAGTCCGGGCTCTGGGACCGTGACATCACGGTCCTCACGCTGCACCGCGGCTCGAACGTCATCCCGAACCCGCGCAGTGGCGTCGCCCTCGAGCCGGGGGACCGCCTGCTCTGCTTCGGCAAGCTCGAGGAGATGCGGTCGATGATCCCGGAGCGCCGCAAGCGGCGCGCGAAGGTGCGGAAGCTGCCGAAGGACGTCTGATCCGGAGCCGTCCAGCGCATCCGGATCGCGCACACAGGCCAGATGCGGAAGTATGTGTCGGTGACGATCATGACGGAACGGCCGGTCGACCAGGCATCGAGCAGTGAACCGGAGCAGCCCGGCAACGCCACGGCGAAGCACCGGAACGTCTCACTGCTCTCCGTGGCGACCACCACGGCGGAGCGTGTGACGACCTCGGCCGACATCGAGGCCAAGCTCCGCGGGGTCCTCCGTCGACTCCGTCTGCCGATGGGACTGCTCGAGCGCGTCGCCGGGGTCATCGAGCGTCGCAACTGGGGCGAGGGGCAGACCTTCCAAGACGCCGCGATCGACGCCGGCCGCCGCGCCATGGCCGAAGCCGGTGTCCGTCCGGACGAGATCGGGCTGCTCATCAACACCTCGGTGACCCGTCCGCACCTCGAGCCGTCGGTGGCCGTCCGCCTGCACCACGGTCTCGGGCTGCCGTCGTCCGCCATCAACTTCGACATCGCGAACGCCTGCCTGGGGTTCGTCAACGCCATGAGCGTCGCCGCGGGCATGATCGACTCCGGGCAGATCAAGTACGCGCTCGTCGTCGACGGCGAGGACGCCGACCAGGTGCAGCTCAACACCATCGACCGTCTGAACCAGGGCGGCCGGAACCGCAAGGACTTCATGAGCGAGTTCGCCAGCCTGACCCTCGGGTCCGGTGCCGCGGCGGCCGTGCTCGGCCCGGCGGACCTGCACCCCGAAGGACACCGGATCGTCGGCGGCGTCACCCGCGCGGCGACCCAGTGGTACGACCTGTGCGTGGGCAGCGTCGACGGCATGTTCACGGACGCGAAGATGCTGCTCAAGGGCGGCATGGAGCTCGTCGTCGCCGCCTGGACCGAGGCCCGCGCCCACTTCGACTGGGCCGACATGGACCGCTACGTGCTGCACCAGGTCTCCGACGTGCACACCAACGCCTTCGTCGAGGCGATCGGCATCCCGCGCGACAAGGTCCCCACCACCTACCAGCGCTTCGGCAACGTCGGTCCCGCGTCGATCCCGATCACCCTGGCCGACGAGGTCGCTTCCGGCGGCATCCGTCGCGGTGACCGCGTGTTCCTGGGCGGCGTCGGTTCCGGCATCAACACGGCGATGATGGAACTCCACTGGTGAGGTCCCGGCTGCCCCGCGTCGCCGCGAGCACGGCTCCGGCGACGCAGCCGCCCTCCCTGCCCGGCCTCGACCCCGCCTGGTCGCGCCTGGTCACGGTCCCCGCGTGGTCTGCAGAACGGTCGGGAGGCACGGATCGCGCCGCGCGCACCTGGCACCTCCTCGACACGGCCGGGTCCCTGGCCGCGCTCGGCGTGGAACCGGTCGGCACGATCCTCTGCGTGCACGGCAACCCGACCTGGTCGTACCTGTGGCGGTCGGTGCTCCGCACCTCGCTCGAGGTCGCCCGAGCCGGCGGCCCGGCCTGGCGCGTGGTCGCCGTCGACCAGCTCGACATGGGCTTCTCGGAGCGCACCGGAGTCGAGCGTGGACTGGCACAGCGCGTCGCGGATCTCGGGGCCCTGACCGACGAACTCGGGCTGACCGGACCGGTCGTCACCCTCGGCCACGACTGGGGTGGCGTCGTGTCGCTCGGTTGGGCGGTCGACCACCCGGACGTCCTGGCCGCCGCGATGACGTGCAACACGGCCGTGCACCAGCCCGACGACGCCCCGATCCCCGCACCGTTGCGGCTCGCCCTCGGCCCGGGGATGCTCGGCCGCGCGACGGTCGTGACCCCGGCGTTCCTCGAGACCACCCTGGCCATCGCGCACCCGAAGCTCGACCGTGCCACGGCCGACGGCTACCGTGCGCCCTACCGCGGTGCCGCCCGCCGCGGTGGAATCGGCGGCTTCGTCGCGGACATCCCCGTCGACGCCCGGCACCGGAGCGCCCCCGAACTCGACCGCATCGCCGCCGGGGTCGCCGCGCTCGACGTGCCGGTGCTCCTGCTCTGGGGTCCGCGCGACCCGGTGTTCCTCGAGCGCTACCTGGACGATCTGACCGAACGTGTGCCGCACGCCGACGTCCACCGGTTCGAGGGCGCCGGGCACCTGCTGCCCGATGACGCCGACGTGGCGGGCACGGTGTTCGACTGGCTCGGTGACCGCCTGCCGGACGGTGGCCGTCCTGCGCAGGCCCCCACGGGCCTCCAGTCCGACGTCGTGGACCCGGGCCAGCCCGCACCGGCGACCCCGCCGCTCTGGGCACGGCTCGACGAACTGCGTGCCAGTGACGAACCCGCGCTGGTCGAGATGGCCGCAGCCGGTGGCCCCCGCACGATCACGTGGCGGCTGCTCGCCCGACGGGTGGACGAGATCGCCGCAGGCCTCGACGACCTGGGCGTCCGCAGCGGCGACCGTGTCTCGCTCCTGGTGACCCCCGGTGCCGACCTGACCGCCGTCCTGTACGCCTGCGTGCGGATCGGCGCGGTCGTCGTCGTCGCGGATGCCGGTCTCGGACTCGGCGGCCTGACCCGCGCGGTCCGCGGCGCCCGACCCGACTGGATCATCGGCGCGCTGCCCGGGCTCGGTGCCGCGCGTGCCCTCGGCTGGCCGGGGCGACGCATCGCGACGCTCTCGCTGCCCGCACCGGCACGGAAGGCACTGCGGGTGGAGCACACGCTCGTCGACGTCGCCCGACGTGGTGCCCGCCGTCTCGCCCACGGCACCGCGCTGCCGGCGGCCCCGTCGTCGGACGCTCCCGCCGCCGTGCTCTTCACCTCGGGGTCGACCGGCCCGGCGAAGGGCGTCGTGTACACGCACGGGCAGCTCAGCGCCGTCCGGGACGCCCTGGCCACCCAGTACGACGTCGGAGTCGGCACCGGCCTCGTCGCCGGGTTCGCGCCGTTCGCGCTGCTCGGTCCGGCCCTCGGCGCCCGGTCGGTCGCGCCCGACATGGACGTCACCGCGCCGCGCACCCTGACGGCGAAGGCGGTCGCGGCCTCGGTCGCCGCGGCCGACGCCACCGTGGTGTTCCTGTCGCCCGCGGCCCTGGCGAACGTCGTCGCGACCGCGTCGGAGCTCACCGACGCCGACCGCCAGGCACTGAAGGGCGTGCGGCTGTTCCTGTCGGCCGGGGCTCCCGTCTCGGCTGCGCTGCTGACCGCGGCGACCGAGCTGATGCCGAACGCCAGCGCCCACACCCCCTACGGCATGACCGAGGGGCTGCTCATGACCGACGTCGACCTCGACGGGGTCCGTGCCGCCGGCCGGTCCGACGACGAGGGGATCTGCGTCGGGGTGCCGGCAGCGAACGTCCGCGTCCGCATCGCACCGCTCGACGGTTCTGGGCGCTCGACCGGAGCCCTGACGGACGAGCCCGGGGTCACCGGCGAGATCGTCGTCGCGGCACCACACGTGCGCGACCACTACGACCGGCTCTGGCGCACCGACCGGGTCTCGCGCCTCGGCGTCGACGACCCGCGCGGGCACCGCACCGGGGACGTCGGACACCTGGACGCCGCGGGACGGATCTGGGTCGAGGGCCGGCTGCAGCACGTGCTGGTGACTCCGGACGGGGTCGTCACGCCGGTGGGGCCGGAGCAGCGGATCGAGGGCGTCGACGGTGTCGGACGTGCCGGGGTCGCGGGCATCGGGCCGATCGGCACCCAGCAGGTGGTGGCCGTCGTCGAGACCGACCCTGCCGTGCGCCGGCCCGGGCTGGCGTCGCCGTCGCTCGCCGCAGCGGTCCGTGCCGCCGCCGGAGTCCCACTCGCCGCGGTGCTCGTCGTGCCCGTGCTGCCGACCGACATCCGGCACAACTCCAAGGTCGACCGCACCCGGCTGTCCCGCTGGGCCGGCTCGGTGCTGTCCGGCGGCCGGATGGTCCGCCCGTGATCGGCGCGTTCTCACGCGGTCACCGACACCTCACGGGCCGTCGGGGGCGTGAGGTGTCGGTGAGCACGAATCGCCGACCCGTCGCGGTTCGAGACGGCGGACGGATGGTCCGCCCGTGAAGGTCCTGGTCACCGGGGCCAGCGGGTTCCTCGGGCAGGCCACCGCCGCAGCCGTGCGGGACGCCGGGCACGAGGTCCGGACCTTCCAACGTCGTCCCTCCGGAGTGCCCGGGGTGCAGGACGTCACCGGGACGATGACCGACGACGCGGCGATCGCCCGCGCGGTCGACGGGGTCGACGCCGTCGTGCACCTGGCCGCGAAGGTGTCGCTCGCCGGGGACCCGGCCGACTTCGCCCGGGTCAACATCGAGGGCACGCGCTCGCTGCTGCAGGCCGCCCGTGCCGCCGGCGTCGGGCGCTTCGTCTTCGTGTCGTCGCCGTCGGTCGCGCACACCGGTTCGTCGCTCGTCGGGGCCGACGCCGGTCCGGCCGAGCCGTCCCGCGCTCGTGGCGACTACGCCCGCACCAAGGCCGCGGCGGAGCTGCTGGCACTCGACGCCGACGCCCCGGACTTCGCCGTCGTGGCGGTCCGGCCGCACCTGGTGTGGGGTCCGGGCGACACCCAGCTCGTCGGACGGATCGTCGAGCGTGCTCGGGCCGGACGGCTCCCGCTGCTCGACTCCGGCGCCGCGCTCATCGACACGCTCTACGTCGACAACGCCGCGACGGCCATGGTCGCGGCGCTCGAACGCGTCACGGACGACGGCGTCCACGGCAACGCGTACGTCGTCACGAACGGTGAGCCCCGCCCGGTCGCCGACCTGCTCGCCGGCATCTGCACGGCGTCGGGCGTCCGACCGCCGCAGTGGCACGTGCCGGCCGCGGTCGCGCGGGCCGCGGGCTCCGTGGTCGAGGCCGTCTGGCGCGTCCGACCGGGGGAGGACGAACCGCCGATGACCCGGTTCCTGGCCGAACAGCTCTCGACGGCGCACTGGTTCGACCAGCGACGGACCCGGAGCGACCTGCGGTGGACCCCGTCGGTGTCGATCGACGAGGGGCTCGAACGGCTGCGCGCCGCGGCTCAGGCCTCGTCGGCCGCCACGTAGACCCAGGCCGTCCAGCCCGAGGCCAGCGTGACCCGGATGCGCTGGTAGTCGGCGACCTCGTAGCCGTCGACCGCGCGGAGCTGCCACTCGTACCCGAGCGTCAGGGCCACACCCTCGACGACGTCGCCGGCAGAGCCGCGGCGGAGGATCGGGTGCCGGTCGGAGCCGCTCGTCCGGATGACGTCCGGGTCGGTGATCGTCACCCAGTCGAGCCGCCAGCCGGGCAGGGAGTCCGGGGTGGTGGGGACGTGGTCGCCGAACAGCGACTCCTGCACGAGCGGCTGCTGGAGCGTGCCGTACGAGAAGACCCGGTGCGTCTCGCCGGGGCGCGGCGTCGGACGTTTGACGGGACGCGGAGCGATCGCAGGGGTCGAGGTCCAGACGAGTGCACCGGCCAGGCCGGTCAGGCCGAGGTGCAGCAGCCCGATGACGCCGAGGGCGCCGCCCCAGCGGAAGCCGACCGCGAGCCCGATGACGCCGACGACGAGACAGACGAGCGCGAACGCGCCGAGACCGATGACCCAGCGCTGGCCGGGGGAGAGACGCTTCACGTCGCGAGGCTAGCGGACGGGCAGCGGACCGCAGGACCACCCGGGTGCGCCGACCGGGTCGGGTGTGGGGCGGGCCTCCAGGCCGGGACCGTGTGCACGACGTCAGCCGGCGAAGCGGGTCCAGAGCTCGGTGACGATCGGCCAGACGTCGCCGGCGCGGTCGGCGGAGCCGACGGCGACCAGGACGACGGGGACCAGGGTGACGGCCACGCTCACCAGGACGGCGAGCACGACGGCGGTCGTCGCGGTGGCGGTGTGCCGGCGGGTCAGGGCGAGCAGGAGCAGGCCGAGCACCACGACCGCACCGAGCAGGGCGATCAGGGTGACCCGGACGAACGGGAACGGCACGAGACCGGCAGTGGTGGCGGTGACCCCGCCGAGGAACCCGACCAGCGGCAGGAAGCCGCCGACCGCGATGGCCATCACGAGGAAGACCCCGATGCCGCCGGCGATCCAGACGCCGCGGGGTCGGGGACGCCGGTCGCGGGACCGGCGCCCTCCGGACCAGGCGGTGGTCACGGCTGGTCCCGGTGACGGGGAGCCGTGGCGGCATCCGCTGCCGCATCGGCGGCGACGGCTGCGTCGTCGGCAGCGTCGGCAGCGTCGGCCGCTGCATCGGCAGCGTCGGCGGCCCGGTCGCGGGTCGTGCCGGCTGTGTCGACGACGACGTCACGGGCCTGCTCGGCGGCGCCCTTCGCGGACGATGCCGCATCGGCCGCCTGCTCCGATGCCCGGGCCAGGGACTCCGAGGCGGAGTCATGCACACGCTCGCCCGTCTCGGCCGCGGCGTCGACGGCACGCTTCGTCGTGTCGGCGGTGGCGTCGGCAGCGCGCTTGGTGGCGTCGGCTGTCGCGTCGGCGGCCTGCTTGGTGGCGTCGGCTGTGGCGGACGCGGCCTGCTTGGTGGCGTCGGCGGTGGCGGACGCTGCCTGCTTCGCCACGTCGGCCGTGGCGTCGGCGGCCTGCTTCGTCGCGTCCGCCGTGGCCGTCGCGGCGCGCTTGGTGGCGTCCGCGGTGGTCTCGGCGGCCTGCTTGACGGCCTCGCCGGTCGACTCCGCCGCCTGCTTCACGGCATCGGTCGCCTGCTCTGCGGCGCGGCCGAGCGGGGACTGCTCGTCGTCGAACGGTCCGTGCACGTCGAGGACGCGCACGTCGACCGAGGTGCGGAGGTCGGACAGCTGTCGGGTGGCTGCGGTGACCTGCTGCCGGACCTCGGCGGCCACGTCGAGCACCGGGTGCGGGTAGCTGACGACGACGGCGACCTGCACGCTGAGCACGCCGTCCTGTTCGTCGACCTGCACGCCGGTGGTGCCCGCCGAACGGCCGAGCTGCTTCCGCAGCTGGTCGGCGGCACGGGCGGCGATCCCGCCGAGGTGGTGCACGCCGGGCACGCCGAGCGCGGTCTCCGCCGCGGTGCGCGCGACGATCGTCGCGGTGCTCGCGTCGTCGGGCAGCGGCTCCGTCAGTGCTGCGGGCAGCGCCACCTCGGTGACCTGCGTGTTCGCATGGGGGTCGTGCTGCATGGTTCCTCCTCGTTCGGGATCTGCGCGGGGACGCATCGGGGCACCCGTTCGACGGGTGCCCCGATGCGGTCGTGCGACCTACTTCTTGAAGACGTCCTTGACGTCCTCGCCGGTCTGCTTCGCGCTCGCAGCGGTCTGGTCCTTCTTGCCTTCGGCGACCTTGGCGTCGTCGTTGGTCAGGTTGCCGACGGCTTCCTTCGCCTTGCCGGCGAGGTCCTGAGCGGCGTTCTTGATCTTGTCGTCGAGTCCCATGACGGGTCCTTTCGTGAGTGGGCGTGCGCCCGGTGGTGTGGTGGTGGGCCGGGAGGCCCGGGGTGCGTCCGGCTGACGGGTGTCAGTGGACGCGGGTCGACTTCGCGAGCGCGGAGCGGGTACCGCCGGTCAGGTGCACGAGCACCGGGACCGGACGGCCGAGGGTGCGGTCGAGGACCGCGACGGCTCGGTCGACGGCGTCGAGCACGCTGACGGCGTCCCCGCCGCGGCGGACCGCGACACGGATCCGGGCGGCGCGCTGCCGGCGGACGAGGTAGGTGTCGACCCGGGAGCCGACCACGTCGCGGACACCCGCGAGTTCGTGCTCGAGGACGTCCCGGACGAGTGCGACGTTGACGGTGACCGCATCGTCGCCCGAGTGTTCCCGGACGGCGACGGACGTGCCGCCACCACCGCGGGTGAACACCCACACGAGGGACAGGACGATCACGAGGGCCGCGGCCCCGGCGACGATCCACAGCGCGGACGCGGGGACGTCGAGGCTGCGGGGGAGGTCGACGTACGGCTTGACGGCGTCCTGGACGGCGGGCAGCACGCCTGCGCCCATCGCGATCCCGACGACGACGGCGACGAGGCCGAGGACGAACAGGATGATCCGGTTGAGGGTCCGGTTGCTCTTGGTCATGCGAGGGTTCCCTTCTCCTCGACCCGGACGCGGACGCGTCGGCCGAAGCGCTCGTCGAGACCGCTCAGACGCTCCACGACGGCGGCGCGCACGCTCGCCTCGTCGACGGGCACACCCGTGACGGGGACGATGCGGACCTCGGTGGAACGGCCACGGGCGGTGGCGGAGGCGTTCCCCTCGGGGACACCGGCCGCCATGCCTGCAGCGTTCGCCGCGGTGGAGGCGACGATGCGGGCGTCGATGACGACCGCACCACGCTCGTGTTCGACGACCGATCGGTGCTGGCGGCCGGGCTTGAGCGCCAGGACGACCAGCACGACGCCGAGGACGACGAGCACACCCGCGATGACCTCGACGATGGTGACGAACGCGGCGTCCGGGCGGAGCGCCGTGTCGACCACGGTCTGGGGATCGGCGACCAGGGGCGGGCGTCCGATGGCGCCGAGCACCGCCTCGGTGCCGATCCAGGCGGCCACCAGGGCGAGCACCACGAGTGCCACCGCCACTGCTGTGGAGCGGGAGCGGTGCACGCTCCGACGACGGATGCGTCGTTCGACGGAACCGTTGCTCATGATGGCCTCCTAGCGGGCACGGGACTCGTGCTCGCGCACGATCCCGGTGAGTTCGATGTGGGCGCTGCCGACGCGACGCCCGGTCAGGTCGCTCACGCGGCCCTTGACCTGGTCCGCGATCCGGATCGACCCGGAGACGATGTCGTCGCTCGCGGCGATCGGCCCGGTGATGTCGAGCGACAGTGCTCCCGACGCGTCGCCGAGTCCGACGCGCACCCGCTTGGCGGGGGCGCCGAGCCCTTCGGCTGCGACGGCCCGCGCCAGCGAGGTGAGCGCGCGTGCGGTGATCTCGACGCGGCCCGGGACGTCCGGGCCGGCGTTCACCGGGAGCTCCGGCGTCCGGTCAGCACGTCGGTCAGGGCACCGCGGTCGATGCGCCCGGTGGCGAGTGCGGCCACGAGGGCCCCGATCGCACCGAAGACGATGACGAGCACGAAGCCCCAGAACCCGAACTGCAGTGCCACGACGGCGAGGACTGCGCCGATGAGGGCGCCGATCAGCGTGTTGCTCATGCGACTCGGGCTTCCTTCTTCTCGTCCTCGTTGTCGTCGTCGTCGCCCGGGATGTAGACGTCCTGGACGGTCACGTTGACCTCGGCGACCTCCATGCCGACGATCTGCTCGAGGGCACGGGCGACGCCGGCACGGACGCCGTCGGCGACCTGCTGGAGCGACACCGGGTACTCGGCGACGATCACGATGTCCGCGGCGACCTGCTTCTCGCCGACCTCGACCTTGACGCCCTGACCGAAGTCGCGCTGGCCGATGGCGTCGCGGATCGCGCCGATGGCACGGGCTGCGCCGTTGCCGAGGGAGTGCACGCCGTTGACCTCGCGGGCGGCGATGCCGGCGACCTTCGACACGACGGTGTCGTCGATGACGGTCTTGCCGGTGACGCCGCTGGTGCCGGCGTGCGAGGTGGCACGGGTCGCCGTGGTGGCCGGGGTGGGGGTGATGGTGTCAGCCATGTTCGTTCCTTCCGTTGACCCGCCGGGCGTTCCCAGCGGTTGCTGTTCACGGATGAGACGGGCTGTGGAAGAGATTCGTCACACACGACTTCTCGGATTCGGGAGATGTCCAGGGAACCCCGGAAATCCGGGGATCTGTGTGTACCCCCGGGGTGTTGCGTCCGGCCGTTCAGCCGTTTCCGGCCGCGCCGTTGCGCTCTGCAGCGGCCCGCATGGCACGGACACAGGCCATCGGAGACTCGCCGCGCTCCTCGCGGAAGAGCTGTTGCAGCCGTCGGGGGAGCACCCCTGCGGCGGCCGCGATGTCGTCGAGCGTGAGCGGGTCGTCGAGGTGCTGCTCGATGTACGACACCGCACGGCGGACACGCCACGACGCCTTGCCGGCCTCCGGCTGAGCAGCCAGCGACGCGCGCTTCGTCACGGCCGGGTCCTCACCGAACCGGTCGCGGTAGGTCTCGGCGAACCGCCCCGGGTTGGTGAAGCCCCAGCGGCGGGCGATCGCAGCGATGCCGGAGGACACGAGCGGACAGTCCGCCGGGGCGACCGGGCCGCCCCGGTCCGCGCGGAGCAGCTCCTCGCGCACCCGGTCCAGGCGGTGGTCGCGGAGGAACCGGTGCGGGGTGGTGTCGAGCGTCCGGGCGAAGACGTCCTGCAGCCCGCGCTGGCTCAGTCCGCAGGCGGCGGCGATGGTGGGGACCGAGGGTCGTTCGGCGGCGTGCAGCTCGATGAAGCGGATCGCGTCGCGGAGCCGGTTCGCCACGGGCACGTCGTCGCCGCGGTTCCGGATGGGGAACGTGTCGAGGATGACGACGGCCAGCCGGCGGTTCAGGGCGGTCCGCATCGGTCCGAGCACGCGGTCGTCGACCAGGGCCGGCCCGAGTTCACGGATCAGGTGCCGCAGGGGTTCGCGCCGGGCGACGACCTCGTCCTGCTGGTCGAACAACAGTGGGCCGTCGGGCAGGCGGTAGCCGAGGTCGCGGCCGACGCTCCGCAGGAACCGGTCGGCCACGTGCACGCCGTTGTAGACGGTGCCGTCGGACTCGAACCGGTAGGCCTCGGACGCCGACGCGATGTACGGGCTGCCCGGCTCGACGACGCGGGTGCGGTCGGCGAAGTGCATCTCGAGCCGGCCCTTGGTGAGCCAGAACACCACGTGGTCGTCCCGCACGCCGATGACCCCGCCCCGCCGACCGCCCTCAGCCCGCATGGTGCGCAGCGACAGGTCGTCGTCGCCCACGACCGTGTACTCGTACCGGGTGTCGTCGGTGGCGAACGTCTCGGAGGCGAAGTCCGAGCCGCCGTACTCGGCCGTGAAGATCTCGGAGTAGTCGGAACCCTCGCCGTCGGAGAACCGCAGCCGGCGGAATCCGTTCGTCGTCGAGGGGTCCATGCGCCGATCATGACATCAGTTGCACCGGACAAGGAAAGGAATACCCTAGGGGGGTACCGTATTGAGAACGGTGGAGGCGGACATGCACGAACACGTCGGGTACATCGGCGACAAGGACGACCTGCTCAAGCGACTCCGTCGCGCCGAGGGGCAGGTGCGCGGCATCGCACGGATGGTCGAGGACGAGACGTACTGCATCGACGTCCTGACCCAGATCTCGGCGGCGAACCGGGCGCTCGAACGCGTCGCGCTGTCGCTGCTCGAGGACCACCTGGCGCACTGCGTCGCCGAGGCCGTCGCCGAGGGCGGGGACGCTGCCGACGAGAAGGTGCGCGAGGCCAGCCAGGCGATCGCCCGGCTCGTCCGCTCCTGACCCTGACGATCGACCACCGAGAAGGAGACACCATGACCACCGAAACGCTGCTCGTCGAGGGCATGACCTGTGACCACTGCGTGATGAGCGTCACCGAGGAACTCACCGAGGTCGACGGGGTGTCGGGCGTCGACGTCCGACTCGTCCCCGGTGGATCGTCCGAGGTCACCGTCAGCTCGGCGGCACCCGTCGACGCGGACGCCCTCCGCGCCGCCGTCACCGAGGCGGGGTACGAGGTCGTGCGCTCGTGACCGACCGCACCGTCGAACTCGACATCACCGGGATGACCTGCGCCTCGTGCGCGAACCGCATCGAGCGGAAGCTCGGCAAGCTGCCCGGGGTCACCGCCACCGTCAACTACGCCACCGAGAAGGCGCAGGTGCAGGTCGCCGCGGACGGCACCGCCGACCCCGAGGCGCTCATCGCCGCGGTGGAGTCGGCCGGCTACGGCGCCACGGTGCCGGCAGCGCCCGCAGCCGCCGACGCCGACCCCGCGGTGGACGAGGACCCGACCGGCCCGCTGCGCCGACGCCTGGTCGTGTCCGCCGTGCTCGCGGTGCCCGTCGTGGTGCTCTCGATGGTGCCGGCGCTGCAGTTCCCGAACTGGCAGTGGCTCGCCCTGACGCTCGCGGCGCCCGTCGCGGTCTGGGGTGCGCTCCCGTTCCACCGCGCCGCGTGGGTCAACGCCCGGCACGGTGCCGCCACCATGGACACCCTGGTGAGCGTCGGTGTCCTCGCTGCCTTCGGGTGGTCGCTGTACGCCCTGTTCTTCGGCGACGCCGGCACGACCGGCATGCACATGACGTTCTCGTGGCTCGCCACGGACCCCGAGGCCACCGACCTGTACCTCGAGGTCGCGACGGCCGTGACGGTGTTCATCCTCGCCGGCCGGTTCATGGAGGCCCGCGCGAAGACGCAGTCCGGCGCCGCACTCCGGGCACTGCTCGAACTCGGTGCGAAGGACGCCACGGTCCTGCGCGACGGCGCCGAACACCGCGTGCCGGCCTCGTCCCTGGTCGTCGGCGACGTCGTCGTGGTGCGACCCGGCGAGCGGATCCCGAGCGACGGCTTGGTGCAGGACGGCTCCTCGGCCGTCGACCTCAGCATGCTCACCGGCGAGTCCGTGCCGGTCGAGGTCGGACCGGGCGACCGGGTCACCGGCGCCACGATCAACGTCGGCGGCCGGCTCGTCGTCGCGATCACCCGCGTCGGTGCCGACACCGAGCTCGCCCGCATGGGGCGCCTGGTCGAGGACGCCCAGACCGGCAAGGCCGAGGTGCAGCGCCTGGCCGACCGCGTGTCCGGGGTCTTCGTGCCGATCGTCATCGCGCTCGCCGTGCTGGCCTTCGTCGGCTGGCTCGTGCTCGGCGGCTCGGTCACCGCGGCCTTCACCGCTGCCGTCGCCACCCTGATCATCGCCTGCCCGTGCGCCCTCGGGCTCGCTACGCCCACCGCGCTGCTGGTCGGCACCGGTCGCGGCTCCCAGCTCGGCATCCTGATCGGCGGTCCGCAGGTGCTCGAGCGCACCCGCGGTGTCGACACCGTCGTGCTCGACAAGACCGGCACCGTCACCACGGGGTCGATGACCCTGCGGTCGGTCACCGCCCTGGACGAGACCGAGGACGTCGTCCTGCGCCTCGCCGCGGCGGTCGAGGACGGCTCCGAACACCCCGTCGCCCGCGCCGTGACCACCGCGGCCCGTGCCCGGGGCGCTGACCTGCCCCAGGCCGAGCAGTTCACCGCCACCGCCGGCGCCGGTGTGCAGGCCGTCGTGGACGGCGACGTCGTCCTGGTCGGCACGACCCGCTGGCTCGCCGACTCGTGGTCGATCACCCTGCCCCCGGTGCTGTCCAACGCCGTCGACCGTGCCGAGGCCGACGGGGGCACGGCGGTCGTCGTCGCCCGGAACGGCAGTGCCCTGGGCGTGGTCGTCGTCGGCGACACCGTGAAGCCCGAGGCCGCCGACGCGATCGCCCGCTTCCGGGCGCTCGGCCTGCACCCGGTCCTGCTCACCGGTGACAACGACGGTGCCGCACGTGCGGTCGCCGCGAGCGTCGGCATCGACGAGGTGCACGCCCGCGCGACCCCGGCGTCGAAGCTCGAGACCGTCCGTCGGCTGCAGTCCGAGGGGCGGAGCGTCGCGATGGTCGGCGACGGCGTGAACGACGCCGCGGCGCTGGCAGCGGCCGACCTCGGCATCGCCATGGGGGCCGGCACCGACGCGGCCATCGCGGCGAGCGACATCACGGTCGTCAGCGGTCGGCTCACGGTGGTGGCCGACGCCATCCGGCTGTCGCGCGCGACGCTCGGCGTCATCAAGGGCAACCTGTTCTGGGCGTTCGCGTACAACGTCGCGGCGATCCCGCTCGCGATGGCGGGGCTGCTGAACCCGGTGCTCGCGGGTGCGGCGATGGCGTTCTCGTCGGTCTTCGTCGTGACGA
The DNA here is from genome assembly GCF_003234215.1 of Curtobacterium sp. MCSS17_006. Lineage (NCBI taxonomy): Bacteria > Bacillati > Actinomycetota > Actinomycetes > Micrococcales > Microbacteriaceae > Curtobacterium > Curtobacterium sp. MCSS17_006. The sequence goes on along the minus strand of NZ_QKSO01000006.1, from coordinate 73,806 downwards.
ACAGCCTGCGGCTGCGTCGCTTCGCGGCGCAGCCGTGAACCCGGCGAGCCGACCGCGGCCCTGAACGCGACCGGCCGGGAGGCGTGACGCGCGCAGCGAACGCGAGCCGCGCCTCCCGGCCGACTGTGCGCGCCACCCGCCGGAGCGCACTACGCTCGAAGACGGTCCGCGACGCAGCGCTGCGTGACCCGCGGGCTGTACGTCTTGAACGTGATCCCCAGGAGGACCGAAGTGACCGAATCCGCTCCCGTCGACCCCACATCGACCGAAGGCTGGAAGAAGCTCGACAGCATCGCTGCCGGCTTCACCCCGGACCTGCGAGGGTGGTTCGACAGCGACCCCGGTCGTGCCGAGCAGTACACCTTCCAGGCGGCCGACCTGACCGTCGACCTGTCCAAGGGCCTGGTGACGGACGAGATCCTCGCCGCGCTGCTGCAGGTCGCGAAGGACACCGGCGTCGCCGAACGCTTCCAGGCGATGCTCGCCGGTGAGCACATCAACGTCACCGAGGACCGCGCCGTGCTGCACACCGCGCTCCGCCGCCCGAAGGCGACCGAGGGCCTCGTGCCGGCGGCACCCCTGACGGTCGACGGCCAGGACGTCGACGCCGACGTGCACGCCACGCTCGACAAGGTCTACGGCTTCGCCGAGCAGGTCCGCAGCGGCGCCTGGACCGGTGTCACCGGCAAGCGCATCGAGACCGTCGTCAACATCGGCATCGGTGGCTCCGATCTCGGCCCCGTCATGGTCTACGAGGCACTCAAGCCCTCCGTCCAGCCCGGCCTCGAGGCCCGCTTCGTGTCGAACATCGACCCGGCGGACATCTACGAGAAGACCGCGGACCTGGACCCCGAGACCACGCTCTTCATCGTCGCGTCGAAGACCTTCGGCACGCTCGAGACCCTGACGAACGCGCGCCTCGCCCGCCAGTGGCTGTGGGAGAAGCTCGGCCTGACCGACGCCGCCGACGACGAGAAGAAGAACGCCGTCGCCAAGCACTTCGTCGCCGTCTCCACCGCGCTCGACAAGGTCGAGGCCTTCGGCATCGACCCCGAGAACGCCTTCGGCTTCTGGGACTGGGTGGGCGGCCGCTACTCGGTCGACTCGGCCATCGGCACGAGCGTCGTCATCGCGATCGGCAAGGAGAACTGGGAGCAGTTCCTCGCCGGCTTCCACGCCATCGACGAGCACGTCCGCACCACGCCGCTCGAGCAGAACGTCCCCGTCCTGATGGGCCTGCTCAACGTCTGGTACACGAACTTCCTCGGTGCGCAGAGCCACGCGGTCCTGCCGTACACGCAGTACCTGCACCGCTTCGCCGCGTACCTGCAGCAGCTCACGATGGAGTCGAACGGCAAGCGCGTCCGCTGGGACGGCTCGCCCGTCACCACCGAGACCGGCGAGGTCTTCTGGGGTGAGCCCGGCACGAACGGCCAGCACGCGTTCTACCAGCTCATCCACCAGGGCACCCGCCTCATCCCGGCCGACTTCATCACGGTCGCCAACCCGGCCCGTCCGCTCAAGGACGAGACCGGCGACGGCAAGGGCGTCGCGCCCGGCACCGACGTGCACACGTTGTTCCTGGCGAACTTCTTCGCGCAGACCAAGGCGCTCGCGTTCGGCAAGAGCGCCGACGAGGTCCGCGCCGAGGGCACCACGGACGAGGGCATCGTCGCGGCGCGCACGTTCCCCGGCAACAAGCCGACCACGTCGATCATCGCGCCGGAGCTCACCCCGAGCGTCCTCGGCCAGCTCATCGCCCTGTACGAGCACATCGTGTTCACCGAGGGCACGATCTGGGGCATCGACTCGTTCGACCAGTGGGGTGTGGAGCTCGGCAAGCAGCTGGCGCTGCAGGTCACGCCGGCCGTCGAGGGCGACCAGGCCGCGCTCGACGCGCAGGACCCGTCGACCAAGGCGCTCATCGCGAAGTACCTGGAGCTGCGGAAGTAACGCACGTCCCCACTTGACGGACGGGAGGCCCGTGGCGGATCCGCCACGGGCCTCCCGTCCGTCGTGCCGGGCACTGCCAAAGCGACAGTTGCGCCCGACGGGCCGCCGTCAGGCCTGCGAAAGCGACAGATGTGCGCCGACCTTCCGCGGAGAAGTGTCGCTTTCGCAGAGGGCCCGCTGCGAGGCAGCCGGGCACCGTCCCGCGCCGGACTGCCGGACCGCCGGACCGCCCGCTCAGCGGGCGAGCGGGTCGAGGTTGAGGGACGTGCCCTCGTACAGGTGCTGGTCCTCGCCGAACACCTGGACGCCCTCGTTGAGCCAGACCAGGTCGCGGACGGTGATGCCGAACCGCGCGGCGACGTCCCCGATCAGGTCGTCGGGTGCGACCCGGTAGGACCTCGGCGCGCCGGCGGCCGTGGTGGCGGTGACGGTGCCGGTCGCGTTCGTCCGGCTTCCGGCGTCCTTCGGGTGCACGTTCGTCTGCCGCGCGGGGACGGACCACCGCACGGTGGACACCGCGAGGACCTTGCCGGCGGAGATCTCGACGGGGACGTCCTGCCCGGGCGCCGCGGCGGAGTAGGTCACGAGGGTGCCGAGGTGTGACGGGTCGACCCCGGATCCGTCCAACGGGACGTCGACCGCGGCCGCCGTGCTGGTCGGGCCGCCGAGGGTCCGGTCACCGACACCGGGGTAGGTCAGCCCGTCGCCCACCGCGCGGGGCAGGTCGAACAACGCGACGCCGATCGGCACCGGCAGCGTCGAGGTGATCCCGGAGTACTGCGCGGTGAACGTGTCGTCGCCGTCCGCGACCACCCGGAAGTGGAAGTGCACGCTGCCCTTCGGTGAGGCCACGTCCCCCTGGGCCAGGACGGTCCCGGCGGGGATCGGTGTCAGCGTCGGCGCGGGTGCGGCGGCCTCCGTCGGCACCGGGGTCGGTGTGCGCGGGTTCGCCGAAGCCTCGATCAGGTCCGAATCCGACTCACCGTCCGGGGTCGCGCTCGGGGTCTCGCTCGCGGTCGGGCTCGACGCGGGTGGGGAAGCGGGAGCGGGCAGGGCACCGTCCGGTCCCCGCAGCAGCGAGCAGCCGGACAGCACCACGCCGGCCGCCAGCACGATGGCGATCCCACCGGTCCGTTTCATGATGCCCCCTCAGCTCGAGGGTAACGCGATGGCGAACACACGGTCGTCGTCGCCGGCGGACTGTGTCCCGGGACGCAGTCCAGTCGCCGGGGGCGCGAGGTGGTGTCGGTCGGAGCGGCTACGGTCGAGGGCATGGAGCGTTCGGAGATCCTCGCCGCGGCTGCCGCCGCGCACGCCGCCCGCATCGCAGCGGCCGGCGGTGACGACGTCGCAGCGCGTGAACGGGCCGACAGCGTCCGACGCCGGGCCGACGGGCTCACCGACCGGTACGACACCGTCGAGGGCTCGGACACCGAGTCCGACGCACGCGACGCCGCGCGCCGACGCGCGGGTGAGGCGGACCGCGCGGCCTCGCGCACCGAGGGCGTGCTGTCGGACTGGCACCGGATGGGCACCCGTCGCGGCGTCACCCCCGACGCCCAGGTCCGCACGGCCTGGACCGTGACCGGGGTCCCCGAGCGCGGCGACGCCCGCGCGCTCGCGAACGTGCTGCTCTCCACCGCGGGCCACGCCGGACGCGTCGCCGACGCCGCTCGACGCAACCCCGCCCTGTCCGGCGCCGCGAGCGCCGCCGCCCGACGGACCGTGCGCCGCTACACCGACCACGGCGCCGACATGGCCTCGTTGGGGGACGTCCTGGGCGACGGACCCGTCGACGACGAGCGCTGAGCCTTATCCGCAGATTGGACCGCTCCCGTCCTCATCAGGCGTTCTGTGGACCGATCCAAACGACCTGACGACAGAATGTCCAATTGACAGGACATGGATTCGGGTTACGATCGGTCCACGCACTGACGCGCGATCACCGACGAAGGAGTCACCGAATGGTCGACATCAAACCGACAGCCCCGACTGTCGCTCTGCCCCCGTTGGGGACCGGGCCGCACCGCCGACGTCTCGGCGTGCTGGCCCTCGTCGCCACGTTCGGCGGGCTGCTCTTCGGGTACGACACCGGTGTCATCAACGGCGCCCTGAACCCGATGAAGGCCGAGCTCGGCCTCACGAACTTCACCGAGGGTGTGGTCACCAGCTCGCTGCTGTTCGGTGCCGCGATCGGCGCCATGCTCGGCGGCCGCATCGCCGACGGCTGGGGTCGTCGCAAGACCATCATCCTGCTCGCCGTGACGTTCTTCGTCGGCACGCTGATCTGCGTGTTCGCGCCGACGTTCGAGGTCATCGTCGTCGGTCGTGTGCTCCTCGGCCTCGCGGTGGGTGGTGCGTCCACGGTGGTGCCGGTGTTCCTCGCCGAACTCGCACCGTACGAGATCCGCGGGTCGCTGTCCGGCCGCAACGAGCTCATGATCGTGATCGGTCAGCTCGCCGCGTTCGTGGTCAACGCCTTCATCGGCAACATCTGGGGTGAGGGCAACGGCGTGTGGCGCGTCATGCTGGCCGTCTGCGCGCTCCCCGCGATCGCGCTGTTCGTCGGCATGCTCCGGGTGCCGGAGTCGCCGCGCTGGCTCGCGTCGAAGGACCGCTACGACGAGGCGCTCTCGGTCCTCGAGCAGGTCCGGACCACCGATCGGGCCCGCGCCGAGCTCGACGACATCAAGCGGAGCAACGACCTCGAAGCGAAGGTCGAGCGCGTCAGTGGCTGGCACACGCTGCGCGGGAACAAGTGGCTCATCCGCATCGTGCTCATCGGTGCCGGGCTCGGCGTCGCGCAGCAGCTCACCGGCATCAACTCGATCATGTACTACGGCCAGACCGTGCTCATCGAGTCCGGGTTCCAGGCGTCAGCCGCCCTCATCGCGAACATCGCCCCCGGCGTGATCGCCGTCGTCGGTGGCGTCATCGCGCTGTACAACATGGAGAAGATCAACCGCCGCACGACGCTGATCCTCGGGTTCACGCTGACGACGATCTGCCACTTCCTCATCGGCATCGCGTCCGTGGCGCTGCCCGAGGGCAACCCGGCCCGGCCGTGGGTCATCCTGTTCCTGGTCGTCGCGTTCGTCGGCTCGATGCAGACCTTCCTCAACATCGCCGTGTGGGTCGTGCTGTCCGAGATCTTCCCGACGCAGATCCGTGCGCTCGGCATGGGCATCTCGGTCTTCTGCCTCTGGATCGCGAACGCGTTCCTCGGGCTGTACTTCCCGACGATCGTCGCCGCGACCGGCATCACCGGGACGTTCTTCGGCTTCGGGGTCGTCGGGCTGCTGGCACTGCTCTTCATCTGGAAGTTCGTGCCGGAGAGCCGCGGTCGCACCCTCGAAGAGGTCGAGGAGGGCGTCACCACCGGCAACATCTTCACCGTCCCCGTGAAGGCGTCGCGCCGCTAGTCCGCACCACACCGCACCGAGTGCCCAGAAGACGTCGGGTCGCCTCAGGGCACCCGACGTCTTCTGCTCACTGGATCCACGGTCGCCGCCCGGTTGGTTGCATGGAGGCGTGACGGAACTGGTGCTGCAGGACTTCCCGGTCGCCCTGAACGTGGTGTGCTCGGCGCTGCTCGTGGTCGCCGTGGGCTGTGCCGTGTTCGTGGCGGTCGACGTGGTGCGTCGGCCGCCGCACATGCGCGTCATGGCGTTCGTGTGGCCGCTCACGATGCTGTTCGGCAGCGTCGTGTGGCTCGTCTTCTACCTGCGTCGTGGGCGGGCCTCGGCGCCCGGCCACGGACGGTGGGCGGGCACTGCGATCGACACGAGCCACTGCGGGGCCGGCTGCGCCCTCGGCGACCTGATCGGCGAGTTCGGGCTCGCGGCGTTCCCGGCGCTCGGGGTGGCCGTCGGACTGGGAACGCTCTACCAGGACCGGATGGTCGCCGGGTGGATCGTCGACTTCGTCATCGCGTTCGTGCTCGGCATCGCGTTCCAGTACTTCGCCATCGCGCCGATGCGGGGCCTCGGCGTCCGGGCGGGGCTCGTCGCCGCGCTCAAGGCCGACACGCTGTCGATCATCGCGTGGCAGGTGGGCATGTACGGCCTGATGGCGGTGTGGCAGCTGGTCGTGTTCCCGGCACTCGTCGGCGGGCGCGCGAGCGTCTTCTCGCCGGAGTTCTGGGTGGCGATGCAGCTGGCGATGGTGGCCGGCTTCGTCTGCTCCTACCCCGTGAACGTGTGGCTGGTGCGTCGGGGCATCAAGGAGGCCATGTGACGGACCAGCGGACGGACGGGAGGCCCGGTGCCAGCTGGCACCGGGCCTCCCGTCCGTTCTGTGGTCGCGCTACGGGCGCAGGAGCACCTTGCCGACGCGACCGGCGGTGTCGCTGGCGCGCACGGCGTCGCGGACCTGCTCGAAGGCGAAGGTCTCGGCGACGGGGAGCGTCAGCGAGCCGTCGAGCACGCGGGTGATGAGCTCACCGAAGAGCTGTCCCTTCGTCTCGGCCGGCATCGTCTTGCTGACGACGGAGCCCCAGAAGCCCTTCACGGTGAGCTGGCCGAAGATGACCTTGCCCGACGGGATCTCGAGCGTCGGCGACGCCATCGCGCCGAAGACGACGAGGGTGGCGTTCTCGCCCAGCACGGACGCGATGTCGCCGGCGGCCTTGCCACCGACCGACTCGACGCCCGCGATGATCGGGGCACCACCGGTGATCGCGGCGACCTGGTCCTGCCAGTCGTCGGCGTCGGTGGCGACGATGCGCTCGATGCCCTGCTCGCGGAGCTCGTCGACACCGGCGGCGCGACGGACGAGTCCGATCACGTTGATGCCACGGGCGGCGCCGAGCTGGGCGACCATGCGTCCGACCGCACCGTTGGCGGCGTTCTGGATGATCCAGTCGCCCTCGTGCAGGTCGAGCGAGTGCAGCAGGCTGATGGCGCTGAACGGCATCGAGACGAGCTGGGCGGCGGCCTCGTCGGTCATCGCGTCCGGCACCGGGACGAGCCCGGCGGCGCTGGCGGTGTAGTACTCGGCCCAGACGCCGAAGGCACCGCCGGCGACGCGCTGGCCGACCTGCAGGTTCGTGACGCCCTCGCCGAGGGCCTCGACGACACCGAGTGCCTCGGTGCCCGAGGCGGCGGGGAGCTCCGGCTTGAAGCCGTAGGTGCCGCGGACGGTCCACAGGTCGTGGTTGTGGATGGGGGAGAGGACCGTGCGGACGAGGACCTCGCCGGCGCCGGGCGTCGGGACGGGGCGCTCCTGCACCTCGAGGACGTCGGCGGGCTCGGCGAACGTCTCGTGGACGACGGCGCGCATGGTGGTGGGGGTGGTGGTGCTCATGGGTCAGTCCTCCGAGACGACGATGGTGACGTCGATGTTGCCGCGGGTCGCGTTCGAGTACGGGCAGACCTGGTGGGCCGCGTCGGCGAGGGCCTGGGCCTGGTCGTGCTCCAGGCCGGGGATGACGACCTCGAGCATGACGGCGAGCTGGTAGCCACCGTTGCCGTTCGGGCCGATCGACACGCGACCGCCGACGGACGAGTCGGTGATCTTCACCTTCTGGCTGCGGGCGACGCCCTGCAGTGCGGAGTGGAAGCAGGCGGCGTAACCGGCGGCGAAGAGCTGCTCGGGGTTGGCGCCGTTGCCGGAGCCACCCATCTCCTTCGGGATGGCGAGGTCGAACTCGACCGTGCCGTCGCTCGTGGCGACGTGGCCGTTGCGGCCTTCGCCGGTGGCCAGGGCCTCGGCGGTGTAGAGGGTTTCCATGGGGTTCCTTCCTTGTGGGGCGGATCGTGAAGTCGGGGGTGTGCGGCGTGCTCTCGCGCTCAGCGACAGTTCACGGGCACACGTGGCCGTGCGGTGTCGCTCAGCGCGAAACGGCGCCGGCGTCAGCGCCCGCGGCGTCGTGCTCGGGGTCGGCCGCCGCGTGCATCGTCTCGGTCAGCCGGTGCAGCGTCGCGATGAGCTCGGCGGCGGCACGTTCGTCGGCCAGGCCCATCCCGGCGGCGATGCGCGCGGGGATGCCGCTCAGCTCGGACCGCAGTTCGCGGCCTCGGTCACCGACGGTCACCGTGACGACGCGCTCGTCGGTGCTGCGGCGCTCGCGGCGGACCAGGTCGCTCTGCTCCATGCGGCGGAGCAGTGGCGAGAGGGTGCCGGAGTCGAGCTGCAGGTGTTCCCCGAGGCTCGAGACGGTCTGGTCGCCCTCGACCCACAGGGTCACGAGCACCAGGTACTGCGGGTACGTCAGACCCCAGGGTTCGAGCATCGTGCGGTACGCCTGCGTGGTGGCGCGGGACGCCGCGTAGAGGGAGAAGCACACCATCTCGTCGGTCACGGGCATGCGTCCACACTGTCACGCAACCAAGTTGTGCACAACTCGATGCAGCGGATGCCCAGCTGACGAACACGCCGACGACCCGGACGGTTAGGCTGACGTGACCCAAGATGAGCAGCAGCGACCTCGACACCACCACGACCCCCGGCAACGGATCGGCGTCGTCCCACGGCAAGACGATCCTGATCGGTGAGCACGCCGTGGTCTACGGCGCACCCGCTCTCGTCCTGCCGGTGCTCGACGCACGGGTCGTGGCAACGGTCACCCCGGTCGCCGCCGACGCCGAGCAGCCCGGTCACAGCCTGCAGTCGACCGTGCACACCGGCCCCCTCGACCTCGCACCCGCGGCCGTGATGCCGACCGTCACCGCCGTCACCGCGACCCTGCGCCACTTCGGGGTCACCGACCGCCACTTCCACGTCCGGGTCGACAGCGAGGTCCCGACCGCCCGCGGCATGGGCTCGAGCGCCGCGGTCGCCGCCGCAGTGACCGCGGCCGTCGCCGACGCCCTGGGCGAGACCCTCGACGTCGAGACCCACCACGAGCTCATCCAGGAGTGCGAACGCGTCGCCCACGGCCGACCGTCCGGCCTCGACGCCCGGGGCGTCGTCGCGTCCGCGCCGGTCTGGTTCGAGGGCGGGCACATCGAACCCGTCACGCTCGGCGCCCGGTTCACCTTCGTCGTCGCGGACACCGGCGTCCCCGGGCACACCCGCGAGGCCGTCTCGGCCGTCCGCGCCCGCCACGACCAGGACCCGGTCGGTGTCGGCGCCGTGATCGACCGGATCGGTGCGCTCGCCCGGCGGGCACGGGGGACACTCGAGGACGGCGATGCCCAGGCTCTGGGTGCCACCATGGACGCCGCGCACGACCTGCTCAGCACACTCGACGTGTCGAGTGACGACCTGGACCGGCTCGTCGACGCCGCACGTGCTGCGGACGCCCTCGGCGCGAAGCTCACCGGCGGCGGGCGGGGCGGGTGCGTCCTCGCGCTCGCCGCGGACGACGACCACGCGGACCGCATCGCGGCCGCACTCCGCGGCGCAGGGGCCGCAGCCACCTGGACCACCACGATCGGAGCCCGCGCTTGCTGACAGCCACCGCCGTCGCGCACCCCAACATCGCCCTCGTCAAGTACTGGGGGAAGGCGGACGCGCAGCTCGCGCTGCCCGCCACGGGCAGCGTCTCGATGGGGCTCGACGTGTTCCCGACGACGACCACCGTCACGGTGGACGGCGGGTCGGGTGACGGCCGGGAGGCGCGTGACGCGTTCACGCTGAACGGTCACGTCGTCGACGACGGTGCGCTGGTGCGCGTGCAGCAGTTCCTCGACCTGGTGCGCGAGCTCGCGGGGTCGTCCGAGCGGGCGTCGGTGGTGTCCGAGAACACCGTCCCGACCGGTGCCGGGCTGGCCTCGAGCGCGTCCGGTTTCGCCGCCCTGGCGACCGCCGCCGCCGCGGCCTACGGCCTCGACCTGTCGCCGCGCGACCTGTCCCGTCTGGCCCGTCGCGGTTCCGGCTCGGCCACGCGCTCGATCCCCGGCGGTGTCGCCGTCTGGCACGCCGGCGACGACCAGGGCTCCTTCGCCGAGCCGATCCCCGCCCCGCCGATGGCGATGGTCGTGGTCACGATCGACGCCGGCCCGAAGCCGATCGGGTCGCGCGAGGCCATGCGCCGCACCATCGCGACGTCGCCCTTCTACCCGGCCTGGGTGACCTCGACGACCGAGACCGTCGGCGACATGCTCACGGCCTGCGCGGCCGGCGACTTCACCCGCATCGGCGAGATCACCGAGAGCAACGCGCTCCGGATGCACGCGACGATCGAGGGCGCGTTCCCGCCGATCCGCTACCTCAACGCCCGCAGCGTCGCCGTGTTCGACGCCGTCGCCGAGCTGCGTGCCGGCGGCACCGAGGCCTACGCCACGGCCGACGCGGGCCCGAACGTCGTCGTGCTCACGAAGCCGCAGGACCGGGCGGCCGTCGCCGGGGCGCTCGCGTCGCTGGGGGACGTCATCGAGTCCGGCACCGGACCTGCCGCGCGGGTGCTCCGCTCCGAAGAGACCGGGAGCAATCCCGACCAGAAGGAGTCCGCGCAGTGATCGAGTTCCGTGCACACGGCAAGTTGTTCGTCGCCGGCGAGTACGCCGTCGTCGAGCCGGGCCAGCCGTCCGTCCTGATCGCCCTCGACCGTGCCATCACGGCGAAGGTGCGTGAGGGCCACGGCGCGGGCAGCGTGCACTCCGAGGAGTACGGACACCTGCCGCTCACGTGGACCCGTGCCGAGGACGGCCTGGCGCTCGACCGTGAGCACCACCCGTACGACTACGTGATGGCCACGATCGACCTGGTCGAGAAGCTCCGCGCCGAGCACGGCATCGCCCCGCGGTTCCACGACCTGCGCATCGAGAGCCAGCTCGACGACGCCAGCGGCCGGAAGTTCGGACTCGGGTCCTCGGCTGCGGTCACCGTCGCCACCGTCGGTGCCCTCGACCGCTTCTACGGCATCGGCCTGACGCAGCGCCAGCGCTTCCAGGTCGCGCTGCTCGCCACCATCCGGGTGAACCCCCGGGCCTCCGGTGGCGACCTCGCCGCGAGCACGTTCGGCGGCTGGCTGCGCTACAGCGCCCCCGACCGCGAGCGCCTCGCCGCGATGCTCGGCGACCACGCCGTGTCCGCGATCCTGACGGACGCCGACGCCTGGGACGGCTTCGACGTCCAGCGGCTGCCCGCTCCCGAGAACCTGCAGCTGCTCGTCGGCTGGACCGGCTCGCCCGCGTCCACCACGAAGCTCGTCGACGTGGTGCGTCGGCACCGCAACGGCGGGTACCAGGCGTTCCTCGACGAGAGCCGCAGCGCCGTCGACGACCTGACCACGGGCCTCCAGACCGGCGACGCCGAGCGCACGCTCGGTGCCCTCAGACGCGCCCGTGGGCTGCTGCAGCGTCTCGGCGACTCGGTCGGGTCGAAGATCGAGACCGAGCGTCTCGCGACCCTGTGCGACGTCGTCGAGGCGGCGGGCGGGGCGGCGAAGCCGTCCGGTGCCGGCGGCGGCGACTGCGGCATCGCGCTCGTCCCGGCGGACACCGACCCCGCCGGCATCCACCGCGCCTGGGAGGCGCACGACATCAGACACCTCAGCGTCGCGGTGCGAGCACCAGAAGGAGCCCTCGATGAGTGACCTGCTCACACCGATCCCCACCAAGTGGGTCGGCCCGATCCGCGTCAGCGGCAACGCCGTGCAGGGGGAGCACGAGGTCCCCCTCGCCACCTACGAGTCGCCGCTCTGGCCGTCCGTCGGCCGTGGCGCCCGCATCTCGCGGATGGTCGAGGACGGCATCGTCGCGACCGTCGTCGACGAGCGCATGACCCGCTCCGTCGTGGTCCGCGCCGACAGCGCCGCCGCAGCACACGTGGCCGCGGGCCAGATCCTCGCGCGCCAGGACGAGCTCGCCGCGATCGTGTCCGGACAGAGCCGGTTCGCCAAGCTCATCGAGGTGCACCCGGAGATCGTCGGGGACCTGCTGTTCCTGCGCTTCGCGTTCACCACCGGGGACGCCTCCGGCCACAACATGGTCACGCAGGCGGCGGACAAGCTGCTGCCGGCGATCCTGGACTGGCAGCCGGGCCTGCGGTACGTCTCGGTGTCGGGCAACTTCTGCACCGACAAGAAGGCCACCGCGGTGAACGGCATCCGTGGCCGCGGCCGCAACACCATCGCCGAGATCGTGATCCCGGGCGAGGTCGTCGAGAAGCGCCTGCGGTCGAGCACCGCGCGCATCGTCGAGCTGAACATCGCGAAGAACCTGATCGGGTCGACGATCGCCGGGGCCATCCGCTCGGCGAACGCGCACTACGCGAACATGCTGCTCGGCTTCTACCTGGCCACCGGGCAGGACGCCGCCAACATCGTCGAGGGTTCGCAGGGCATCACGAGCGCCGAGGACCGCGACGGCGACCTGTACTTCGCGACCTCGCTGCCGCACCTGATCGTCGGCACGGTCGGCAACGGCAAGGGCGGGGACCTGCCCGTCGTCGAGGACGCCCTGGTGCGCCTCGGCTGCCGCGAGGACCGCGAGCCGGGCGGGAACGCCCGCCGCCTCGCCGCCCTGTGCGCCGCGACCGTGCTGTGCGGGGAGCTCTCGCTCCTCGCCGCACAGACCAACCCGGGCGAGCTGATGGCCGCCCACGTCGCCATGGAACGCCGTGGCACGAAGCCCGCAGGGGGTGCCGCATGACCGGCGTCGGCATCCACGACATCGCGATCGCGACCGGGCACCACGTGCTCGAGCTCGACGACCTGGCCGAGCGGCTCGGCGTCGACCCGGCGAAGTACCACGTCGGCATCGGGCAGGACGCCTTCAGCGTGCCAGCGCCCGACGAGGACATCGTCACGATGGGCGCCGCCGCGGCGAAGGAGCTCATCGACCGGCACGGCGTCGAGGGCATCCGCACGGTGCTGTTCGCCACCGAGTCCGGCGTCGACCAGTCGAAGGCCGCCGGCGTGTACGTGCACGGCCTGCTCGGGCTGCCGAAGGCCGTCCGCGTGGTCGAGCTGAAGCAGGCCTGCTACGGCGGGATGGCCGCGGTGCAGCTCGCACTCGGCATCGTCGCGCGCGCCCCGCACGAGCGGGTGCTCGTCATCGCCGCCGACGTCGCCCGGTACGACGTCGACACCCCTGCCGAGCCGACGCAGGGTGCCGGTGCCGCCGCGATCCTGGTGTCCGCCGACCCCGACCTGATCGAGATCGAGCCAGCGGCGGGCGTCTACACGGCGGACGTCGACGACTTCTGGCGCCCGAACGACCGCTCCACCGCACTGGTCGACGGTCGGCTCTCGGTGAGCGCGTACGTCAACGCCTTCGTCGGTGCCTGGGACGACCTGGCGGAACAGGGCGGCCCGGCGTACGACGACATCGCCCGGTTCGTGCACCACCAGCCCTTCACCAAGATGGCGATCAAGGCGCACCGCAAGCTCACGCAGCACGTCGGCGCACCCTTCGACGAGGCCGACCTGGCGATCGGGTTCACCTACAACCGGCAGACCGGCAACACCTACACGGCGTCGCTCTGGATCGGGCTCGCAGCGCTGCTCGACCTGGACGACGACCTGGCGGGGGAGCGACTCGGCCTGTTCAGCTACGGCTCCGGCAGCGTCGGCGAACTCATCACCGGCGTCGTCCGGGCCGACTACCGCGAGCACCGTCGTGCGGGTCGTGTGCGGTCGCTGCTCGAGGCACGGGTCCCGCTGACGGTCGACGCGTACCGCGCGCTGCACGCAGCGGGTGCCGCCACCAGCGAGGACGTCGAGCGTCCGCGCGTCACGACCGCGCCGTTCCGCTTCGCGGGCGTGCGCGGCGGCGCGCGGTACTACGAAGCGTCCTAGACCGGACACCGGACGGACGGGAGGCCCGTGGCGGCGCCGCCACGGGCCTCCCGTCCGTCTGCCGGTCACGCTGCGGACAGGACCTCGCGCTCCAGCCGCTGGTAGCTGGCTTCCATGCCCTCCGTCATGCCGGTCGCGAGGATCATGTCCCGCTGTTCCCGGTCCGGGTATGTGACGAGCAGCGTCATGAGCGTGACGCCGTCGGCCTCGTCGAACTGCAGGTCGTTCGTGTTCGGCGGGAAGGGCGCCCCGGTCATGCGCTCGGTCGACACCATCCGGCGTTCGGGTTCGACGACGAGGTTCTCGCCCTCGAACCCGAAGGGTTCGCCCTCGGTGTCACCCATCGGCGCCCAGGCCTGCCGGAACGCGCCGCCCGGGGTCAGGTCGTTCTCGTACACCGTCATCTCCCAGCCGTCGGGGCCGAGCAGCCACCGGCGCACCAGGTCGGGCTCGGTGTGCGCGCGCCAGAGCAGGTGCCGCGGCGCCGCGAACGCCCGGGTGATCCGGACGTGGGTGTCGTCGAGGACCTCGGTCTCGGTGCCCGCACCGAGGGCCCACTCGCGCAGGTCGGCGAGCACCCGGTCGAGCTGGCCGAACGCCTGCTGGTAGCCCTCGAGCATGCCCATCTGGAGCATCGCGTCGAGGTCGGCGGTCGAGGCGAACGAGGACACCACGGTGACCCGCGAGCCGTCGTCCGCCGGCCCGAACGACAGCACGGTCTCGCTGGTGGGGAGCGACTCGTCGACCGTGCCCTCCGGGTCGGTGAACAGGTCGCGGAAGACGATGCGACGGGGCTCGTCGACCTCGGTGACCTGCCAGACGGCGTGGAACCGCTCGCCCTGCGGGGACGTCATCCGGTAGTCGGCACGGCCGCCGGGGCGCAGGTCGAACGTCGTGAAGGTCGCGGGGAACCCGGGCGGTCCCCAGAACCGCTCGAGCTGGCGTGGGTCGGCGAAGGCGGCCCAGAGGCGTTCGACGGGGACGGGGAACTCGGCGACGAGGGTCATCGAGAGGGTGTCGGGATCGGTGTGGACGGACGTGGTGGGCATCATCGCTCCTGGTGTCGTCGGGTGTCGTCTGGTGCTGGGTCTCCGGACGCGTCGCCGTCGAGCACGTCGCCGAGGCGGTCCATCCGGCTGTGCCAGAGGCGGCCGTAGGCGTCGAGGAGGGCACGGACCCGGTCGAGCTGCTCCGGCTCGGCGCGCACGATGCGGGTGCGGCCGCGGGCCTCCTTGCTCACGAGTCCGGCTCCTTCGAGGACGGCGACGTGCTTCTGGACGGCGGCGAACGACATCGAGTAGGCGTCCGCGAGCTCGCTCACGGACGACGACCCGACGAGCGTTCGCCGGACGATGTCACGACGGGTCGCGTCGGCCAGTGCGTGGAACACCCGGTCGACCTCGGCGTCGGACAGTTCGGTTCGTACAACCATTTGGTTGTAGGTTACGTCCGGCTGGTCTCGTCCACAAGGGGGACCTGCCGGTAGTCTTGCCGCGGAGATCGGAGGGGCGATGGCGGAGCAGCTGGGTGCGTCCGGTGCCGTCCGTGCCCTCGTCGCCACCCTGCCCCGTGCGCCGCAGCTGTCCGACGTGGTGACCGGCGTCGGTCGGATGGTCGGCAAGCCCACGCGCGTCGTCGACGTCGACGGGCCGAGCTGGGGTCCGCTCACCGCGCTCGTGTCGCAGTTCGAGCACGAGAACCTGGTGCTCGTGCCGGCCGACGCACCGCCGCTCTACCGCATGCACTGCGTGCTGCACGAGCTCGGGCACCTGGTGCACGGCGACGTCGGCACACCGACCGCGTCGTCCGTCGCCGAGTTCGCCGCCGGGGGCCACGTCTGCCGTCGCGCGCTCGACGCCGACTCCGGGCTCGTGAGCATCTCCGACGACGACGAGCACTTCGCCGAACGGTTCGCTTACGAACTCGCGACCGTCCTGCTCGCCGGGGCCACGGGCGCGGACGAGCGGGCCTACGGCTGATGGCCGTCCTGCACGCCGCGGCCTTCTGGTTCGCGGCGCTGATCTTCCTCGCCCGCACGCCGTACGTGCTGCGGAACCCCCGTGGTCGGGCGGCCTGGGGCGCCACCGGCGTCGGGGCGCTGGGGCTCCTGACCCTCGGCAGCGTCGTGCCGCAGCCGGTGCTCGACGGTGCCCTGGGCGGTTCGAACCTCATCAACCTGGTGCAGAACGTCTGCGCGACCGTCGCGTTCTGGCTGATGCTGCGCGCGAGCACCGACGACCTGCCGGAGCGCCCGGTGCTCGCCAGGCCGGTGGCGCTGCTGGTCGTGGTCGTGGCGTTCACGGTGCCGTTCCTGCTGGTCGAGGAGCGCGGCGGGACCGACTTCCACTTCATCGTGCGCGAGATCGAGCAGACCCCGATGTGGCTCTACGGAACGGTCTACATGGTGGGCGTGGGACTGATCGCCGCGACGACCCTGCGCCGTGGCGTGCTGCAGAACCCGGTGGCGCTCGTGGTGTTCCGCGTCGGGCTCGCCCTGGTCGTCGTGGCGAGCGTCGACGAGGTCGCCTCGCTCACCGCCGACCACTTCGGACTCTTCCCGGCCGGGGTGCGGGACGGCCTGCGCCTGGCCTTCGACCCGCCGTTCTACCTCGGCATCGTGCTCATCGTCGTGGCGATGGCCTCGCTGACGTTCCGGCGGTGGGGCCGTGACCTGCGACACCGCGGGCACCACCGGCACCTGCGCCGCATCGCCCGTCGGCACGCCGTGCGGGCGGTCGAGCGGCCGGGGGACCCGCAGGCCCGGACCTACGACCTGGTGATCGCGATCCGCGACGCCGAGGTGCAGGGCCGGACCCTCGACGACGCCGAACTCGCGCAGGTGCGGTCGGCCGAACGGACCCTGACCCGGAGCCTCGGAGGATGACGGCGTGACGATCGTGTGGTGGGTGCTCGGAGCGCTCGTGGTGCTGGCGGCGGTGGGTCTGATCGGGCTGGTCGTCCTGGTCGTCCTGCGGAAGGTCGTCGGCAGGATCGTGCTGCCCGGTGGCGACCGGTGGACGCCCGTGCTCGAGTCCGACGCGGACTCCGTCCGGCTGCCGATCACCGACGACACCGTGCGGCCGGGGGAGTACGGGCTGTGGCACGACGGCCCGGGGCACACCACCGTCGGGCCGGTGCTCGAGGTCGACGAAGCCGCCGGGTTCGTGCGCCGGGCCGTGGTGCGGACGACCGGCGCCGTGTCGTCGCGGGTGCGGTGGAGCGGGCACGTGCACCCGGACCCGGCGGCGATGGAGGTCGACTGGTCCGAGGTGTTGCTGCCGACGCCGGTGGGGCCGGCGCCCGCGTGGGTGGTGCGGCCGGGGCCCGGCGGCGCTGGGCGCCCCGACCCCGTGGCCGCCCGCACCTGGGCTGTCCACGTCCACGGGATCCGGACGACCCGGGTCACCGCGCTCCGGACCGTCCCCGCGGCGCTTGAACTCGGCTGGACCTCGATCGTCCCGTCGTTCCGCGGCGACGGCGAGGCACCGTGGGAGGGCCGGGCCTCGCACCTCGGCGCCCGCGAGTGGGCGGACGTCGAAGTGGCCCTCGACCACGCCGTCGCGAACGGCGCCGAACGGCTCGTCATCGTGGGGTGGTCGATGGGCGCGACGATCACGCACGAGCTGCTCGCCCGCTCGGCGCACCGCGACCGCCTGGCCGGGATCGTGCTCGTCGCCCCGGCACTGGACTGGGCCGTCGCCGTCCGGTCCCAGGCCCGCCGCGCGGGACTGCCGGGTTTCGTGGTGCGTGCTGCCCTCGGGGCGATGGCCACCCCGGTCCTCTGCCGGACGGTGGGGCTGCGGTCGCCGGTCGACGTGCGCGCGCTGTCCTGGTTGCGCGCACCCCGGCCGCTGCCACCGACCCTGCTCATCCACTCCACCGGCGACACCACGGTGCCGTTCTCGGCCAGTCAGGAGTTCGCTGATGCCCACCCCGGCACGGTGACACTGGCGGTCAGCGAGCCGGCCGAGCACGCCTGGGAGCGCAACGTCGACGCGGTCTGGTTCGACCGCACCATCACGAACTGGGCGTCCGGCCTCGCGCACACCGGAGTGCAGGAGTAGAAGGAGCCATGGGGCAGCTCATCTACGACGGCCGACCGCTCGACCTGCGGATCGACGACCGCGCGCTCACGCACCTGCAGATCGTCATCGTCAACATGCTCCGGCGTGACCACCGCTTCGCGTTCTCGTGGAAGGACGACGTCGTCCACGGCAACGGTCGCAGCACGATCTGGCTGCACCCCAACGTGAGCCTGCACTTCAAGTTCACCGGCAGCCGGGTGCCGTCGATCAACCGCAGCTGGCTCGAGGACCTCTACGCCTCGGCCACCTCGGGGTCGGGGCTCGTGCTGACGCCGGAGCCGGCTGACACCAGCACGGCGGCCGACTCCGCGTGGTCGCGGGCGGTCGCGCCCGGCGACGCGGACGACGCCTCGGGGACACCGAGCGGGAGCACCGTGCGCTCATCCCGGGGGTAGTAGCACAGCGCGCTGATCCCGGTCAACGGGTTTCGTTCAGACTGTCCACCGTCGTACCGTTTGCGTACCGCGGCTCACTGTCGTCCCCCCGTACCGGCCTGCTAGGGCAGCCGGTGCTGGCAGTGTCCGCGGCAGGAGGGGAACCCGAACAGCTCGTGACGCACAGCGAGTCCGGTGCCGACCAACCACCGGTCGCCGAGAATCGCGAGGGACGCGAGTCCCGGATCAGGGGACTCGCTGCACGCAGAACCGACGCTGTGCGTCGACGACGCGTGCGTCACACTGCAGGGCCCGCCGGTCCGCCCCCATCGACCGGCGCTCCTCCGGGACCGCCCCGGCCATCGGATTCGGGTTCCGTGGCCGGGGCGGACTCATCAGGTCTGCGAGCGGCTCCGCCGTCACGCCGGCGGCACGACGTGTGCGGCTCAGTAGACGTCGCGCACGTACCGCTTCGCGCGGCGCATGTCGGCCAGGTACGCCTGCGCGTCGTCCTCGCCGCGCCCGCGTCCGGTCCGGATGACCTGGAGCAGCGCGGCCTCGACGTCCTTCGCCATGCGTGAGGCGTCGCCGCAGACGTACACGTGGCCGCCGTTCTCGAGCCAGGCGAACAGCTCCGCCGACCGCTCGAGCATCCGCGTCTGCACGTAGACCTTCTCGGCCTGGTCGCGCGAGAACGCCAGGTCGAGGCGGTCGAGCACGCCCTGTTCCTGCAGCTCGGTGAGCTCGTCCTGGTACACGAAGTCGGTGTCCCGGTGCTGGTCACCGAAGAACAGCCAGTTGCGCCCCGTCGCCCCGGACACCGCGCGCTCGTGCAGGAACCCGCGGAACGGCGCGACTCCGGTGCCCGGTCCGATCATGATCATCGGGGCCGACTCGTCCGCCGGTACCCCGAACGACGCGTTCGGCTGCAGGTAGACGTCGACGGTGCCGTCCGGGTCGACCCGGTCGGCCAGGAACGTCGACGCGACTCCCGCGTACATCCGGTGCGGGTCGCCGTAGCGCACCGACGCGATGGTCAGGTGGATGCGGTCCGGGTGCGCCAGCGGGCTCGACGAGATCGAGTACTGCCGCGCCTGCAGCGGCCGCAGGTTCGGCAGCAGCTCGTCGAGTCCCGGGGCGGCCGGTCCGGCGTCGCGGAGCAGGTCGAGGACGTCGCGTCCCCAGAGCCAGCGGTCCAGCTCGTGCTTGTCGCCGTGCGCCACGACGGCCGCGAGTTCGCTCGACGGCGCGCGCTGCACCAGGTCGGCAATCAGGTCCTTCGAGGGAGTCCGGATCTCACGGTCGGTCCGCAGGACCTCGGTGATCGGCCGGCCGTCGAACGCCTCGCCGCCGTTCGCGCCGACCTGCTCGAGCAGGTCCGCCACGAAGACCTCGTCGTTGACCGGCACGACCGCCAGGGCGTCGCCGGCCGCGTACTCGATGCCCGAGTCACCGAGGTCGAACTCGTAGTGCCGGATCTCCTTCGCGCTGCGCGGCGAGGAGAGCAGCCGGTTCTCGACCAGGCGCGACGGGTACGGGTTGCGCTTGTTCCACTGCGACCCCGGCCGGGAGGCACGGGTCGTGCCCGCCCCGCTGGTCGCGGCAGCACCGTCGCCGGCACCACCGCCCGTGGTCGCGCCGGGTGCGGCCGTCGCGCCGGCCTCGGCGGCGAGGCGGTCGAGGACCGCCGCGGTCCACAGTGCGGCCGGGTCCTCGAAGTCGACGTCGCAGTCGACGCGGTCGTGGATCCGGGTCGCGCCGAGCTGCTCGAACCGGGTGTCGAGGAGCTTGCCGGCCTGGCAGAACTCGTCGTAGCTCGTGTCGCCGAGGCCCAGGACGGCGTACTGCAGCCCCTCGAGCCGTGGCACGGTGCTCGCCTGGATCGCGTCCCAGAACAGCCCGGCGTTGTCGGGCATCTCGCCCTCGCCGTAGGTCGAGGTGACGACGAGCACGTGCGACATCTCGGCGAGCTGCTCGGGGGTGACGGCGTCGAGCGCACTCGCACGACCGCCGAGTCCGCGGGCCTTCGCGCCGGCGACGAGCTCGTCGGCCAGGAACTCGGCGTTGCCGGTCTGGGTGCCGAAGAGCACGTCGATCGTCGTCGTGGGCGCGCTGGCTGCGACCTTCTTGCCGGCGGCGGCGATGCCCGCGATGAACCCGGCGAGCCAGGACTCCTGGGCGGCCGAGAACGGTGCGTCGACGGGGATCAGCGACCCGGTCGGGGGGAGCAGGCTCACGCGGTCACCGCCTCGGTCGGCGCCTGCGGTGCACGGCGGGCGATGTCCTCGAGCGCCGCGGTGGCGAGCAGCTCGTCGAAGCGGGCCTCGCGGACGCGGCCGTCGTTCTTGGCGTTCTGGTGCATGATCCACCCCGTGGTGCCCGGCGCGTCCATGCTGCGGTTGTTCCGCTGCGTGAGCGCGCGCTTGTAGTCGTCGAGCCGCTTGATCGCGATGAGCGTGGCGAGCTGGTCGTCGGCGAACCGGTCGAGCGTGCCGCGCAGGTACTTCACGACGCGCTGCTTGACGGAGAAGTCCTCGGTGAGCACGAGGTTCTTGACGGCCTCGGCGACCCGCGGGTCGGCGCTGCCGAGCGCACCCGGGACGCGCTCGAGGGCGACGTCCTGGGCGACCCCGAGCACCGTGTACGACGACAGCAGCGAGAACATGTCCTCGCCCTGGTCGCCGAGCGCCGGGGCACGGCCGTCGAGCACCGTGCGCTGGTCGCGGTAGTCGAGCTTGAACGCGCGGAGCTTGTCGGTGGCGATCGAGGTCGCGAGCTCGTCGAGGAGCTCGGGCCGGGTCGCCGCCGCGAGGATCTCGCCGGCGTCCTGCGTGAGCAGCAGGGCACGGGGCATGCCGACGAACACGTGCGCGCGGGCGGTGTCCCACTCGGCGAGCAGCCGCTCGGCCAGGGCCGAACCCGTCGCCTCGAGGTGCCACTCGAGCAGCAGGCGGGCGGCGGCCTCGTGGAACGCACCGCGCTCGGTGTCGGTGACCGGGAACACCAGGAGCGAGTCCGTGCTGGCACGCTCGGCGACCTGGCCGGAGGGGTCGTACTGGTACAGGAACCCGCCGGACATGCCGTTGCCGAGGCCCTTGCCGAACGCGCCGAGGTTGAACACGGCGCCGCCGGTCATGTACTCGCAGCCGAAGTCGCCCACGCCCTCGACGACGGCGGTCGCGCCGGAGTTGCGGACGGCGAACCGGTCGCCGGCCTCGCCCTCGACGAAGGTGCGCCCACCGGTGGCCCCGAACAGCGCGAAGTTGCCGACCAGCACGTTGCCGCCCTGTGCGGCGCTGCCGCCGCCGGGGGCGCGGACGATGATCCGTCCGCCGCTCTGGCTCTTGCCGACGCCGTCGTTCGCGGTGCCGGTGTGCTCGAGCACGACGCCGTCGTTGTTGAAGACGCCGTAGGACTGCCCGGCCGAGCCCTGCGTGCGGATCGTGACCGCGCCGTCCACCAGCCGACGGCGTCCGCGGTCGTCCGTCGTCACGGCGGGCAGCCCCTGCACGTCCTCGGCGCGGAGCTCGTGGTTGAGCAGGCGCTCGAGGTCGATGCCGAGCTGGCCACCGACCGACTTGTCGGCGTTGCCGAGCAGCACGCCGTGCACGAGCACGTGCTCCTGCGCGTGGTCGACGAGGGCGGTACGGACGCGCTCGAGCAGGGCGTCGTCCGTGTGGAAGTCCTTCTCCAGGTACTCCGGGTCCGCGACGACCTTCTCGGGCACCTGGGCGAGCAGGGCGCGGGCGTCGAGCCGGCCCACGCTCGCCGGGTGGTCCAGGAGCTGCAGCAGGTCGGTCCGGCCGCGGGCCTCGCGCAGGGAACGCAGGCCAAGCCGGGCCAGGATCTGCCGCACGTCGTGGGCGATGTTGAGCAGGTACTGCGCGAGCGCGCGGGGGTCGCCCTCGAACGCCTCGGCGTTCGTGGTCAGGCCCGCCGGGCACTTCACGTTGCAGTTCTTCGCCATCACGCAGCCGAGCATCATGAGCGCGGTCGTGCCGAACTCGAAGCTGTCGCCGCCGAGCAGGGCGCTCGTGACGACGTCGCTGCCGGTCTGGTGTGCACCCGAGCAGCGGAGCGTGACCTTCTGGCGCAGGCCGTTCGCGACCAGGGCCTGGTGCACCTCGGCGACGCCGATCTCCGCGGAGCGGCCCGCGTACTTCAGGCTGGTGACGGCCGCAGCGCCCGTGCCGCCGGTGTTGCCCGCGACGTTGATCACGTCGGCGCCGGCCTTCGCGACGCCGACCGCGATGGTGCCGATGCCCTCGGACGAGACGAGCTTCACGATCACCCGGACGCGGGCGGCCTTGCAGTCGTGGATGAGCTGCGCGAGGTCCTCGATCGAGTACGTGTCGTGGTGCGGCGGCGGCGAGATCAGCTCGACGCCGGGCGTGCCACCGCGGGCCGCGGCGATGTCCACCGTGACCTTGGGTGCGGGCAGCTGGCCACCCTCGCCGGGCTTCGCGCCCTGGCCGATCTTGATCTCGAGCTCCTCGAGCATGGGGTCGGCGAGGTACCCGGCCCAGATGCCGAACCGGCCCGAGGCGAACTGCTTGATGCGCGAGCCGCGGATGGTGCCGTAGCGGGAGTGGTGCTCGCCGCCCTCACCGCTGTTCGACATGCCGCCGACCATGTTCGTGCCGTGTGCGACGGCCTCGTGGGCGGTGGCGACGAGCGCGCCGTGGCTCATCGCGCCGGACGCCAGGGTCCGGGTGATCTCGTGGGCCGGCTGTACCTCGTCGAGCTCGACGCTCGCCGGGGCGCTCTGCAGCAGTGCGAGCAGCGCGACGGCCGCACCGGTGGCGCGGAGCGTCACCCCGCTGTCGTCGACGGCGTCGACGTCGATCTGCCCCGGGTGGAGCAGCGCGAGGCCGTCTGCCAGGGCCGCGTGGCGCAGTGCACCCGTGGTCCCCGTCGACGTGAGTTCCAGGCGGAACCGCTCCGTGCCTCCCGGCAGGTCCTGGTCGTCCGACGGACGCGAGCCGGAGAGCCCGCGCACGGTGACGCTGGCGTTGCCGCTCGTCGAGAAGCGGCCGAGCTCGCGCGCGAAGTCCTCGGCGGTGTCGATGCCGGTGACGTCCGCGGGCAGCGCGAGCACGTCGCGGAGCGCGGCGGGGCGGCGGGACCGCTCGTCGTGGGTCGTCTGCAGGAACGTGACGTAGCCCGGCGTGATGCGGTGCGCGTCGATCTCGGCGTCGCTCAGCCGGTCGTACCCGGTGTTCCGGTACGCGGCGTCGGTGATGCCGAACGAGTCGTCGAGCTGGCCGAGCGTGAGCAGGCGCAGCGCGTCCGAGTCGCCGGAGCGTTCGAAGGCCGGGCGCTCCTCGGTCATGCCGCCGAACCCGCGGACGCTCGCGACGCCGAACGAGTGGCCGGCGCCGTCGGAGCGTTCCTTGAACAGGCCGAGCAGCGGGACCTGGCCCTCGGACGCCACCGAGCGGGCACGCTCGTGCCAGTCCGTCGCCGCCTGGGCGATGCGCGCGAAGCCGACGCCGCCGACCGGGGCCTGCATGTGCGGGAAGATCCGCGCGAGCACGTCGTCGCCGGTGTCGAGGTAGTTCGGCTCGAAGAACTCGCCGCCGATGTAGCTCTCGGCCGTGCACAGGCCGACGCGGCCCATGGTCTTCGCCAGGGCCTTCTCGGCGGCCTTGCGGAACTGCTTGAGTGCCAGGTCGGTCGCGGTCAGCTCGCCGGCGGGTGCGGGTGCGGCGGGGTACTTCTCCTCCGCACGCAGCCGAGCGCTCAAGCTGTACACAGCGGCGGCACCGAAGCCCAGCGCGGTCGCGACGTGGTGTGACGATGGCAGCTGACCGCTCTCCGCGACGACGGACACCCGCAGGCGCAGACCGGTCTCGATGAGCCGCTGGTTGACGGCGGCAACGGCCAGGATCACGGGGAGGGGCGCATGGGTCGACGACACCTCGCGGTCGGTCACGACCGCGATCCCGCCACCGCGCGCCGCGAACGCCTCGATCGCGTCGCACAGGGCGTCCAGCGCCCCGCGCATCGCGTCGGCGTTGGCCTGCTCGTCGGCGGGCACCGGCACGTAGAGCATGTCGAAGCGCTCGAGCGGCACGATGTCCTGCTCGCGCAGCCGGACCATGTCGAGGTGCCCCAGGATCGGCGACTGCACGACCAGCTGACGCCCCGTGGTGCCCGTGCCGTCCGGCTTCGCGCCGAGCGCCACGCGCATCGACATCCCGTCGGCCTCGCGGATCGAGTCGAGCGGCGGGTTCGTCACCTGGGCGAAGCGCTGC
Source organism: Curtobacterium sp. MCSS17_006 (assembly GCF_003234215.1). Taxonomy (NCBI): domain Bacteria; kingdom Bacillati; phylum Actinomycetota; class Actinomycetes; order Micrococcales; family Microbacteriaceae; genus Curtobacterium; species Curtobacterium sp. MCSS17_006. The sequence continues at coordinate 49,451 of NZ_QKSO01000006.1, read as the reverse complement.
GAGAAGTACTTCGCCATGCCGCCCTCGGTGTCGCTCAGGGCGTTGATGGCGTTGCCGTAGCCCATCGCCGAGATGCGCTCCGACCCGTTCTGCAGCATCGGGTCGAGCATGAACCGGAAGCTCTCCTGGTTCAGCGAGTACGCCACGTACCGGCCCGCGAGCGACAGGTCGCCGTCGTAGCCCAGGGTGGACGTCGTGCGCTCGTAGTCCGGAGCGGGCACGTCGTCCAGGTTCACGCGGGCGGCGTCGAGCAGGGTGCCGTAGTCACGGCGGGCCGCGAGCATGTGCAGCACCTCGCCCGTGCGCATGCGGGTGCCGGTGCGGTGGTCGACGACGAGCATGCCGCCGGCCTCGATGCGGCCGCGGTGCACGACCTCGTCGGCGTCGAACTCGACCTGGCCGGCCTCGGACGACACCATCAGGTACTCGGCCGTCTCGACGGTGCGCAGCGGGCGCAGGCCCAGGCGGTCCAGGCGGGCGCCGACGACGTCGCCGTCGCTGAAGATCACGGCGGCGGGACCGTCGTTCTTCTCCTCGTACAGCGAGAAGTACTCGAGCATGTCCCGGACGTCCGGGGTCAGGGTGCGGTCGTTCTCCCACGCCGGCGGCATGAGCGAGACCACGGCCTCGACGATCTCGAGCCCGTCGTCGAACACGCGGCTCTGCAGGGTCTGGTCGAGTCGGCTCGAGTCCGACTGCCCGGGCGGACGCACGATGCTCCGGGTGCGGGCCCGCGCGAGCGCCTCGTCCGACAGCCGGTTCTTGCGGTCGGTGTTCAGCTCGCCGTTGTGCGCCATCAGGCGGAACGGCTGCGCCATCGTCGGGTGCGGCTCGGTGTTCGTCGAGAACCGGGTGTGGAAGTACAGCGTCCGCACCGAGTGCCGGGGGTCGCGCAGGTCGGTGAAGTACCCGATCACCTCGCCGGAGTTCAGCCGGCCCTTCAGGATCTGGGTCCGGGCGCTGAGCGACAGCGGGTACAGTGCGGCGTGCTCGGCGCGCTCGGCGGCGGCCTGGGCGTAGGAGACCGCCTCGACGGCGAGCAGGGCGCGGTTCGCGGCGGCGTCGACCTCGGTGCGGTCCCAGTCGGACGGAGCACGGAAGACCCACTGCACGATCGGCAGCTGGTACTGCTCGGCCTCGGGGCGCGCGACGGAGTGGTCCACCGGGACGTCACGGACCAGCAGCAGCTCGAAGCCCTCGGCCGTGATCGCGTCCGTGACGGTCTGCTCGGCGCGGGCGCGCTCGTCGGTGCCGTCGGCTCCGTCGCTGCTCGGCACGAAGCAGTTCGCGACGCCGAAGTGCCCGGCGCGCAGCTGCTCGCCGGTGATGGCGCTGAAGAACTCCACCGACAGGTCGATGCTGACGCCTGCGCCGTCACCGACACCCTCGGCGGACTTGCCGCCGCGGTGCGGGATGGAGCACAGCGCTTCGTCGCCCTTGCGGATGACGTCGTGGCTCGGCATCCCGTCGAGACGGGTGATGAAACCGACGCCGCAATCGCTCGATTCGCGGGCAGGGTCGTAGAGACCGAAAGAGGTGGGGTTCACGTGCGGGTCCAGTGGGGCGTTGCCGGCAGCGGACGGCGCGGGCTGCATCGATGGAGCGCTCGCCGCGGGCAGACCGATGGTGGCAGTCGGGCCCTGTGGGGTGGTGGTGCGGTAGGGCGATGCTACGGCTTGGTATACCGACCGTGCAACACGGGTGGCATGGGGCGCGGCGGTGTCTCACGGTGCGGGTCTGTTCCGCTGGTGCGAGGTTGCACGCTCGGTGCGAGTTCGTAGCGCTGCACGGAGCGTGCAACCTCGCACGGGATGGCCGCCGCCGCACGGTGCGGCGTGCCGCGGGCGCCGTGCAACCGGGCACCGGGTGGGTGACCCGGCACGGTGTCAGGCTGCTCGCTCGCCGGTTCGGTCGCTCACCGCGATCGGCTCCGTGACCGCGGTGCTCGCGTCGGCGGCGGGGGTCGTCCCGGCACGGACGAGCTCCGGGTGACGGCGGGCGGTGCGGAACACCCACGCCTTGAAGAGCACGAAGCGCACGCACGTCGCGAACAGGTTGGCTGCCGTCAGCACCGCGATCTCCGCACCGTGCGAGGCTCCCGGCACCGACGCGTGCAACACCACGAGCGACCCCGACGTGATGGCCCAGGCGATGCCGAACACGACCAGGCCCTGCACGTGGTGACGACCCGCTCCCGCACGGCCCCGCACCCCGAACGTGAACCGCCGGTTCAGTGCGGTGTTGCCGATCGCCGTGACCAACAGCGCGAGGAAGTCTGCGGTCTGGGCGCCGATCGCCGGCCGGAACAGGGCGTACAGGGCGGCGAACGCCAGGGTCGAGAGCACCCCGATCGCTCCGAACCGCAGGACCTGCCCCAGGAACCCCACGCTCGGTGGGGTGAACGGCTGCCGACCGATCGCCGCGTAGACCGTGCTGATCGACACCCGCCCGGTGGCGATGTTCCTCGACACCCGCCACATGCCCTTCAGGTCCTCGGTCGCGGTCGACGCGATGTGCACCGAGGAGTTGACGTCGTCGACCCAGTCGACGGGGACCTCGTGGATGCGGAGTCCCGCGTGCTCGGCCAGCACGAGCAGTTCGGTGTCGAAGAACCAGGCGTCGTCCTCGCACAACGGCAGCAGGTGATCGGCGGCGGCCTTCGTGACCGCCTTGAACCCGCACTGCGCATCCGAGAACGACACCCCCATCGTCGTCCGGAGCAGCAGGTTGTACGAGCGCGAGATGAACTCCCGCTTGCTGCCACGCACCACGCGCGACGAACCTGCCAGCCGGGTGCCGATCGCCAGGTCCGAGTGCCCCGACAGCAGGGGTGCCACGAGGGGTTCGAGCGCGGCGAGGTCGGTGGACAGGTCCTCGTCCACGTAGACGAGCACGGTCGCCGGCGATGCTGCCCAGACCTCCTTGAGCGCGCGGCCCCGGCCCTTCTCGGGCAGGTGCACCGCATGCACGCCGGGGAGCATCGCGGCGAGGTCGTCGGCGATCCGGGCGGTGTCGTCGGTCGAGGCGTTGTCCGCGATCGTGATCCGCCACGAGTGGTGCAACGACGTCCGGCAGAACGTGTGGAGCCGTCGCACATGGGCGGCGAGCGTGTCCTGCTCGTCGTAGCAGGGGACGACGATGTCGATGTCGAGGGGCTGGTTCGTCTCCGTCATGCCGCTCATGCTCGGCAGCGGGCCTACGGGGGCCGAGGCAGGGCGCTGTGGCCCGGGTAAGAACGAACACCACGTGAACGCAGCGGACACGACACCTGTTGTCCGGATACGTTCGACGCACGATGACGACCGAGCGCGACGACGCACGACGGACGGCCGTGCTGCTCCCCGGGGAGCGGCTGGGGCTGGCGCTCGACGAGCGGTGCCCGGAGTTCACGGAGCTGCTGCTCGCGCCACCGTTGCACGGCATCCGACCCGACGGGCACGATTGGCTCCGGCGTCGGTACGAGCAGATCGTCCCGCTCGTGCTCCCCGCGGCACTGCGCGCGGTCGAGCGTGGGGAGCCGCTCGACCTGGAGTGCCTGGTACGGCTCCGCGAGGTCGCAGCCGCCAGCGCCGACGACCCGCAGGTCGACGTCTCGGTCGTGCTCCGCGGCGCTCTGCCCGCGATCCGTGTCTTCGCCCTCGTCATGCACACGGCCACCCGCGAGCACGCGACGACGATCGACCACGCCGGCAGGACGATGCTCGCGATGAGCCGGGCATCGCTCGTGGCACACGAACTCGGCTCGTGCTGGGCGGAAGCCTGGGCGCAGCACCGGGGAGGGGCGTCGGCGGACGCGACGACAGCGCTCGGCACCGACGACATCGACCTGGTGGCATCGGCGCCCGGATTGGACGAGACCGAGGAGCGGATGCTGGCGCTCGCCGCCCGTGGGCTGTCGAACGACGCCATCGCCAAGGAGACCGCCTACAGCCGGCAGGCCGTCGCCTGGCACCTCGGCCGGTTGATGAAGTCCTGGAACGCGCCGAACCGGACGGCGCTGGTGTCGGTCGCCTTCGTCCGGGGCTGGATCCGGTCTCGGCGGGACTTCATGCTGGCTGCACGCAACCGGCCGTCGGCGATCGAAGCGGCGCGGTCGGACGGCGACGCCCCCTGAGACCGAGGTCCCAGGGGGCGTCGCCGACGAACGGAGGAGTCAGCCGCCGTTGACGTGGATCACGTTGTCGATGCGCTCGATGTTGCCGAACACACCCCAGTTCAGCCAGCCGCCGTCACCGTTGTTGGTGACCTTGCCGGGGCCCTTGAACCAGTAGATGACGTAGTTGCCACCCTTGATGTCGATCGACTGGGCGTCCGCGACGTCGCCCTCGACGGTGATGTCCTGGTTCTTGTTGACCACCGCGACGGTGAGGCGGTCGGGGTTGCCGGCGTTCCAGTAGCCGACGTCGAGCGCTGCCTGCACGGCACCGCCGCGGTCGCTCTGGTCGTTGACCGCGTCCTTGATCGCGTTGACGATCGCGACCGGGTCGAGGTTGACGTTGACGCTGCCGCCGACGGACGACGAGGTGCTGGGCGGCGCGGGCTCGGCGGCCTGTGCGGGGGCTGCGACGAACGCCCCGGCGATGACGGCGCCACCGAGGGCGGTGCCAGCGAGGAGCTTCACGGACTTGCGCTTGAACGAGTTCATGATCGTGTTTCCCATCTCTGCAGTGGTGACCCGTTCGGGTCGTCTTGCTCGGACAAGACCCAGCCTGCGTGCGCTCCGACGCGGATGCACGCGTTGAGTCTCGACGTTGGTCGATCGTCTGACGATCCGGACGACGCCCGGTTTTCGTGCTCAGCGACACCTCACGCGGTCGGCTGTGCGTGAGGTGTCGCTGAGCGCGTGAGAACGCGTCCGAGCGGCCCACTCAGCCGCGCTCTCGGTCAGCGGGGCAGCAGGATCTGCACGATCGCGACGACCACGAGCGCCGCGATCGGGACGCCCGCGATCCAGGCGCCCGCCCGCATCTGCGTCCGGCGGATCGTGGGCGGTGCGTGCGAGGAGCGCGCGAACTCGGTCGCGGCCACGAGCTCCGGCGCCGCGGCGGGCGGTGCGGGCTCGGGCTGGGGGCGGTCGTCCTCGAACGCCGGGACCTCGACCACCAGGTCGGCGGGGTCCGGGCGGCCCGGGAGCTTGTCGTACGCGTTCGTCACGGGGCCTCCTCGTCCGGCGTTCTCCGACCAGTATGCGACCCGGACGGCACTCGGTGAGCAGGAGATGTCGAGTGCGGTCGCGGCACCCGACGTCTTCTGCTCACGAAGCGCCCGAGGGCGGCAGGTCCACGGTGAACGCGGTCCGCCCGGGCTCGGACGCGACCCGCACGCTGCCGCCGTGCGCCATGACGACGGCCCGCACGATCGCGAGCCCGAGGCCGCTCGTGCCGTGCTCCCGTGAGCGCGAGGCCTCACCCCGGGTGAACCGGTCGAACAGGGTCGGCAGGGACTCGGCGGGGATCGGCGGCCCGTCGTTCGCGACGACGAAGCGGACGACGGCACCGTCCGACGCAGACGCAGACGCCGACGCAGACGCAGACGCAGACGCCGACGCAGACGCCGACCCCGACCCGGGGACCGACTGCAACGACACCACGACGGCAGTCCCCGGCGGCGTGTGCGTCCGGGCGTTGGTCAACAGGTTCGTGACCACCCGTCGGAGCTGCACCTCGTCACCGGCCACGAGCACCGGCTGGTCGTCCACGATCTGCAGCGTCCACCGGTGGTCCGGCGCCGTCGCGCGGGCGTCCATCGTGGCGTCGACGACGAGCGACGTCAGGTCGACCGGTTCGCGGACGACCTGCGAGGCCGGCGCCCCCGACGCCAGGGCCGAGGCGTCGAGCCGTGCGAGCAGCAGCAGCTCGTCGACGAGGTCGCCCATCCGGACGGCCTCACGTCCGATCCGTTCGACGTTGCGGTGCACGGCGTCCAGGTCCGAGGTCCGCTCCGACAGCTCGGCGTACGCCCGGACGGTGGCGATCGGCGTCCGCAGCTCGTGCGAGGCGTCGGCGACGAACGTCCGCATGCCGGCCTCGGCGTCGCGACGGACGGTGAGTGCCCGCGCGACGTGACCGAGCAGCCGGTTCAGCGCACCGCCGACCTGCGCGACCTCGCGGTTCGCGCGCAGGTCGGCGTCGGAGACTCGGACGGGGATGTCCGGGTCTCCGCGCTCCAGGTCGAGCGCGGTCACGCCGGACGCCACCGCGGCGACGCGTTCGAGCGGACGGAGCGATCGACGGACGAGCACCGTGAGCGCCCACGCGGCGACGGCGAGCCCGAGCACAGTGACGACCCCGATGACGAGCAGCAGTCGAGCGATCGCGGCGTCGAGGTCACCGAGGGGGAGCGCGGTGACGAACACGTCGTCGTCGTCGCTGACCGCCTGCACCCGGTAGTCGCCGAGCGCGCCGAGTTCGACCGTCACGGGGTCGCCGCCGGTCTGGACCGCGGCGAGCGTCCGCTGCTGCGCCGCGGTCAGGCGGCGCTGGTCACCGTCCCCGTCGGTGTAGCCACCGAGCACCACGTCGCCGTCTCGGACGATGGCGATGACCGTGCCCGCCGACTGCCCCGGCGCACCGATGAAGGCGTTGTCGGGATCCGGCAGATCGTCCGACGAGGACGAGGACGAGGACGAGGACGAGGACGACGACGACCCCGGCGGCGGCCCGGAAGCCCCCGGCGGCGGTTCCGCCCCGTCCCGTCCGCCGACGGTCCGCATCGCCGCCGTCGACAGCTCCGCGTCGAGCCGGTCGACCAGGTACCCCCGGAACGCGACGACGGTCACCGCCCCCACGACGACGTTCGTCGCCACGAGCAGCAGGGCCACGGCCGCCACGATCCGCCAGCGCAACGACGGCACACGCCCGGTGCGCCCGGAACGGCTCACGTCGCCGGCCGGAGCACGTACCCCGCCCCACGGACGGTCTGCAGCATCGGCTCACGTCCGGCGTCGAGCTTCTTCCGCAGGTACGACACGTACATGTCCACCAGGTTCGACGACGTGCCGAAGTCCATGCCCCAGACGCTCGCCAGCAGCTGCTCGCGGGACAGGACCCGGTTGGCGTTCCGGGCCAGGTGCCGCAGCAGCTCGTACTCGGTCGGGGTGAGCTCGATCGGGTCCCCGGCACGGCTGACCGAGCGGGCGTCCTCGTCGAGCCGGAGGTCCCCGACCACGACCTCGGCGCTCGCCCCGGCCGCAGCGACCCGGGCCGAGGTGCGCGCCAGGATCCGCGCACGGACGAGCAGCTCCTCGATGCCGAAGGGCTTGGTCAGGTAGTCGTCGCCGCCGCCGGTCAGCCCGGCGAGCCGGTCCTCGGGGGCGTCGCGTGCGGTGAGGAACAGCACCCGCACGCCGTCGCGGGCGTCGCGGAGCCGTTCGAGCACCTCGAACCCGTCGATGTCCGGCAGCATCACGTCGAGCACGATCACGTCGGGCTGGAACTCCCGGGCCGCGAACAGCACGTCGCGCCCGCGGTGCACCGACCGCACGGCCCAGCCGTCGCCCGCGAACGCCAGGGCGACGGCCTCGGCCAGGGCGTGCTCGTCGTCGACGACGAGGGCGCGGACGGGGGAGCCGTCGGTGCGCTGCAGCGGGGTGCCGGGCATGTCCCGGAGCCTATCCACCGCGCCCTCGTCGTCGGTCACTCCCTGCTGCTCAGGTCGTAGACGGTCTGGCCGCCGACGGTCGTCGACTCGTAGTTCGCTGCGACCCACTCCTGGATCGCCGACGCGGTCGACGAGCCGCCGCCCATGCCGCCGCCGGAGCCGGACGACACGTAGTACCCGATGTCGCCGTCGGCGACGTAGGCCTTGAACTGCGCGAGCGTCGGTGCCGGGTCGCTCGACCAGCCGCCGATCGCCATCACGGCGGTGTCGGTGTCGAGTTCGAGCTGCGCGGCCGACTGCGATCCGTTGACCGCGGCCGCCCACTTCGCGTCGGATGCCTCGAGCAGCTCCTGCAGGGCGGACGAGGTCGACGCGCCCTCGCCACCACCCCCGGCCTGGAGGCCCGTCCCCGACCCGCCCTCGGAGGTCGCGTCGTCCGTGCCGTCCTGCCCACTGCCCGGTGCCGTACCGGACGTGCCGTCCGGCATCTCCGGCGCCTCGCCGGAGGCGCCCTCCGGCGGGGTCCCGCCGGGACCCTGCTGGGAGTCGGACGTGCTGTCGGAGCCGCCGTCGTCGGAGCCGGAGGTCGACCCACCCGGTCCGCCCGTGCCTCCCGGGAAGCCACCGGTGCCGCCGCCCATCCCACCGGAGCTGCTGCCCGCCGGACCGACGCTCGGGATCGAACCGGAGTGCGCGACGGTCGTCGTGGCGAGGGCGTAGGCGGTGGTGCCGGACAGGCCGAACACGGTGCCGGCGAGGACGCCGACCGTGACGAGCCGGCGCAGCGACGGCACGCTGCCGATGACGATCAGTGCCGCGGACAGCAGCCCGCCGGCGAGCATCACCCAGCGCAGCCACGGCAGCCAGGTCGGGTTCTCGTTGAGCAGGCACCAGCCCCAGAACGCGGTGACACCGATCATCGCAGCGAGGCCGAGGCGGCCGACGAAGCGGGCTCGTGCGTGCCAGAGCAGGGCGCCGCCGGTACCGACGAGTCCGGCGATGGCCGGGGCGAGGGCGACCGTGTAGTACGGGTGGATCGTGCCCGACATGTACGAGAACACGAGTCCGGTGACCAGGAGCCAGCCACCCCAGAGGACCAGTCCGGCGCGTGCGGGATCGGCCAGGTGCCGACGGCCGACGACGACCAGCCCGACGACCAGGGCGATGAGCGCCGCGGGCAGGAGCCACGAGATCTCGAGCCCCATCTCGGACGAGAACAGGCGGTTCAGGCCCGTCGAGCCGCCGAACGAGCCTCCGGCGGTGCCGCCGGTCATGCCGCCGCCTCCGCCGCCGTTGCCCGAGCCTCCGAAGATCCGGCCGAGGCCGTTGTAGCCGAACACCAGGTCGAGCACGGTGTTGTTCGTCGAGCCGCCGATGTAGGGGCGGGACTCGGCGGGCCAGAGCCACACGGCGACGACCCACCAGCCCGCGGCCACCACGAGGGAACCGGCGGCGACGAGCAGACCGATCACCCGTCGGCCCCAGCCGGCGCGGGCGGCGAACAGGTAGACGAGGCCGAAGGCGGGCAGGACGAGCAGGCCCTGCAGCATCTTCGTCAGGAACGCGAACCCGAGGGCGACCCCGGCGAGCGCGATCCACTTCCAGCTGCCCTTCGGCAGCGCCCGCACCGTGCAGTACGCCCCGGCGGTCATCAGCAGGACGAGCAGGGCGTCCGGGTTGTCGAAGCGGAACATCAGCGCCGCCGCCGGGGTCGCTGCCACGACGAAGCCCGCGAGCAGCGCGCCGACGTTCGCGGTGGTGGCGCCGAGTCGGGCCAGGGTGCGGCGGACCGTGCCCCAGACCAGGGCGACGGAACCGACGGCCATCAGCGCCTGGGGGAGGAGCAGGCTGAAGCTCGAGAAGCCGAACATCCGGGCCGACAGCACCATCACCCACAGCGAGGCGGGCGGTTTGTCGACCGTGATGAAGTTCGACGAGTCGAGGGAGCCGAAGAAGAACGCCTCCCACGACTTCGTGCCGGCCTGCACGGCGGCGGCGTAGAAGCTGTTGGCGTACCCGGAGACGCTGAGGTCCCACAGGTACACCACGGCGGTCACGGCCAGGAGCGCCCAGAACGCCGGCCGGAGCCAGCGGGCGTCGTCGCGCTCGCCGAGGAACAGCCGGGCGAGGGGCGGGCGGCGCCGATCCCGCGCGGCACTGCGCGCGGGGTCGCGTCGGTCGGTCACGGGTGTCGGGTACGTGGTCATGTCGATGAGCATCCGGGGCGTTCCCCGACTGCTGCACTGCGCCGGCTATGCGCGGGCTAAGGACGCACGGTGCGCCCCCTCGCACGGTGCGAGGGGGCGGTCTGCCGTGGTGCGAGGTTCCGCACTCGGTGCGAGGCACGCGGGGTCGCACGGAGTGTGGAACCTCGCACCGTTCGTGCGGCGCCCCTCGCACGGTGCGAGGGGTCAGGCGTACCGCTGCGCTGCCCGGAGTGCGGCCCCGGTGTACGAGCCGCCGAACAGGAACACGTGCAGCAGCAGCGGCGCGAGCTGGTGGAGCTCGACGCGCTCCTGCCAGCCGTCGGCCAGCCGTGACTCCCGGTCGTAGGCGGCGAGCACCGTCTCGAGCCGGGGGAGCCCGAACAACCCGAGCAGTGCCAGGTCGGTCTCCGCGTGCCCGCCGTGGGCGATCGGGTCGATGAGCACGGCGCCGGTCGGTTCGGACGAGTCCGTCGGCCAGAGGACGTTGCCTGCCCACAGGTCACCGTGCAGGCGTGCGGGTCGGTCCCCGACGAGCGCGGGCTGCGGCGACCCGAGTGTGCCGTCCTGCACGCGTGCGGCGACCCGCTCGAACACGGCCGCCTCGGCGTGGTCGAACCCGCCGGCATCGACGATGCGGCGGACGAAGTCGCGGATGCGGTACTCGGCGAAGAACTCACCCCAGGTCGCCGGTGCCTGCTCGGCCGTGACGAACGGCGTGCGCGAGCGGCCCATCCGCAGCGCCGCACCGCGGGTCCAGCCGGCTGGCGGCGCACCCCAGTGGTCGGCGCCGGCGGCGTGCGTGTGCGCGAGGGAGCGGCCGAACCGCTCTGCCTGGGCGGCGGTGGGGGAGCCGTCGGAGATGAGCTCGAGGTCGAGCACGGTCGGGGTCGGGCGCCCGAGCACGCGGGCGATGCGGGTGCCTCCGGTGTCCTCGGCCTCGGCGAGCCAGGCGAGCCCGGCGGCTTCGGCTGCCGCTTCGTCCGCGGTGGTGAACGTCTTCACGTGCGTCTCGGCCATCGGTCCATCCTGCCGAGGGGGCACCGTCGACCGTTCAGCCGACGATCACCCGGCGACCCGGCGACCCGGCGACCCGGCGACCCGGCGCACCGGTCACCCGGCGCCCGGTCGCCCGGCGCCCGGTCACGCGGTCGGCTCTCCCCGCCGGGCCGCGTGCACCACGAGTGCCAGCTGCACCCGGTTCTCGACACCGAACTTCTCGTACACGTGCCCGACGTGCGTCTTCACGGTGGCCAGGCCCACGTACAGGTCGGCGGCGATCTGCGCGTTGGACGCCCCGTTCGCCACGGCGAGTGCGACCTCCCGCTCCCGCTCGGTCAGCAGGGCGAGCAGCCGGCGTGCCTCAGTGTCGTCCGCAGCGGCATCGACCGGTGGCCCGGCCGGTGCGCCGCCCGGACCACCGGCCGCCCGGGCCGAGCGGGATCCGGCCGCGAAGGCGATGACCCGGTCGAGCACGGACGGGGACAGGATCGAGCGCCCGGCCGCCACGGTCCGCACGGCCTGCACGAGTTCGTGCGGCGGGGTGTCCTTGAGCAGGAACCCACGAGCGCCGGCCTGCAACGCTCCGAGCACGAGGTCGTCGCCCTCGAAGGTCGTCAGCACCAGGACGGCCAGGTCGGGTCGTCGGCGCAGTTCGCGTTCGGTGGCGACGAGCCCGTCGCACCGGGGCATCCGGATGTCCATGAGCACGACGTCGGGCGCGGTCGACGCGATGACGCCTTCGGCCTCGAGCCCGTCGCCCGCCTCGCCCACGACCACTACGTCGTCGTCGCCGCTGAGCAGCATCCGGAGCCCGACGCGCACGAGCTGGTCGTCGTCGACCAGGACGACGCGGACGGGAGCGGTCACGGGGTCCACGGCAGCACCGCCTCGACCACGTGCACGCGTCCGTCGTCGCTGCCGGCGCGGAAGCTCCCGCCGACGAGCCGGGCGCGTTCGGCGAGCCCGCGCAGGCCGTGCCCGGCGGTCTTCCCGGACGCGTCCGCGTGCGCAGCTCCGTCGGTCAGCGTGTTCGACACCACCACCCGGACCCCGGGACCGGGGACGGTCTCGACCACCACGTCGACGGGTTGTCCGGGGGCGTGCCGACGGGCGTTCGTCAGCGATTCCTGCACGATCCGGTAGGCGTGCCGGCCGAGTGCCGTCGGCACTGCTGCGCCGTCGGTGTCGACGCGCGCCCGGACGGTCGCACCGCCGGAACGCGCCTGGTCGAGCAGGTCGGGCAGGTCGACGAGCGTCGGCTGCGGAGGCGCGGTGCCGGTCACCTCGTCGCCGCCGGTCGCCGCGGGGTCGCGCAACACCCCGAGGACGTCGCGCAGGTCGGTGAGTGCGGAGTGCGCCTCGGCCCGCACGACCCCGGCCGCCGCGGCGGTCTCGTCGGGGGTGAGCCCCGGGCCGCGGTACTCGAGGGCACCGGCGTGCAGCGCGACCAGGGACAGCCGGTGGCCCAGGACGTCGTGCATCTCGCGGGCGATGTGGGCGCGCTCCTGCTCGCGGGCACGGTCCTCGCGCAGCTGCTGGTCGCGTTCGAGCAGGGCGGCCCGCTCACGCAGCGACAGCAGGAGCGCCCGGCGCTGCCCGATCGCGATGCCGATGACCACGAGCAAGGCGATGCCGACGACGCCCGCGATCAAGATCTGCCAGAGCGGCATGTCGTCGGCCGGGGGCGCCAGGACGACGTCGTAGAGCACCGTGGCACCGAGCAGCACCGCACCGGCGACGGCGAGCTCGACAGCCCGGCGCCGGGTGGCGAGCGACACCGTGGCGATCGCGGCCGCCCCGACCGCCAACGTCGACACCGAGCTGAGGGCACCGATGACGACGGTGATCACCAGCGGTGCCCGGTGCCGGAACGGCAGGAGGACGAGGGCGGCCAGACCGGCACCCACGTCGCCGAGGAGCAGCGCGCCGACGTGCAGGTCGCTCCACCCACGGGTGTCCATCGTCGGCCACACGAGCCCCGCGGTGAGCAGCCCGGTCAGGGCCGCGACGGCGACACGCCAGGTCTGGGACCACACACGCTGCCCGAGCGGCACGGCGGGGAGCGTGGTCGAGGTCATGCCCCGAGCCTAGGGAGCCGTCGGGACGAGCGGATCCGCCGAAGGTCGGAGTTGCCGGAGCAGCCTGACCAGGGGGCGTCCGTCTCAGACCGCGTCCACCAGGGCTCGTGCCAACGGGTGCCATGCACGGGACGACGGCCCGCTCAGCACCAGGGTCCGTTCGAGCCGCCGGGCCATCGGGATCATCACCAGGTCCGGCGGCAGCATCCCGCGGCCCAGGGTCGGCACGATCGACACGCCCTCGCCCCGCTGGATCATCCCGAACATCGTGCTCATCTCCCGCACTCGGTGGGCGTACCGGAACGGCCGGCCGTCGAGTTCGTGGAGCTTCTGGATCTGGTACTCGCAGCCACCGCCGCCCGCCACCAGACCGTCCTCGTGCAGGTCGTCGAGGGTGAGCGCGGGCAGTTCGGCGAGGGGGTGGTCGCGGCGGATCACGGCGGCCATCTCGTCCCGCGCCACGACCACGCCACCCTCGGGAACCGGCGACGGGTCGACGAGCACAGCGGCGTCGACGGTGCCGGCCTCGAGCCACTCCGGCATCTCGTCGTCGTCCCCCTCGTAGACCTGCACGTCGACGTCCGGCAGGGTCACGGCCCACAGCTCCCGGAGCCGCGGCAGCAGGCCCTGGCAGACGGTGGGGACGGCGGCGAGGCGCACGGTGCCGCGCGCCGTGGCGGGCCGGACCACCGCCTCCAGGGCTTCGACCGAGGCGAGCACGCTGCGGGCGTGGGCCAGCAGGCGGTCGCCCAGCGGTGTGGCGGCGGCGACCGTGCCGCGGCGCACCACGGGGCCGCCGACCTCGCGTTCGAGCCCGGCGACGGCGTGGGACACCGCGGACTGCCCGACGCCCAGCGCGGCGGCCGCCGCGGTGAAGGACCCGGCGTCGAGCGTGGCGACGAACGCGCGTAGTTGCTGGACCGAGACGGTCATGCGTCCTCCTCATGGCGGCATGAGTGACATGCGTTTGCCGCATGTCACCCGATGGTCCGACACTAGGCCACGTGAACGCCCTCCTCTACGCCCTCGTCGCACTGACCTGGGGATCGAGCTTCCTCTTCGCGAAGATCGGACTCGACGGTCTCGCCCCGCAGCAGGTCGCCACCGTGCGGACCGTGCTCGGTGGGGTCACGCTGGTCGTGGTGCTCCTGGCCAGCCGCCGCCGGTGGCCCCGGGAGCCGCGAACCTGGGCGCACCTGGCGGTCGTCGCGGTGTTCCTCAACGCGGTGCCGTCGTCGCTGATGGCGTGGGCCGAGCAGACGGTGCCGTCCGGGCTCGCGAGCATCTACAACGCGACGACGCCGATCATGACGCTGGCCGCGCTCGCGGTGCTCGTGCCGTCCGAACGGCTGCGCGGACGGCAGGTGCTCGGGATCGTGCTCGGCATCGTCGGGGTGCTCGTACTGGTCGGCCCGTGGGACGTGCTGACCGACCCCGAGGTCCTGGCGAGCGTGCCGGGGCAGGTCGCGCTGCTCGGCATGACCGCGTCCTACGGCATCGGGCTCGCCTACCTGCGCCGGGTCGCCGTGGCGAGCGTGTACGACCCGGTCACGCTGGCGACGGTCCAGCTGACGCTGGCCTCCGGGATGCTCCTGCTGGTCGCGCCCGTCGTCGCGACCGGTCCGGTGCAGCTGGACGGGAGGATCGTGGCCGCGATGATCGCACTCGGTTGCGTCGGCACGGGGCTGGCCTACGCCTGGAACACCCGGCTCGTGCAGGCGTGGGGCGCCGGTCGCGCCTCCACCGTCACGTACCTGACGCCGGTGGTCGGGGTGGCGCTCGGTGTGCTCGTGCTGGGGGAGCGGGTGCGGTGGAACGAGCCCGTCGGCGGACTCGTCGTCCTGCTCGGGATCGCCCTGGCGTCCGGGGTGCTCCTCCGTCGGCGGGAACCTGCGGCGTCCGCCGCCTGACCGGTCCGCCGGGTCGCGCCTGCCTGACCGGTCCGCCGGGTCGCGCCGTAGGATCGGCGGTGACGACGACGAGGTCGTCGACGAAGACGGAGACCGGCATGCACGACACCCACACCACCCGCGCGACCGCGTCGGTCGCAGCGATCCTCGCCGAGTCGGCGGCACGCTACCCGGACGACGTCGCCGTCATCGTGGGCGACGTCCGCACGACCTACGCCGAGCTGTGGGCGCAGACCCTGGCCTACGCCGGGGCACTCCGCGCGCGAGGCGTGACCGAGGGGTCGAAGGTGGCGATGCTCGTGCCGAACGTCGCGGACTTCCCCCGCGTGTACTACGCCACGCTGGCCCTCGGCGCGGTGGCCGTGCCCGTGCACGCGCTGCTGAAGCGCCGCGAGATCGAGTACGTCCTGCGCGACAGCGGCGCGACGCTGCTCGTCTGTGCTGCCCCGCTGCTCGGCGAGGGCGCCGCCGGAGCCGAGCTCGCCGGGGTCGACGTCGTGACCGTGCTCGCGCCGGCGACGACCGACGACGGGTCCGCGTCCGGCCCCGACCGGCTCGAGGCCCTGGCCGCGCAGAGCGAACCGCTCGACACCTACGTGCCGCGGCACCCGTTCGACACCGCCACGATCCTGTACACGAGCGGCACCACCGGCCAGCCCAAGGGTGCCGAGGGCTCGCACTTCGCGCTGCTCGAACAGGTCAACACGAACCTGATGACGACGTTCGACATGCACCGCGGGGACGTCCTGCTCGGCGCCCTGCCGCTGTTCCACACGTTCGGGCAGACCTGCACGATGAACACCGGGTTCCGGACCGGCGCGACGCTCGTCATGCTGCCGAAGTTCGACGGTGACACGGCGCTCGCCGCGATGGTCGAGCACGGCTGCGGCATCTTCATGGGCGTCCCGACGATGTACATGGCGCTGCTCGACGCCGCGACCCGGTCCGACGCCCGTCCGACGCTCCGGTACGCGATCTCCGGCGGGGCCTCGCTCCCGCTGGCGGTGCTCGAGCGGTTCCAGCAGGTCTTCGACGCGCCGATCCACGAGGGGTACGGGCTGACCGAGACCTCGCCGGTCGCCACCTTCAACCACGTCGGGCAGCCGCCGCGGCCCGGGACCATCGGCACGGCGGTGTGGGGCATCGACGTCGAGATCGCCGACCCCGAGGTCCGCGACGCGATCGTCATGCTGCCGCACGGTGCGATCGGCGAGCTCGTGATCCGCGGGCACAACCTGATGAACGGGTACCTCGACCGGCCCGAGGACACCGCCGAGGCCATCGTCGACGGGTGGTTCCGCACCGGTGACCTGGGCACGAAGGACGACGACGGGTACCTGACGATCGTCGACCGCACGAAGGACATGATCATCCGCAACGGCTACAACGTGTACCCGCGGCAGGTCGAGGAGGTCCTCGCCACGCACCCCGACGTCGCGATGGCCGCGGTGTTCGGGGTGCCGCACGCGGTGCACGGGCAGGAGGTCGAGGCCGCGGTGGTCCTGCACGCCGGCGCGTCCGTCGAGCCGCAGGTCCTGGTCGACTTCGTCGCCGCCGAGATCGCCGCGTACAAGTACCCGCGGGTGGTGCACGTCCTCGACGCGCTGCCCCTCGGCCCGAGCGGCAAGGTGCTCAAGCGCGAGCTCGTTGACCGGTTCAGCGTCGAGGTGACGGCGGTTCCGTGATCCGCCCCACGACCGCGCAGGGGCGATCCGTACGCTGACCGGGTGACCGCCAGCCGCACCCCGTCGACCGCGCGTCTGCTGTTCGCGTCGTCCCACCCCGGACCCACGGTCACCGTGACCGTCCTCGCCGCGGTGATCGCCGCCGCCGTGGGGCACCCCGTGTGGCTCGTGGTGCTGGTGGCGCTGACGGTCGTCGCCGGGCAGCTGTCCATCGGGCTGGCGAACGACTGGATCGACGCGGACCGCGACCGGGCCGTCGGGCGGAGCGACAAGCCCGTCGCCCGCGGCCTCATCGCCGTCGGCACCGTCCGCACCGCCGCCTACGCCACCGCCGGGATCGCCGTGGTGCTCTCGCTGTTCCTGGGGCCGGTCGCCGCGGTCGCGCACCTCGTGCTCGTCGCCGCGGGGTGGGCCTACGACGCCGGGCTGAAGCGTTCGGTGTGGTCGGTGGTGCCGTTCGTCGTCGCCTTCGGGCTGTTGCCCGTCGTGTCCGTCGCAGCCGGGCCCGAGGGACAGTTGCCGGCGTGGTGGGCGATCGCCACGGGGGCCGTCTTCGGGATCGCCATCCACTGCACCAACGTGCTGCCCGACCTGGTCGACGACGCCGCGACCGGGGTGCGTGGCTTCCCGCACCGCCTCGCGCTCCGCGGTGCGGGGATCGTCGCGTTCGCCTCGCTCGTCGTCGCTGCAGCGCTGGTGCTCGGCGGACAGGTGCTCGGCGACGACCCCGTTCGGGGTCTCGGCGTCGTGCTCGCGGTCCTCGGTGCCGTCGTGGTGGCCGTGCTCGCCGTCGTCGGCGTCCGGTTGGTGCTCGCGGGGCGCGCATCACGCACCCTGTTCCGGCTGGTCATCGCGTCGTCGCTCGTGCTCGTCGTCGAGCTCGGCTTCGCGGGCGCGCGACTCGTCGCCTGACGACGCGGAACAGACTGCGCGACTGCGCGACTGCGCGACTGCGCGACTGCACGCCTGACGTGAGCCGTCAGGCCCAGCGCATCGCGTAGAGCCGGGCCAGGCCGTGCGCGGTCGGCAGGGACAGGGCGGTCCGGAGCAGCGCCTCCCGGCCGGTCGCCGTGACGGGGCCGAGCGGACGGCCCAGTGCCATGTTCGCCTCGGCCTGCCGAGCCGCGCGGCGGGCGGCTGCCTGGCGGCGGGCGGCGTAGCCCGGCCACGGCCCGGCCGTGCCGGTGCGGACCGCTCCGGCGAGCAGCGGCGCCAACTCGGCGGCGTCGAGCCACCCCAGGTTCATGCCCTGCCCGCCGATCGGACTGATCTCGTGGGCGGCATCCCCGACGAGCACGGCTCGGCCGACGCCCACGCGGTCGGCGGTGCGGCGGCGCACCCGGAAGCCGCTGGTCATCGAGCAGGTCGCGGGGTCGGGGACGACACCGGTGCGCTCGGCGACGAGTGCGGCCAGGCGTGCGACGACCGCGGGGTCCGGCGTGCCCGTCCAGCTGCCCTCGGCGGAGGCGAACGCGTCGTCGTCCGGCACCAGGGCGACGTACCGGCGACGCGCACCCGGCAGCGGGAAGGACTCGACGACGCCGTCCGGGCCCACGTCGACCAGCGCGGCGGACCGGGCCGACGGCGCCTCGGGATCGGCGAAGTCGCCCATCACGTAGCGGTCGGGGTACTCGCGCCCGGTCGTGCCGATGCCGAGCAGGTCGCGGACGGCGCTCCGGGCACCGTCGGCCCCGACGACGAAGGCCGCACGGACCGTCACGGTGTCGCCGTCCGGTCCGGTCCCGGTGGCGTCGACGTGGTCCGGGTGCCGGGACAGCGCCGTCAGGGTGGTGCCGGTCCGCAGAGCGCTCGGTGCGCTGGCCCGGAGCTGGTCGCGGAGCAGGGACTCGGTGCGGTGCTGGTCGAGGGTGGACACGTACGGGTGGGTCGGCGACGCGCGGTCGAAGCGCAGGGTGCCGAGGGTCCGGCCACGGCTGCGGGCCACTCCGGCGTGCACCAGTGACGCCTCGGCGAGCACGGCGGTGTCCAGGCCGATCGCGGCGAACGCGTCGAGGGACGGCGGGTGGATGCCGATGGCCCGCGAACCGGTCGGGGGCTCGTCCCGTCGTTCCCACACCCGGACGTCGACGCCCCGCGCCGCCAGGAGTGCCGCCACGAACAGCCCGACGGGGCCGCCGCCGACGACGAGGACGTCGACGCGTTCGATGGGCACGGGGCGAGCCTACGGTGACCGATCGCCGCGGCGTTCAGTGAGCAGAAGACGTCGGGTCAGCGGGCCGTACTCGACACCTTCTGCTCACTCGATGCGCTGGGCGGGCGGGATCGCGGGCGCGGCGTGCGCGGCGGCCCTGCGACCCGCACGGACCCGTGCGCGGAAGCGCTCGACGGGCACCTCGACGGCGTACGCGGCACCGATCGACACGAACGCCACCGCGCCGACCAGGCCGACCGTGCCCCAGGGGCCGATCGCGAAGGTCCCGAGCAGCGCGATCACCAGCGGGTGCCAGAGGTACGCCGAGTACGACACCCGGCGGCCGAACCACGACACCGGCGTCCAGGCCAGGGCGGCGGACACGGGGGAGCGGACCGAGACCAGCCCGCCGATCGCCACCGCCGCGATCAACCCGGTCAGCGGCAGCACGATGCCGAACGTCGACGCGTGCTGGGTCCAGTCGTCGTCGATCCAGAGCAGCACCCCGACCAGCAGCACGAGACCGAGCCAGGTCGCCACGTGCCCGAGGACCCCGGCGGCCCGCACGCGCACCCGTTCGTCGTCGAGCAGCAGGGCCAGCCCGCAGCCGATCGCGAGCGGCACGACCCCGAGCACGGGCGAGAAGTAGACGTCGGGGGTGGCACCGCCGCTCGGGCTGCGGTAGCTCGCCCACGACGCCGCTGACGCCCCGACGACCAGGACCCCGAGCCCCGTCAGGAGCCAGCGACGGCGGACCCGGAGTGCGGCGAGCAGGACCAGGACCGGCGGCCACACCAGGTAGAACTGCTCCTCCATCGACAGGCTCCACGTGTGCGCGAAGACGCCCTGCGAGGTGTCCCAGAAGGCGCGGAACAGGTTCCCCGTGTAGGTCAGCGCGATGAACGCCGCTTTGCCGGACTGCAGCGAAGCGCCCTTGTAGTCACCGACCCAGTTCCAGAGCAGCAGCCCGACGACGACGAACGCGAGCAGTGCGGGGTAGAGGCGCAGCAGCCGCTTCACCCAGAACGAGCCGAGGCGCACCCGCTCGGTGCGACGTCGTTCGCCGAGCAGCAGCGTCGTGATGAGGAAGCCCGACAGCACGAAGAACACCGTCACGCCGATGAAGCCGCCCTCGAACTGCGGCACGTGCAGGTGGTACAGGACGACGACCAGGATGGCGAGGGTCCGGAGTCCGTCGAGCGCGGGCGCGCGGTGCATCAGCGGGGGTGGCGGAGCCTGCTGCGTCCCCGCTCCGGAGTGCTCCGGGGCGGCCGTGCGGTGCTGTGGCTGCGCCTGCGTCGGCGCGTGGGTCAGCGTGGTCGTCGCCATGGTACCTCCCCGCGCTGCTCGGTTGCGTGTCGCCGACCAGGGTCCTCCTCGCGGGTAAGAGGAGTCTCAACGAGCGTGGTGCACCAGGCTCGTCAGTGTCGACGCCGAACGACAGCGTCGACGTCGCGCGACGTCGACAACGTCGTTCGTTGCACGCGCGCGCTGTTGCGAAGCGCGCGGAACGACCATGTCGCTGTCGTCCGACAGCGACAACGTCGTTCCGCGTCCGCAGTCCCCGGGGTCCGCACCACGCGTCGGCGCCAGCCCCGCGCACCACGCGCCGGCCGGGAGGCCCGTGGCCGGCCCGCACCACGCCTCCAGGCCGTTCCGCCCCGCGTCCACCGCACGCACATCGTGAGCAGGAACGGTCGGGTCCGACGTACGGACCCGACCGTTCCTGCTCACGAAGCGAGCGTGCGAGCGAACGCGCGCGGCTACTCGGCCTTCTGCAGCTGCCAGGGGTCCGGCTCGCGGTCGCCGTTCGGGCGCACCGGGCGGACGTCGCCGACGATCGGGATCGAGCGCTTCCGCATGAACCACACGTAGCGGACGAAGAAGTGCGTCAGGGTGGACATCCGGTTGCCGGCGCCGAGCAGGCTCGTGATGTGCACGAACACCCAGGCGAGCCAGGCGACCGGGCCGACCATCGTGATCCCGCCGCGCAGCTGGGCGACCGCGGCGTTCGTGCCGATCGTCGCCATGGTGCCCTTGTCGAAGTACTTGAAGCGCTCGGTGGCCTTGCCCTCGAGCAGGCGCACGATCTGCCGTGCCGAGTGCCGTCCGCCCTGGAGCGCGGGCTGTGCGAGCTGGGCGAGGGCGTCGTCCTGCGCCGCGATGTCGCCGGCGGAGAAGATCCGCTCGGCGCCCTTCACGCTCAGGTCGTCGTTCACCTGGATGCGGCCACCGTGGGTCTGCGGCAGGCCCCAGCCGGAGACCTCCTTGTGTGCGGCCACGCCGGTCGCCCAGATCACCTGCGACGCGGGGATGAACTCGCCGTCGGCGGTCATCACGCCGTCGCGCTTGACCTCGGAGACGCCGGTGTTCAGCCGCAGCACGACACCGCGCTTGCGGAGCACCTTGGCGGCGTACCGGCGCAGGCGCGGGGCGAACGGCTTGAGGAGCTCGCCGCTGCGGTGCACGAGGGTGATCGAGATGTTGCCGCGTTCGATCTCCGGGTACGCGCCGACGAGCGCCTGGTCGCGGAGCTCGGCGAGCGCGCCGGCCATCTCGACGCCGGTGGCACCGCCACCGACGATCACGATGCGGATCTCATCGGGGCCCTGGTTGGCCGCCGCTTCTTCGAGCCGGGTGAACAGCTCGTCGCGGATGCGGAGTGCCTGCGAGCGGGAGTACATCGAGTACGCGTACTCGTACGCACCGGGGGTGCCGAAGTAGCTCGTGTTCACGCCGTTGGCGAGGATCAGGTAGTCGTAGTGCAGGTGCTCGCCGTCGGACATCTCGGCGATGCGCTCGTCGGTGCGGATGCCGGTGAGCAGGCCGTGACGGAACTCGGCGTTCGACTGGCGGGCCCGGAGCGAGCGCAGGAAGTACGTCACGTCGCCGGCGTTCAGGCCGCCCGTCGCCACCTGGTACATCAGGGGCTGGAACATGTTGTAGACGTGACGGTCGACCAGGGTCACCCGGACCGGCGCGTCGGCGAGCTCCCGCATGGCGGCCACACCGGCGAATCCACCGCCGACGATGACGACGTGCGGGCGGGTGTCCTGGGTCATGCTTGCTCCGGTGTTCCTCGGGTGCGGATGGTCACCCACGAGGGTACGCGCGGTTTGCCGGGGCGCATGACGGGCAGAGGCCGGGAGGCCCGTGGCGCGTCCGTCAGGCGTCGAACCGCCCGTAGGTGTTCAGCACGTTCCCCTTGCTCGTCACGGTGCTGTCGACCAGACGCAGGCGCGTGGGCGGGTCGGTCGGTTCGAACAGTCGCCGGCCACGGCCGGCGATCGCCGGGTGGATCATGAGCTGCAGTTCGTCGAGGACCCCGGCGAACAGCAGGCTGCGGACGAGCGTGACACTGCCGCACACGGCGATGTCCGCCCCCTCGCGCTGCTGCAGTTCGCGGACGAACGCGGGGACGTCGCCCGGGATCCGCGTGCTGTTCTGCCAGGTCAGGTCGTCGCCGAGCGTGGTGGAGGCCACGTGCTTCTCGATCGGGTTGATCCACTGCCCGAAGGGGTCCTCCGGGTGGGCGGGCCACCACTCGGACCACTCGAGGTAGCTGTTCCGACCGAGCAGCACGGTGTCGGTGCGGGCCATGAAGGCACCCATCCCGGCGCCGAGCTCGTCGTCGAAGCTGTCGTACTGGAACTCGTAGGGGTCCTGCACGACGCCGTCGACCGACGTGAACAGACCGGCAGTGGTCTTCCGCATGGGACGGATCGTACGCGCCGGTCAGCTCCCGGTGCCGTCGGTGCTGCCGGGGGCCTGGCCGGTGCCGTTGCCCGGGAACCGGTTCGTGCCGGGCACCTGCGTGGTCGACTGCGTCCGGTCGGCACCGATCGCGTGGCCGATGGCGAACCCGACGCCTCCGCCGACGAGCAGTGCGGCGAGTCCGACGATCGCGGCGAGGAGCGGCCAGAACCACGGGGGCTTCGGGCCGGTGCTGCGGCGGTTGGTCGGGCTCGCGGCGCCGGCTGCGGCTCCGTACCAGGGGGTGGCGCCGTTCGGGGCGGTGGAGTCCCAGCCGCCCGGGGTGCCGGCGCCGGCATCCGCTCGGTACGGCTGCTGCTGCTGCTGCTGCTGCTGCTGTTGTTGTTGCGGCGCGGGGGCGTCGAGCGTGGAGGTCGACGTCGGGGTCGGGGCGGCGCCCCAGCCGGTCGGCGTGGTCGCCCGGTTCGCCGGGTCGGAGCCGTCCGGTTCGTGGCCGTTGGTGGGAGTGGTGTCGCTCATGCCAGGAGTGCACACCGCTCGACTATGTGCGGCCGATGACGAGGCTGACCCGGTGCTGCGAACCGCCGCGTAGCCTCGGCTCGTGCGCGCTGCTGTGGAGACCGTCCGGATCGACGGGTTGCCCGTGCGCCTGCACACCATGGCGGCGCGAGAGCCGGTCCGCGACGACACCGACCCCACCGTCGTGTTCGTCCACGGCATCGGGATGTCCCACCGGTCCTTCGCCCGGTCGCAGCGCGCCGTCGCCGCCGAACACCGCACGATCAGCGTCGACCTGCCGGGGTTCGGCTGGTTGCCCGCGGCCGGTCGGGGGCTGTCGATCGAGGAGCTCGGCGACGTCGTCGTGCGGGCGGTCCGCCACCTGGTCGACGGCGACCTGGTGCTCGTCGGGCAGTCGATGGGTGCCCAGGTCGTGGTCGAGTCCGCCCGGCGCCACGCGGAGACCGTCGCGGCGATCGTGCTCGTCGGTCCGGTGATCAACGCGGAACGGCGGTCGCTCCCGCTGCAGGCACTCGACCTGGGCCGCGACGGGTTCATCGAGGGGGTCCGGATGAACGGCGTCCTGGTCACCGACTACCTGCGGAGCATGCGGCAGTACACGCGCGAGCTCGGGCCGATGCTCCGCTACCCGACCGAGCAGACGATCACCGAGGTGCCGCAGCCCGTCCTCGTCGTCCGCGGCACCCGGGACCCGATCGCGCGGCACGACTGGTCGGCTCGGGTCGCGGCCGCTGCGCCGGACGGCACCTTCGCGGAACTGGACGGCCCACACCACGTGCAGGAACGGCAGCCGGACGCGTTCGCACGCCTCCTCGAGTCGTTCCGCAGCGCCGAGCGCCTGGAGGGGCTGCGATGACCCGGCCGGCCACGTCGGGGACGGAGGCGGCGCGGACGGCGCGATCCGGGCCTCCAGGCCGTGTCCCGCTGGTGCGACGCGCGTGGTGGGCCGCACTCGACTGGGGGTACGCGGCACGCTGGCAGGTGCGCAGCTTCGGCCCGACCACCGCGGACGACTACCGGACCGGCGCCGGGCAGCCCGTCGTCGTGGTGCCCGGCGTCTACGAGACCTGGCACTTCATGCGGCCGCTGATGGACGCACTGCACGACCGAGGACACCCGGTGCACGTGCTGCCGGTCCTGCGGCACAACCTGCGACCCGTGCCGGACTCGGCGCGCGAGGTGATCGCGACCCTGGAGGAACAGGACCTGCGGAACGTGCTCGTGCTCGCGCACAGCAAGGGCGGGCTGATCGGCAAGTACGCGATGACGCAGCTCGACCAGCACGAGCGGATCGACCGGATGGTCGCGGTGTCGACGCCCTTCGCGGGGTCCGTCTACGCGCGGCTCGCGCCGGTGCCGCACCTGCGGGCGTTCCGGGCGGCCGACCCGGTGCTGGCGGGGCTGGCGCGGGAACTCGACGCGAACGCGCGGATCACCTCGGTGTACGGGGTGTTCGACACGCTCATCCCCGAGGGCAGCGAGCTCCAGGGGGCGACGAACGTGCGGCTGCCGGTGGGCGGGCACTTCCGGATCCTCGGCGATGCGCGGACGCGGTCGGCGGTGCTGGCGGCGGCGGACCCGGGCGGGGGCGACGGCTCCGGCGGCGGCGCTGGCGGTCTTTCGCGCTGAGCGACACTTCGTGGGCGCGCGACCGCGTGAGGTGTCGGTCAGCGCGAAACGGCGCGGCGGCGGCGGCAGCGGCGCGGCAGCAGCGTCAGCGCGGGCGGTCGCCGACGCTCGCGCGCGCGACGATCCGGTGCGGCACGACGACGGTCTCCGGCGCGGCACTGCGGTCCGCGATCCGCCGGGTCAGCAGGTCGAGCGCCGCCGTCGCGAAGGCCCGACGGTCGAACGACACCGTGCTGAGCGACGGGATCGCGTAGGCGGCCGCGTCGACGTCGTCGAACCCGATGACGCTGACCTGCTCGGGCACGCGGACGCCGCGGGCGGCGAGGACGTGCAGCACCCCGAACGCGATCGAGTCGGTGAAGGCGAAGACGGCGTCGGGCAGGGGGTGCTCGTCGAGCCAGGCCGCGAAGGTCGTCGCCGCGGAACTCGTGGTCCACGACGGCAGCGGGACCCGGAGCGACGGGTCGGGCGTGATGCCGGCGGCGGTGAGCGCGGCGGTGTAGCCGCGTTCGCGGAGCTCACTCGTCGCCGTCGCGGCGCCCTCGGGTGACGCCCCGACGATCGCGATGCGCCGGTGCCCGTGGGCGATGAGGTGTTCGGTGACCTGCTCGGCCGCCGCGCGGCTGTCGACGTGCACCTGGTCGACGTGCTCGGGCTCGACCTCGCCGATGACGACGGTCGGGGGCAGCCCCTCGGTCGAGGCCAGGACGCTCGCGCTGAGCGACACCGGGTTGAGGATCAGTCCGTCCACCAGGTGTGCCCGGGCACGGGAGACCAGTTCGCGTTCGCGGGCCGGGTCGTTGCCCGTCTGCTCGAGCTGCACGACCCAGCCGCGTTCGCGGGCGAGTTCCACGAAGGACTGCGCGAGTTCGGCGGAGTACGCGCTGCCCATCTCCGGCAGCGTCAACGCGATGGCTCCGGAGCGGCCGTTCCGGAGCCCGCGGGCGGAGAGGTTCGGCACGTAGTCGAGCTCGGCGACCGCCCGCTCGACGCGTTCGCGGGTCTCCGGGCGCACGACCACGCCGCCGTTGATGACGTTGGAGACGGTCTTCGGGGACACCCCGGCGAGGGCGGCCACGTCCCGCACGGTTGCGCGCATCGGGACGAGCGTAGCGCGGGGCGGTGCTGCGGCGACGGTGCGGTGTGTTGCGGGGCTAGCCCGCGACCTGCACCGGCACCGTCCGGCCCGTCCGCACCGACTCCTGCGCCGCGAGCACGATCGACAGCGTCCGGAGTCCGACCCTGACGTCCGGCTGCGGCTGCTCCCCGGACCGCACCGCCGCCAGGAACGTCCGGAGCATCGGCAGGTCGTGGTCGGGTCCGTACCGGAGTTCGATCGGTCGGCCCCCGACCGCGTCGAGTCCGCGAGCAGCCGCCCCGAAGAAGTCCACCGACACCGTGCCGCCCGTCCCGGCGACGTCGAGCGTCAGCCCACCCCACACCGGCGACGTGTCGGGTCGGCTCCACGAGCAGTCGATCGCCGCGATCGTACCGTCGTCGTAGGTGATGGTCACCAGGCCCGCGGTCTCGGCGTTCGCGCGGTCTGCGTGCAGCACCCGGTTGGCGACGGCGGTGACGGACACCGGCGCCGCTCCGGTCAGCCCGTCGATCAGGTCGGCGACGTGCACGACGTGGTCGACGAGGGCGCCGCCTCCACTCAGCCGGACGTCGGTGAACCAGTCCCGGGCGAGCGGGAGCATGCCGTTGTTCGCGCCCCGCACCGAGAACACGGTGCCGAGTGCGCCCGAGTCCCGCGTCGCGCGCAGCCGGTCGAACGCCGAGGCGAAGCGCACCGGGAACGCCATCATGAGCAGCACCCCGGCGCGGTCCACCGCCTCGCGGATGGCGAGGCCGTCCTGCCAGGAGGTCGCGAGCGGCTTCTCGCAGAGCACGTGTGCCCCCGCTGCCGTCGCGAGCTCGACGAACTCGCGGTGCCGCGCGTTCTCGCTCGTGACGATCACGGCGTCCGGCCCCCAGGCGAGCAGCTCGTCGACGGAGTCCGCGTACCCGGCGCCGAGCGCGCGTGCCAGTTCGGCGCCGCGCAGGTCGCCGAGTTCCGTCCCCGTCGAGGTCCCGCCCGGGTCCGTGCCGCGCACCTCGACGTCCGGCATCGCCGCCAGGGCGCCGAGGTAGCTGATGGCGTGCGTGTGGGCGAAGGAGAGCACCCCGACCCGGAGCGTCACCGCGACACCTCCACCGGCTGGCCGGACTCGATCGAGGCGATCGCCGCGTTCGCGATCCGCACCGCGGCGACCCCGTCGTCCACGGTCACCCGGGGCGGTGCACCACCGTCGAACGCGGCGAGGAAGTCGGCGAGCTCCAGCGCGTACGGATCGTCCGCCGGGTCCACCGCCGGCAGGAAACCGTCCACGGAAGCCGGTGCCGCCAGGTCACTCCGGGTGTCCTCCTCGGCCCGGGACGAGTGCGACAGGCTGCCGAGCGTCCCCGTCACCGAGTACTCGGTCGTGAAAGCGAGGTGCTGCGGCCCCCACAGTCCGGCGACGTGGCTGATCGCGCCCGACTCGTGCGTGAGCAGGACGTGCGCCGCCTCGACCGGCTCCGCCTCGGAACCCGCGCGGACGCTCACCGCCGACACGCGGGTCACCTCGCCCGCCACCCAGCGTGCGATGTCCAGGTCGTGGATCATCTGGTCCATCACGATCCCGCCCGACAGGGCGCGGTCGCCGAACCAGGGGACGTGGGTGGGGAAGGCGCCGGACCGCGAGAACCGCAACACCGCCAGGTCGCCCAGGAGGCCCGTGGTCGCGGCCTCGTGCAAGCGCGCGTACGCGGGGAACCAGCGCACCACCTGGGCCGGGTAGAGCTGCACGCCTGCGTCCGCAGCGCGCGCCGCCAGGTCCGCCGCGTCCGCGTCGGTCCGGGCCAGGGGCTTCTCCGAGACGACGTCCTTGCCGGCCGCGATCGCCGCACGGACGACCTCGGCGTGGGCGTGCGTCGGGACCACCACGTCGACGACGTCGACCGCGGCGAGGAGCTCGTCGAGGCTGTCGGCGACGGTGATCGTGCTGCCCTCGGCCCGAGCGGTGTCGGTGAACGCGGCGACGAGTTCGTGGGCGCCCTCGCGAGCGTGTACCACCACGTCACCCAGGCGGAGCAGCCCGGGCAGGTGGGCGACGGAGATGCCGCCCGCGCCGACGAGCCCGATGCGTTTGCGGGCGGGGGAGTCCGACTGCGACGTCATGGGGTCAGCGTAGGAGATGCGGGGATCGACGGGCTGGTCAGCGGGGTCCTGCCACGCCGACCAGGTTGCCTGCCGGGTCGTGGAAGTGCCCGATCGTGACACCGCCGCCTTCGTTGCGCTGCGCCGGCAGGACGACGGTGCCGCCGAGTTCCTCGACCCGCTCGAGCGCCGCAGCGACGTCCTCGACCCCGACGTAGAACACCGCGTGGGCGGTGAACCCCGGGCCACCGCCGATGCCGCCCGCGACCGGTCTGGCGCCCGGCACCGGGTCGAGGAACGAGTACGAGGACTGGTCGGAGACAGCTGCGGCGACCGGGGCACCTGCGGGGGAGTCCCAGCCGAAGAGCGCGGCGTAGAAGGCCCGCAACCGGTCCGGGTCGGGGCCGATGATTTCGACGTGCACCACTGCGTTCGTCATGCGCGCCGTTCTACTCCGACCGAGACCCTGAGGTCAGCCCAGCCAGCCAGGATCGGCGAAGAGCTCCTCGAGTTCGCGCAGCAGCCGGGTCGTGTGGAAGCCGTCGGCAGCGGCGTGGTCGACGTGCAACGCCAGCGGCAGCAGCGTCCGGTCGCCGGCGGTCCGGTACCCGCCGAGCGTGATGATGGGCAGCAGGTGGTCCCAGCCGTCGCGCACCTGCAACGAGAACCCGGTGAACGACGCCCCCGGCAGGGTCGACACGTCGAACACGTTGCGGGGCCGGTCGTCCTGCGGGAACATCCGGGTGTTGTCCCGGTACTCCGCCATCGTCGACACCGCAGCGTCGTGGAACGTGCTGAAGTCGTCGTCGTACGGCACGACGAGGGCGGAGAACGTCTCGGTGTCCGGGTGGAACACGGTGAACATCGGGTGGACACGGTCCCACACGGCGGGGGAGCCGTCGTCCAGCAGCTGCATCCGGAACTCGTCGTGCCGGTTCACGACAGTCGCGATCGCCCAGAGCTGCGACGCGTAGGTCCGACGGCCGGTTGCTCGGACACGCTCGACGAAGGCGGTGACTTCGAGCTCGACGGTCACCTCGTAGGCGCACGGCACGCGGTGCCGGTAGTGCTCGAAGTGCTCCCGGCGGGGCCACTGGTCGACGTCGATCGCCCGGAGTTCGGTCATGGCTCTACCCTCGTGCGGGATCGCTTCCCTACGGTGGAGCCATGCCGACGCTCGAACGTGTTTCCGCCCTGGTCGCCACCGGATTCCTCGCGATCCCCGTCGCCGAAGCCCTGGTCGCGTTGCCGACCGAGGTCGTCATGAAGATCGAGGGGGCCCCGATCGACGCGGACCTCGCCGACACCGCCGCGTTCTCGGAGGCGTACGGCTACCCGCTGGCCGGCGGCGCGAACTGCATCGTCGTCGCAGGGAAGCGCGGCGACGAGGTCCGCTACGCCGCCTGCGTCGTCCTCGCATCGACGAAGCTCGACGTGAACCGGGTCGTGAAGCAGCTGCTCGACGTCCGGAAGGCGAGCTTCGCCCCGATGGATGAAGCGGTCGAGCTGACCGGCATGGAGTACGGCGGCATCACCCCGATCGGACTGCCGTCGTCGTGGCCGCTCTACATCGACGCGCGCGTCCTCGACGCCCCCGAGGTCGTCATCGGCGCCGGGCGCCGCGCCGCGAAACTGTTCCTGCCCGGCGCAGCACTCACCGCACTGCCGAACGTCACCGTGGTCGAGGGCCTGGCGACCGAACCGGTCAGTCCGACGGCCGGATGAGACAGAACGGGTGCCCCGCGGGGTCGAGGTAGACGCGGAACGTCTCCGTGCCCGACCCCGTGGCCGTCGCACCGATCGCGAGCACCGCGGCCTCGCCGTCGTCGAGGTCGTCGACCTTCACGTCGAGGTGGCTCTGCTGCGGCACCGCCTGGCCGGGCCACTCCGGCGCCTGGTAGTCGTCGACCTGCTGGAACGCGAGGATCGGACGGTGGTCGGTGAACGGGAGGGCGAGCTCCGCCCAGTCCTCGTCGAAGCCGACGATCTCCCCGCCGAGCAGCTCGGCGTAGAAGCGGGCGAGGGCGCGGGTGTCCGGGCAGTCCAGGACGACGACGTCGAGTGTGCCGATCATGGCCGACACGGTAGACCCATCAGCGCGCGGCGGTCAGGGCCTTCGTGATCCGCTGCAACGAGACGGTCTCGGCGGTTCCGAGTTCCTGCGCGAACAGGCTCAGCCGGAACTCCTCGAGCATCCACCGCGCGTGCACGAGCTCGGGGTGCGCGCCGGCCGCGGGCGGGAAGGCACCGCCGGCATCGGTGTAGCGGTCGGTCGCCACGGTGACCTCGCGCATCCAGGTCGCGTCACGCCCGGGGTTCTGCAGCAGCTTCTGCACGCGTGCCTCGATGCCCTGCAGGTACACGCGGATGCGTCGCAGCCGGTCGAGCCCCGCGACGGCGACGAACCCCGGGAACAGCAGGCGCTCCAACTGCTGACGCATGTCGCTGAGGGCGGCGAGCAGCGACATCGAGTTCGCCTGCTTGAGTGCCCGTTCGGCGGAGCGCTGCGCTGCCAGGACCGCCGCGACCTCGGACACGGCGGTGAACATCGTGTCGACGACGGAGGCCGACACCGCATCGCGGACCGACTCGAACTCGGCCTTCGTGAAGACGAGGCCGTCCGGGTGGGCCCGACGGATGCCGGCGTCGACCACGGCGGCCAGGACGTCGTCGAACAGCGCGGCGGTCGACGGGTAGGGGCTGGCGGCGAGCGCGAGCTTCTCCTGCGCGGTCAGGTGCGACTGGATGTACGAAACGGGCGACGGCACCGCGTGCATCACCAGACGGCGGACCCCGGCGGGCATCCGGACGACCCGGTCCGACGGGGTGGCGAGCAACTGCACGCCGACGGTCGCCTTCGGACCGGTGCCTTCCTCGACCAGGGACGGGTAGGCACGGATGACGCCGCCGGCCTGCTTGGTGTCGAGAGTCTGCGGGAGGTCCTGGTCGGGCCAGGCGGTGAGTCCGGACTGTTCCAGCGGGCGACCGGCGCCGGCGGACGCGACGCGAGCCGCGCCTCCTGTCCGTCCTGCGCCCTTCGCCGTGGCGGAGGCGACGCTCTGCTGGGTCCGGTCCTTGAGCTTGGTCTGCAGGGCCGACAGGTCCTTGCCGGTCTCGACCCGGCGACCACGCTCGTCGACCACGGCCCACGTCGGCAGCAGGTGCGCGGGGACGCGGGACAGGTCGAAGTCGGACTCGGAGACCGGGACGTAGGTCATGCGCTGGATCGCCTTGGCGAGGGTGGCGCGGAACGACTCCGTCGGCTCGGTCGGGGCATCGTCGGGGAGCTCGGCGACGATCTTCTCTGCCCAGTCCGCAGCGGGCACGACGTTCTTGCGGATCTGCTTCGGCAGCGACTTGATGAGCGCGGTGACGAGTTCCTTGCGGAGGCCGCGCACCTGCCAGTCGAAGCCCTCTTCACGCATCCGGGGCAGGAGCGCGAGGGGGACCTGCACGCTGACGCCGTCGTCCTGTGCGCCGGGCTCGAAGCGGTACTGGATGGCGAGACGCTGGTCGCCGCTCCGCCACTGGGTCGGGTACTCGACGTCGTCCTCGGCGGCCTCGGCCGCTGATTCGTCCAGCAGGTCCGACCGGCGCATCGTGAGCAGGTCCGGCTGCTCACGCCGGGTGGTCCGC
Organism: Curtobacterium sp. MCSS17_006; assembly: GCF_003234215.1. Taxonomy (NCBI): domain Bacteria; kingdom Bacillati; phylum Actinomycetota; class Actinomycetes; order Micrococcales; family Microbacteriaceae; genus Curtobacterium; species Curtobacterium sp. MCSS17_006. The sequence continues at coordinate 18,142 of NZ_QKSO01000006.1, read as the reverse complement.
CACCACCCCTCGAAGTCGCGCGTCGTGGCGACGTCGGCAGGGATGCGGGCGTCGTAGAACTCGTAGACGTTCTCGTCGTCGAGCAGGATGTCCCGGCGGCGGGTGCGTTCCTCGAGCTGCTCGAGTTCCTTGCGGAGCTTCCGGTTGGCGCGGTCGAAGGCCTGCTGCGATTCCCACTCACCCTCGACCAGGGCGTGCCGGATGAAGAGCTCGCGGGAGTGTTCCGGGTCGATCCGCGAGTACTGCACGCGGCGGCGCTGCACGATCGGGACGCCGAACAGGGTCACACGCTCGTAGGCGACGACCGCCCCCTGCTTCTTCTCCCAGTGCGGCTCGCCGTAGGTGCGCTTGAGCAGGTCACCGGCGAGCGGCTCCACCCAGGCGGGGTCGATCCGGCCGACGGTCCGAGCGAACAACCGGCTCGTCTCGACGAGCTCGGCGGCCATCACGGCGTCCGGCTGCTTCTTCGCGAGCACGCTGCCCGGGAACACCACGAACCGGGTGTTCCGCGAGCCCAGGTAGTCGCGCTTCTCGCGGTCGCGCAGCCCGATCTGGCTGAGGAGTCCGGAGAGCAGCGCGCGGTGCACGGCGTCGCCGTCGTCGGAGCGGGCCTGCCCGACTCGGACGTCGACCTGCTTCGCGGCACGGGAGAGCTGCCGGTACAGGTCCTGCCACTCGCGGATGCGCAGGTAGTTCAGGAACTCGGCCTTGCACAGCCGGCGGAACGCGCTCGACGACAGTTCCTCCTGCTGCTCCTCGATGTGGTTCCAGAGGTTCAGCAGGGTCAGGAAGTCGCTCGTCGGGTCGGCGAAGCGGGCGTGCAACTGGTCGGCGTGCGCGCGCTTCTCGAGGGGGCGCTCGCGGGGGTCCTGGATGCTCAGGGCGCTGACGATGGCGATGACCTCGCGTCCGACACCCTGCCGCCCGGCCTCGAGCACCATCCGACCGAGCCGGGGGTCGATCGGCAGCCGGGTCAGCTGTCGCCCGGACTTGGTGATGCGGCCGTCCTTGTCGACGGCGCGGAGCTCGCGGAGCAGGTCGAGGCCGTCCTTCACGCCCCGGCTGTCCGGCGGTTGCAGGAACGGGAACGACTCGATGTCCCCGAAGCCGAGCGAGATCATCTGCAGGATCACCGCGGCGAGGTTCGTGCGGAGGATCTCGGGGTCGGTGTACTCGGGGCGTCGGCCGAAGTCGTCTTCGGAGTAGAGCCGGATCGCGATGCCGGCACTCGTGCGGCCCGCTCGACCGGATCGCTGACTGGCGCTGGCCTGGGAGATCGCCTCGATCGGCAGGCGCTGCACCTTGGCCCGCGGCGAGTACCGCGAGATGCGTGCCGTCCCCGTGTCGATCACGTACTTGATGCCGGGCACGGTCAGTGAGGTCTCGGCGACGTTCGTGGCGAGGACGACACGACGGCGGATGCCCGGGGTGTGCCGGCGCTCGAAGACCCGGTGCTGGTCGGCGGCGGACAGGCGGCCGTACAGCGGCAGGACCTCGGTGCCCGGGTAGCGCTTGCCCTCGATCGCGTCCTGCGCGTCGCGGATCTCGTTCTCGCCGGACAGGAACACGAGCACGTCGCCCGGGTCCTCCTGCGCCAGCTCGTCGAGGGCGTCGGTGATGCCCTGCAGGGTGTCGCGGTCGTCGGCTGCGTTGCCGCTGTCGCCGGTGCGGGAGTCCGACTCGTCGTCGGCGTCGTCGTCCTGGTCTTCGGCGACGAGGGGGCGGTACCGGATCTCGACCGGGTAGGTGCGGCCGGACACCTCGATGATGGGGGCGTCGTCGAAGTGCTTCGAGAACGACTCCGGGTCGATCGTCGCACTCGTGATGATGAGCTTCAGGTCGGGGCGACGGGGGAGCAACCGCTTCAGGTAGCCCAGCAGGAAGTCGATCGTGAGGGACCGCTCGTGCGCCTCGTCGATGATGATCGTGTCGTACCGCTTCAGGTCGCGGTCGAAGTGGATCTCGTTCAGCAGGATGCCGTCGGTCATCAGCTTCACGCGGGTCTCGGAGCTCACCTTGTCGGTGAAGCGGACCTGGTAGCCGACGAGTCCGCCGAGCTCCCCGCCGCCCAGTTCTTCCGCCACACGCTCGGCGATGGTCCGCGCCGCGATCCGGCGGGGCTGGGTGTGCCCGATGTGCTCACGACCGAGCTCGAGGCAGATCTTCGGCAGCTGCGTCGTCTTGCCCGAGCCGGTGGCCCCGGCGACGATGACCACCTGGTTGTCACGGATGGCAGCCGCGATGTCGTCCCGCCGCTGCGAGACCGGCAGTTCGGGCGGGTACGTGATCACGGGCAGCGGAGAAGACATGAGCATTCCAGGATACAGGCGCGCCGGGCGGCTGCTGTCTCAGGCGATCTGCCGGGACAGGACGTCCGCCGACCGGGCCGGCAGTTCGCACACCCGGTCGTGGCAGACGTACGCGGCAGGGTCGAGCACGTCGCGTCCCTCGAACAACGAGAACCCCGCCTCGGCCCAGTCGCGTGCCTGCTCCGGCGTCGTGGTGGCGACGACCGTACCGGGGCGCCGACCACGGTGTGCCACGGCCCGCATCGGGTCGTCGGTGCCGCTCGTGACGACGACGATCTCGCGCGACGGCCGTTGCAGGGCGAGGGCGACACCGAGGGCATCCGCGTGACCGAGGGGTCGCTCGGTCCCGGTGCGGGCGCGGTCGGCGATGAGTCGTGCCGCGGCGACCCGCAGTGCCTCGTCGCCCGTCAGTGCCCCGAGCGTCGCGGCGGCCGACGCCAGCGCCACGGTGCCGGACCGCATCGCCGTCTGCGGCTGTTCGCCCGTGGCCGTCCCCGCCGCGGCCAGCACCGGGTCGACGTCGAAGCGCTCGGCCAGGCCGTCGTCGACAAGCGAGCGTGCGACGGTCGCGTAGGAGATCTCGCCCGTCACCAGGGCCAGTTCGAGCAGCCCTTCGGCGAGCAGTCCGACGTCCTCGACGGTGGCCGGTGCGGAGGACACCCCGCGCGGTGTGCTGGACCGCACCATCACGTGGCCGTCCTGCACGTGGGCGGCGAGGACCGCGTCGGCCGCGCCCCGCGCGAGCGCGACGAGTTCCGGGTCGCCATGCCGTGCGCCGGCGATCGCCAGCCCCCGGATCGCCAGGCCGTTCCAGCCAGAGAGCACCTGGTCGTCCAGCGGTGGCGGGTCGAGCTGGGCGCGCTCGGCAATCGGTCGGCGGTACCACTCGCCCTCGACCCGACGGCCGTCGATGGTCGACTCGCTGTCCTGCGCGGCGACGAACGCCCCGTCGGCACGGCGCAGGGTGTCCCGGAGGAAGTCGGCGATGCCGCGGGCCTGCTCGGCACCCGCGACCGCGAGCAGCCCCGCGTTGTCGTAGAGCATCCGTTCGTAGTGCGGCACGCTCCAGTCGCGCTTGGTGGCGTACCGGAAGACGCCGCCGTCGGCATCCGTCAGCTCGGACGCGCGGATCGCGTGCAACGACCGGTCGAGCAGCCCGTCGGCCTCGGCGTCGCCGTCGGCCGCCGCGTCGGCGAGGAACTCGAGCAACGGTGTGCTCGGGAACTTCGGCGCGCCGCCGAAACCGCCGTAGGTGGTGTCCTCTGCCTGGGACAGCTGGTCCGTGACGGCCCGGATGGCATCGACGGACGGGAGGCCCGGGTCGGCTCCGGCACCGCCCTCGCCCGAGCGGGTGGTCGCGTCCGCCACGGCACCCTGCCGGATCGCCGTCGCGATGGCCGACGCGTTCGCGTCGACCTCGTGCCGACGCTCGGTCCAGGCGTCGAGCACCGCGGCCAGGATCTGCCGGAACGCCGGGACCTGCCCGACGGGAGTGGGTGGGAAGTACGTCCCCGCGAAGAAGACGTGGCCGTCGGGCGTCAGGAACGTCGTCAGTGGCCAGCCGAGCTGCTGCGTGAACGCACTCGCCGAGGCCATCAGGCTCGCGTCCACGTCCGGCCGTTCTTCGCGGTCGACCTTCACCGACACGAAGTCCCGCCGGAGCAGCTCACCGATCTCGGGGTCGGCGAAGCTCTCGCGCGCCATGACGTGGCACCAGTGGCACGTGGCGTACCCGACGGACACCAGCACCGGGACCCCGCGCTCGCGCGCTTCGGCGAACGCCTCGGGACCCCACTCGCGCCAGTCCACCGGGTTGTCGGCGTGCAGACGCAGGTAGGGGCTGACCGAGGTGCCGAGGCGGTTGTCGTTCATGGCTCCAGCGTGCCCGCCCCCGACTGGGCGGACCACCGTCCGGGGACAACTGTGGACGGAACGCCCACTCTGCACAGGCCGTGCGGGGAGATCAGCGCTCGAGCCACCCCGTGATCGACGCGAGCCGTGCGGCCACCTGGGCGGGGCTCTCGCCGTCCGTGTCCACCCGGGTGACCGTGTCCGCGGAGGCCGAGTCGAGCCTCCCGGCCGTCCGCGTGCTGTGCGCGAGCTGCGCCTGCGGGACCGCACCACCCGCTCGTCGTGCGAGCCGGTCGGCGGTCGCGCCGTCGGATGCGCGGAGCAGGACGACGCGCACCAGCGGATCGTCGCCCATCGCTGCAGCGAGGCGCTCGTGCTCGAGCACGGACACGGTGTTCGTGTAGACGAGCCGGTGGTGCCCGATCGCCCGGTAGCCGGCCCAGATCGCGGCGAGGTTCCGCTCGGCCAGGTGGGCCTCGGGGTGTTCGACGTGCGGTGCCGGGTGCGCGAGGTCGAGCAGGTCGCCCTCGATCACCGCGTGCCGGACGTCCGCCGCGACGAGCAGGTCGTGCAGGGCCTCGGCGGCGGTGGACTTGCCCACGCCGGAACGTCCGCCGATGAACAGGACCTCGGACCGGGGCACCGTGTCAGCCCAGGTTGAGGGAGAGGAGTGCGAGTGCGGCGTCCTCGGGGCCGTAGTCGAACATGTGCTCCCAGAACGGGTCGTCGGCCCACGGGACATCGCCGTCGGCGGGCGTCGCGTGGGCGGTCTCGACCAGCCATGCCAGTTCCGGGGCGACGGCGGTCGCGAACTCCGGTGGTTCCCACCCGAGGGCGCGTGCCGCCGTGGTGTCGAGGACGAACGGCGGTCGTGACGACCACGGCGTGCCACCCACGAACGCGGGCGCGTCCTCGTCGAGCAGGACCTCGTCGAACCGGTGGTCCAGGTGTCCGCCGATCGTCCGCACGATCTCGAGCGCGGTCGGGGCCGAGGCATCCGCGACGTTGAGGATCCGGCGGTCCGGCGCGTCCGCGACGAGTCGGACGAGCGAACCGATGCCGCTCGCCGCCGTCGTGTGGTCGACGCCGCGGCCGTGGTCGGCGAGCAGGATGCGCTCCCGGCCGTCGAGCACACGGCGGACGACGAACCACTCCCGCGGGCGGCCGATGCCGACGCCGTACACCTTCGACGGGCGGAGCACCGTGACCGGGGCACCGTGGTCGAGCAGGACCTGCTCGGCCGCCACCCTCGCGGCGCCGTAGCCGTCACGGCTCGTCGGGTCCCCGTCGCCGGCGGTGACGGTCGGCTGGATCTCGGTGACCGCGCCGCCGAACACCGGCTTGTCGAGCGAGTTCGCGTGCCGGCCCTGCTCGTCGGCGTACACCGACCTGGACGAGACGAAGACCGTCGAGCCGACGTCGTCGAGGAACGGCAGGAGCTGCTGGGCGTCGTCGCGGGTCAGGCCGACGGTGTCGACGAGCAGGTCGGCTCCGGGGCGCAGGAGTTCGCGCAGGTCGGACCGGTCGCGGCGGTCACCGGGCGTGAACGCGGCACCGGCTGCGGTCAGGGCGTCCGCTGCGGGACCGCCTCGGCGTGCGAGCACGTCGACCTGCCAGTCGCCGCCGCCCCGGCCCGAGGCGTCGAGGAGCTCTCGCGCGACGGCCGAGCCGATGCCGCCGGTGCCGCCGAGGATGACCGCGCGTCTGGTGCTCATGGTGCAACGGTAGTGCGGCGCGGCCGTCAGTCCTTGGCTGTCCGTGCTCGGCCGTCAGTCCTCGGCCGTCGTTCCGCGATCGGTTCCGTCAGGAGGCGAGCTGCTCGTGCCGCCACCAGTCGGCCAGCGAACCGTCGTAGACTTTCACCCGGTCGTGCCCGAGCACCGTCAGGGCGAGGGCGTCGACGCACGCGGCGCTGCCCACCCCGCAGTACGTGACGATCTCGTCGGCACCGATCACCGCGGCGAAGGCCCGCTCGAGCTCGGCGCCGCGCAGGTACGCGTTCGTCTCGGGGTCCACCAGGGTGTCCGCCGTGATCGGGGTGCTGCCCGGCACGATCGGCGGGTGGTCGTCGCCGAGGGCGGCCCATGGCGCGGCGAACACCAGGGACGCCGGCTCTTCGCCGGAGACCGCTCGGGTGACGCGGTCGCGGTCGGCCCAGAGCGCACGTTCTTCGCCGGCGAGGAACGCGCCGGCATCGGGGTCGGACGGCGTCGCAGGCGTGCGGAGTGCGCCCACGCGGACGGGGCGGCCCTCGTCGCGCCACTTGGTGAAACCACCGTCGAGCACCGCGACGGAGTCGAAGCCGAACGAACGGAAGATCCACCACAGGCGTGCCGACCACTCGCCGACGCTGTCGTCGTAGACCACGACGGTCGAGGTGTTCGTCACGCCCAGCTGTGCCGCGGCGACCTCGAAGCGCTCGGCGCCGGGGCGGGTGAACGGGACGTCGGCGTCGGCGGCGGAGAAGTCGTCGATCAGGTCGGCGAAGCGGGCGCCGGGCACGTGGCCGCGCTGCTCGTGGGCGTCCCGCCCGGGGAGCCAGGTGGTGTCGAACCCGGCCCCGACCGTGTGCACCGAGGCGTCGAGCACGACGAGCTCGTCAGCACCGAGGTGGTCTGCGAGCCACTGCGTCGACACGAGTGGTGAGGTCAGGACGGGGGCCATGTCGCACACCATAATCCGCACCCCTGACGTGGGCCAGAGTCGTGGACACACGGCGCAACCGGGGATGGGGGTGGGTGCGCTGCCGACGCGGAACGACGGTGTCGTCGTCGTGCGACATCGACTCCGTCGCACCCGCGCGCGTGCAACTGTCGGCGCGTGCACGGAGCGACCATGTCGTCGTCGTACGACCTCGACGATGTCGTTCGGCGTCGGCGTCGGCGTCGGCGTCGGCCTACGCCCCAGCTCCCGCCAGCCGCCCACACGCACGACGACCCGCCCCGGCAGAGCCGGAACGGGCCGAAGACGCGCAGCGAACCGCCAGCGTCAGTGCGCTGCGGCGGGGATGCTCCCGGTCGTGGCGGACCCGGCTCGTGCGAGCCGCTCGACCCGCACCGACTGCCGGTTGATGAGCAGTCCGCCGGCCAGGGCGACGAGCACGAGCACGCCGGCCGAGATGCCGAACGCCACGTGGTACCCGTCGAGCGTGGCCTGGGCCTGCTGCAGCTTGGTCGGGGCGGCGGTCAGCCCGGACAGGCTGTTCGACACGACGTCGGCGAAGATCGTCGACAGCAGCGCCGTGCCGATCGAGCCACCGATCTGCTGCATCGTGTTCACCGTCGCCGAGGCCACACCGGCGTCGGCCCGGGCGACCCCGGTCGTCGCGGTGTTCATCGCGGACGAGAAGATCGTGCCCATGCCGAGGCCGATCACGATCAGCGCCGGCAGGACGGTGCCCGCGTAGGAGCTGTCCAGGTCGGTGCGGAGCAGCAGGAGGAGCCCGGTCGCGGCGACCAGGCCACCGGCGAAGATGAGCACCTTCGGCCCGACGCGCGGCAGCAGGCGGCCACCGATCTGCGTCGCCGAGATCATGATCGACAGCGGCATCGGCAGGAACGCGAGACCCGTCTGCAGCGAGCTGAAGCCGAGGGTCTGCTCCAGGTAGTAGGTCAGGAACAGGAAGATGCCGAACATGCCGATCGCGACGAGGCCGATCGCGATGAACGAGCCGCCGCGGTCACGGTCGAGCACGACGCGCAGGGGCAGGAGCGGGTGAGCGACGCGGGTCTCGATGAACACGAACGCGGCGATCAGCACGACACCGCCGGCGAGCATGGCGATCGTGACGGGGGAGTCCCAGCCGTTCGTCTCGGCGTTCGAGAAGCCGTAGACGACGCCGACCAGCCCGAGCGTGATGGTGATGACGCCGAGCACGTCGATGCGCGGACGCTCGACCTTCGGCGGCTTCTCCATGAAGACGAGTGCGCCGATCACGCCGAGCACGGCGAAGACGACGTTGACGTAGAGGCACCAGCGCCACGAGGCGTACTCGGTCAGCACGCCGCCGAGCAGTAGGCCGATGGCCGCACCCGAGCCGGCGATGGACCCGAAGATGCCGAACGCGCGACCGCGTTCCTTGGGATCGCGGAACGTGGTGGTCAGCATGCCGAGCGCGGACGGGGCGAGCAGCGCGCCGAAGACACCCTGCAGTGCGCGGGCCGCGACGAGCAGGCCGAACGAGTCGGCCAGGCCACCGAGCACCGAGGCGACGGCGAAGCCGACCAGCCCGATGATGAAGGTGTTCTTGCGGCCGAACAGGTCACCGAGTCGACCGCCGAGCAGCAGCAGCGAACCGAAGGCCAGCGAGTACGCGGTGACGATCCACTGTCGCTGGTCGGTGCCGAAGTCCAGGTCGGCCTGGGCCGAGGGCAGGGCGATGTTCACGATGGTCGCGTCGAGCACGACCATCAGCTGTGCGAGGGCGATGACCGCCAGGGCGATCCAGCGGTGGTTGCTCTTGGCGGGGGTGGTGCCCGGAGTCGTGGGTGCTGTCCCGGTGGGGGTCGGCACGGTGTGTTCTGCCGTCACGGCAGCCTCCTTCGAGAAGGTTGGAGGGTGGGGTGGAGGTGCGCGCCGTCGGGCACTCCCGAGATGTGGTGGTGACGAAACCGGATGCGAGGCATCCGTTTGTGGTCAGTGTAGACCGAAACGGAAGGAGGGCATCCACTTGTTCCCAGGAAGTGCAACTACGGTCGGATCGTGAGCACCACCGAGTCCGCGTCCGACCTCGAGCGACCGCTGCGCGCCGACGCGGCACGCAACCGCGAGCTGATCCTGCAGACGGCACGCAAGTGCTTCGCGGAGCGCGGGCTCTCCGTCACGTTGAACGACATCGCGCACGAGGCCGGCGTCGGGGTCGGCACCGTCTACCGACGGTTCGCCGACAAGGACTCCCTGATCGAGGCGCTGCTCGCCACCAAGTTCGAGGCGATGAACGACGCCGCAGCGCGCGCCGCGGATGTCTCCGATCCGCGCGAGGCGCTCCGGGTGTACCTGATGGGCGTCTTCGCGTTCCGTGCACGCGACCGCGCCCTCGCCGATGCCATCGTCCGTGCCGGCAAGGCCCGACCGTCCATCGTGCAGGAGCGCGACCGGCTCGAACGCCAGGTCGCCGCGATCATCGGCCGCGCCGAGACCGCCGGCGTCGTCCGCCCCGGCTTCGACTACCGGGACCTGCCGATGCTCACCGCGATGGTCGGTGCGGTCGCCGACGCCACCCGCGAACACGACCCGGACGCCTGGCGCCGCTACGCGGAGCTCCTGATCCAGGGCGTCCTGCCGGGCACGGACGACACCGCGCCGATGCTCGGCGACCCGCTGGACCGCGAGTCGATCGAGCGCGCGCTGCACGCGCAGTCCTGACCACGGACGGACTGGCGCGGACCGCTCAGCGGTGACGCGAAGCGTCACGCGGGCCGCGCCGACCGAGCTTGCGAGGGAGGTGTGGCGGCGCCGCCACGGGCCTCCAGTCCAGCGGTGGTCGCCACCAGAGCGCCCAGCGCGACGAGCGCGGCGAGCCCTGCCAGACCTGCCAGCCCTGCCGGACCGGCTACAGCCAGCTGGGGATCCAGTAGTGCGACCGGACGAAGTCCCACGGCACCTGCATCGCCGTCCACATCGGGTACCAGTAGACCGAGGCCAGCACGACGACGCCCAGGTACACACCGACCCACAGGATCGCCCGCGACCGGCGTGACCGTTCGTCGCTCCGCCTGCCGAGCACCAACCCGATCGCGGCGGCCAGCGCCATCACCATGTAGGGCTCGAAGGCGATCGTGTAGAACTGGAACACCGTCCGGTCGACGTACATCAGCCACGGCAGGTACCCCGCCGCGACGCCGAGCAGGACGAAGCCGTACTCCCACTTCCGGCGCAGGATCCAGAGCACGAGCAGCGCCACCGTGGCGATGACCGAGGCGTACCAGATGAACGGGTTCGCGATGCCGGTGATCGCCTCGCCGCAGCGGTTCGCCCAGCAGCCGTCCTGTCCGGCGTCCGTGCCGATGTAGAACATCGACGTGGGGCGCTGCATCACGAGCCAGAGCAGCGGGTTCGCCTGGTACGAGTGCGGGGTGTGCAGCCCGATGTTGAAGGCGTAGATCTCCGACTGGTAGTGCCACCAGTTCTGCAGGCTGTCCGGCACCCAGGCGAGCAGCCCGGTCCAGCGTTCGCCGCCCGAGGACAGCCAGTTGCGGTCCCATCCGTCCTTCGACACGAACCAGCCGGTCCACGACGCCACGTAGGTCACCGCGGCGATCGGCACGGTCAGCAGGAACGACACCGGTGCCTGCTGCAGCAGCGCGCTCGACGACCAGAACTCGACCCCGGCGCGGCGGCGCATCATCATGTCGCTCAGCACGGAGTACACGGCGAAGAACGCCAGGAAGTACACCCCCGACCACTTCGTCGCCGCTGCCAGCCCGAGGGCCAGGCCCATCGCGAACAACCACGGTCGCCACCAGAGCACCGGCCCCCACAGGGTGGTCCGGCCGGCGACGGCGCGGGCGGCGACCCACTCGTCGAGCCGCCGTCGGCTGTGCCGACGGTCGAGCAGCAGCGCCCCGAACCCGAGGATGACGAAGAAGGTCAGGATGCCGTCGAGGAGCGTCACCCGCGACATCACGATCGCCTGCCCGTCGATCGCGAGCAGGAAGCCGGCGAGCGTGCCGATCATCGTCGAACGGAACAGCGACCGGGCGATCACCGCGGTCAGGAACACCGTCGCGATGCCGAGCACGGCCACCGTGAAACGCCAGCCGAATGAGTTGTCCGCCCCGAACAGCAGCATCCCGAGGCCGATGAGGTACTTGCCGAGCGGCGGGTGCGCGATGAACTCCGCGGCGCTCGTGAAGATGTCCGTCTCACCGCGCACGAACCGGTCGTCGGTCGTCGGGGCGGTGTCACCGCTCGGGTTCGCGGGCCAGGTGCCCTCGTACCCGAGGTGCACGATCGACCAGCCGTCCTTGACGTAGTACGTCTCGTCGAACACGAGCGAGTGGGGGGTGCCGAGGTTCACCAGCCGCAGCACCGCGGCGAGGAGCGTCACCGCGAGCGGACCCGTCCACCGCCACACGGCGACCCGCTGCGACGTGGAGAGCACCCGCCCCCACCAGTCGTCCAGGCGCGAGCCGACCGGCCCGTCGGGCACGGCCGTGCGGTCGTCGGTCAGCTCGCTGGTCATCGCTGAGCATCCTACGGATCGACCACATGTCCCCGCTGCGACGGGGCTGCTCGGGCCGACGCGGCGGCGTCGGGCGGCCGCTGTCGCCGCGCCGGGGTCGCGGTGCGGGGACAATGGGTGCGTGATCGTCCTCGCAGCAACGCCCATCGGCAACCTCGGGGACGCCTCGCGCCGTCTCGTCGAGACCCTCTCCAACGCCACGGTCGTCGCGGCGGAGGACACCAGAACCGCCATCCACCTGATGCGCGCCCTCGGCATCGAGAACCGTCCGCGGCTCATCGCCCTGCACGAGCACAACGAGCGGGCGAAGGCGGCCGAGGTCGTCGAGCTCGCCCGCGACGAGGACGTCGTGGTCCTGACCGACGCCGGCATGCCCGCGATCAGCGACCCCGGCTTCCCCCTCGTCGAGGCCGCCGCGGCCGCCGGGGTCACCGTCACCGCCCTGCCCGGGCCGTCGGCCGTGCTCATGGCGCTCGCCGTGTCCGGGCTGCCCACCGACCGCTTCACGTTCGAGGGGTTCCCGACCCGCAAGGCCGGGGAGCGCCGTCGGGCGTTCCAGTCCCTGGCGGGGGAGCAGCGGACCATGGTGTTCTTCGAGTCGCCTCACCGGCTGGCCGAGACCCTGGCGGACATGGCCGTCGGGTTCGGGGGCGACCGACGCGCCGCGGTCTGCCGTGAGCTCACGAAGCTGTACGAAGAGGTCCGCCGTGGGCCGCTGGACGAACTCGTCGAGTGGGCGTCCGAGGGCGTCCGGGGCGAGATCTGCATCGTCGTCGCCGGCGCCGCGGAGGCCACCGAGGAGGCCACGCTCGACGACGGGGTGCGCCTGGTGCTCGAGCGGGTGGCCGCCGGCATGCGCATGAAGGAGGCCGCCGCGGCGGTCGCGGACGCGACCGGGCTGTCGAAGCGGGACCTGTACGAAGGGGCGCTCGCGGCGCGCTGAGCGGGGCTCGTCACGTCCGCGTCCGCCGGTCTGGAGGCGCGGGGCGGGCCCGTCACGGGCCTCCAGGACCCGGTTCTCCACAGTCCACCGCCGCACGCGTCATCAGGGTTCGGTGCGCCCGTAGGATGGTCCGCATGTCCGCCGGGTCCTCGTTCAGCATCACCACGCCGATCTTCTACGTGAACGACGTGCCCCACATCGGGCACGCCTACACCGAGGTCGCCGCGGACTTCCTCGCGCGCTGGCACCGGCAGCGCGGTGACGACACCTGGCTGCTCACCGGCACCGACGAGCACGGGCAGAAGATCCTGCGCACCGCCTCGGCGAACGACGTCTCGCCCCAGGAATGGGCCGACCGGCTGGTGAAGGACGCGTGGAAGCCGCTCCTCGACACGGTCGACGTCGCCAACGACGACTTCATCCGCACCACCGACGAGCGGCACGAGCGCGGTGTGACCGCGTTCCTCCAGAAGCTCTACGACGACGGCTTCATCTACGCCGGCGAGTTCGAGGGCTTCTACTGCGTGGGCTGCGAGGAGTACAAGCAGCCGAGCGACCTGGTCGCCGGCACCGGTGCGTACGAGGGGCAGCAGGTCTGCGCGATCCACTCGATCCCGGTCGAGGTGCTGTCCGAGCGCAACTACTTCTTCCGCATGTCCGACTTCGAGCAGCGCCTGCTCGACCTGTACGAGTCGAACCCGCTGTTCATCCAGCCGGAGAGCGTCCGCAACGAGATCATCTCGTTCGTCAAGCAGGGGCTCCGCGACCTGTCGATCTCGCGTTCCAGCTTCGACTGGGGCATCACGATCCCGTGGGACAGCGACCACGTGCTCTACGTGTGGTTCGACGCCCTGCTCAACTACGTCACGGCGCTCGGCTACGGCACCGAGGACGACGAGGCCTTCCGGCGCCTGTGGCCGAGCGTGCACATCGTCGGCAAGGACATCGCCCGCTTCCACGCCGTCATCTGGCCGGCGATGCTCATGGCCGCTGGGCTGCCCGTGCCGGAGCGCGTGTTCGGCCACGGCTGGCTGCTCGTCGGCGGCGAGAAGATGTCCAAGTCGAAGCTGACCGGCATCGCGCCGTCGGAGATCACCGACACGTTCGGGTCCGACGCGTTCCGCTACTACTTCCTGCGCGCCATCACCTTCGGGCAGGACGGCAACTTCAGCTGGGAAGACATCTCGGCGCGCTACCAGGCCGAGCTCGCGAACGGCTACGGCAACCTGGCGTCGCGCCTGGTCGCGATGCTGCAGAAGTACTGCGACGGCGAAGTTCCGGCGCGTGGCGAACTGACCGAGTCCGACCAGGCGATCGACGCCCTGGCCGTGTCGGTCACCGAGCGTGCCGACGCCGCCATCGCCGCCTTCGCCCCGCACGAGGCGATCGCGAGCGTGTGGGAGCTCGTCGACGCCCTGAACGGGTACATCACCGAGCAGGCGCCGTGGGCCCTGGCGAAGGACGACGCCAACCGCGAGCGCCTCGGCACGGTCCTGACCACCGCGCTCCGCGGCCTCGGCACCGTCACCGTCCTGCTGTCCCCGGTCATGCCGAAGGCGACCGAGAAGCTCTGGGCCTCGATCGGTGCCGGTGGGTCCGTCGCCGAGCAGCGGGTCGACCGTGCGTACGAGTGGCAGGGAGCGTCGGACGTGGTGCCGCTCGAGAGCGGGCTGTTCCCCCGGATCGAGCAGGTCTCCGAGTGACCGACGCCGAGTCGCACGTCCGGTCCCGCGGCGACGGGGCGTCCGGTGGCTCGAAGCGCGACCTGACGTACCCGCCGCTGCCGCAGGCGCTCGTCGTGCCGGTGTACGACAACCACACCCACATGGAGATCGCCGACGGTGTCGGCGACGGGGGTGACGGTCCGCTCGAGTACCGCGAGCACCTCGACCGTGCCTCGAGCGTCGGCGTGCGCGGTGTCGTGCAGGTCGGCACCGACCTCGCCACCTCGGAGTGGTCCGCGTCGATCGCCGCCCGGGAGCCCCGGGCCCTGGCGGCCGTCGCGCTGCACCCGAACGAAGCGCCCGTGCTGCAGGAACAGGGGCTGCTCGACGAGCACCTCGCCGGCATCGAACGGCTCGCCGCGCTGCCGCGGGTCCGGGCGATCGGTGAGACCGGCCTCGACTTCTTCCGCACCGGCGAGGACGGCCGCGACGCCCAGGTCCGTTCGTTCGAGGAGCACATCCGCATCGCGAAGGAGCACGACCTCGCGCTGACGATCCACGACCGCGACGCGCACGACGCCGTGGTCGAGGTCCTCGACCGCGTGGGTGCCCCGGAACGCACCGTCTTCCACTGCTTCTCCGGCGGCCCGGACCTCGCCCGGCTCTGCGCCGAGCGCGGCTGGTACATGTCGTTCGCCGGCACCGTGACGTTCAAGAACGCCGCACTGCTGCGTGAAGCTCTGGTCGTCGCCCCGCGGCACCTGATCATGATCGAGACCGACGCACCGTTCCTGACGCCCACCCCGTTCCGTGGTCGCCCGAACGCGCCGTACCTCATCCCGCTCACCCTGCGGTCGATGGCGGAGACGCTCGGCACGGACGCCTCGATGCTCGCGGCCCAGATCGCCTCGAACACCGAGCTCGTCTACGGCGCGTGGGACGCCGAGCCCGTGACGGTGGAGGAGTAGTCGTGGGTGCCCTGCTCGGCCCGGCGGAGATCCGGGAGCTCGCGGCCGAACTCGACGTCACCCCGACGAAGAAGCTCGGGCAGAACTTCGTGCACGACGCCAACACCGTGCGGCGGATCGTGTCGGTCGCCGGTGTGACCCCGTCGGCACGGGTGCTCGAGATCGGCCCGGGGCTCGGGTCGTTGACGCTCGGGCTCACCGAGACCGGCGCGCCCGTCACCGCGGTCGAGATCGACAAGCGCCTGGCCGCCAAGCTCCCGTCGACGGTGTCGTCGATGCAGCCGGACGCCAGGCTGACCGTCGTGCAGCAGGACGCCATGACCGTCGCCGCCGCGGACCTCGACGTCGAGCCGACGCACCTCGTCGCGAACCTGCCCTACAACATCTCCGTGCCGGTGCTGCTGCACCTGCTCGCGACCTTCCCGTCGATCGAGCGGTCGCTCGTCATGGTGCAGGCCGAGGTCGGGTACCGGCTCGCTGCCGGTCCGGGCAGCAAGGTCTACGGTTCGCCGAGCGTCAAGGCCGCCTGGTACGGGGCGTGGAGCACCGCCGGGTTGGTCAGCCGTCAGGTCTTCTGGCCGGTGCCGAACGTCGACAGTGTCCTGGTGGCGTTCGACCGGCACGAGCCCCCGGGGGACGAGCTCCTGCGGTCGCGGGTGTTCACGCTGGTTGACGCGGCGTTCCAGCAGCGACGCAAGATGCTGCGGCAGAGCCTGTCCGGGGTGCTCGGTGGCAGTGCGCACGCGTCCGAGGTCCTGACGGCGGCGGGCATCGACCCGACCGCCCGCGGCGAGGCGATCGGTGTGGACGACTTCGTGCGGCTCGGGCGGACGGTCCTCGAGGCTGCGAAGTAGTCCTTCTCACGCCTGGCGTCAGCGAAATACGGAATGTTTCGTGATGTCCGTTCGATGCTCCTACGGTTGATCTCCTCGACCGAGGAGCGACCATGCAGCCGACCGAACCACGACGACCGATCCGCCGCGGCCCGACCGAGGAACAGCTCACAGCGGGACGTCGGCGCGCCCTGCTCAGCGCGGATGCTGGATGGCCGCCGGGGCCGAGGATCTTCAGCGACGCCGAGCGGCAAGCGCTGTTCGCTCGGACGCCGCGACCTGCAGGCACGTTCGAAGAACGCCGCGAGCGCCGACGGCGTGCGATCGAGTCGATCGATCCGGACTGCAGGGCCGAACCCATCGCGCGCATCCGCCAGGCGCGCTGAGTTCAACGAGTGTGTCGTCCGGGCTGCAGCTAACCGCGATGGTGCGAGGTTCCGTGTTCCGTGCGAGCCGTAGTGCCTCGCACCGAACACAGAACCTCGCACGGTGCGAACGCCGGCGGGCCGGCCGGGTCAGTGCTCGCGGGACGCCATCATCTCGAGGATCTGCTGGTGGTTGCCGTTCCGCTCGGCGAAGCGCAGCGGGTGCACGTTCTGCACCAGGATCTCCGGGGCAGCGCCGGACTCGATGAGCGCCATGACCTCGTCGGCGAAGGCGTCGAGCGGCATGCCGCCGAAGTCCGCGCCGCCCATCAGGTCGGTCATGACGGCCGGCGGGGCGAGCTCGAGCACCTCGAGCGACGACCCCACGAGCTGCTGACGGAGGGCCTGCGTGTAGGCGTGCACACCGGCCTTCGTCGCGCTGTACGTCGGTGATGCGGTGAGCGGGACGAACGCGAGACCGGAGGTGACGGTCATCAGGGTGGCCGAGGGCTGGGCGAGCAGGTGCGGCAGGAACGCGTCGATGAGGCGGATCGTGCCGACCAGGTTCGTCTGGACGAGCTCGAGGGCGTCGTGGATGTGCTCGGGGTCGCGGAGGTCCTCGTCGCGCATGATCCCGGACATGGTGATGAGGGCATCGAGCGACGGGTACGCCTCGAGCACCGATGTGGCGGCGGCCTCGATGGACGCCGCGTCGGCGACGTCGATCTGCACGGTGCCGAAGCCGTGCTCGGTAGCGAGGGAGTCGAGGAGCGCCTGGCGGCGGCCGCCGATGACGACGGTGCTGCCGGCCGCCTGCAGGCGCTGGGCGAGCGCGAGACCGATGCCCGAGGTCGCGCCGGGGATGAAGACGGTGGAGTTCGTGATGTCCATGACCACCACGATGCTCCGTGGACAGGGACGCAACCAGAGCGCGGTCATCGGGGGATCGGCGATCCCTGGCACCCGGGCCGGAAGCGGACGACAATCGACCCATGGACCGTGCCGCGCTCGCCGACTTCCTCCGCCGTCGCCGCGAGCTGCTGCGCCCCGAGGACGTCGGTCTCGGGCAGGGTCCACGACGCCGGACCCCGGGGCTCCGCCGGGAAGAGGTCGCTGCCCTCGCCGGCATGTCCGTCGACTACTACACGCGACTCGAGCAGCAGCGCGGCCCGCAGCCGTCCGAGCAGATGATCGCGGCGATCGCCCGGGCCCTCCGGTGCAGCCTCGACGAGCGCGACCACCTGTTCCACCTGGCCGGGCAGAACGCCCCGACCCGGATGCACCGCGCCGACCACGTCGACCCGGCGATCCTGCGGGTGCTGGACCGGCTCGAGGACACCCCGGCGATCGTCGTCAGCCACCTGGGCGAGACCCTCGTCGAGAACCGGCTCGCGGCGGCGCTCCTCGGCAGCTCCGTCGACCTGCCGGGCAACCGGCGGTACCAGGCGTGGCGGTGGTTCGTGACCGGCGAGGAGCTCGCGAAGTACGCGCCGGAGCAGCACGAACGGTTGGGCCGCGTCGTGGTGGCCTCGATCCGGGCGACGGCTGCGCTCGCGGGACCGGGAGACCGGCGCGCGACCGAACTCATCGCCGAGCTCGAGGCGCGCAGCCCGGAGTTCCGCGAGCTCTGGGCCCTGCACGAGGTGGCCACGCGCTGGTCGGACAACAAGACCATCGTGCAGCCGGAGCTCGGCCGCATCACCGTCGACTGCCAGGTGTTGCACACCGACGACCAGGCGCAGGCACTGCTGCTGTTCACGGCGCCTCCAGGGTCGGAGGACGCGCAGAAGCTCGAGCTCCTCGGCGTCGTCGGACAGCAGACCTTCGCCGGCTGACGACCTCGCACGGTGCGAGGTCGACCACCGTCGGTACCGAACGGTGCGAGGTTCCGTACGCCGTGCGGCGGCGAGCAGGTCGCACCGAGTACGGAACCTCGCACCGAGCGACCAGGCAGCCCGCGGCCCCCCCCCCCCAGACCGCTGAACTTCCCCAGGCCCCCCACGCCGGCGACGCCGTCGACCTTCCC